>JBCDDH010000013.1:0-56019 GCA_039180415.1 Planctomycetota bacterium | reverse complement strand
CTTCGAGCGGGTAGTCGTCGAAGTAGGCTTCGGGGGCGACGAACGGCAGGTGGGGCCGGTAGATGCCGCAGGCCAGGAAGAACGGCTGGTCGTGATCACGGCGGAGGAAGTCGTCATGTTCTCGGGCTGGGTGCAGTTCCGGTTCCGCGAGACGCGGGCGCTGACGATGCCGGGGTTCTTCAGCGACCGGTACAGCCCGGGCGTCCGCAAGTCCGCCGGGGTGCTGGCGTTCGTCTCCGGGGTGATGAACTATGGCATCTTCCCGGCGGTGACGGCGAACCTGATCGTGGCGTTCTGCGGGTTGCCGTAGACGTTGTCGCTGGGCGGGCCCGGGGAGTTCGAGCTGCCGACGATGCTGCCGGTCATGGTCGTGATCCTGAGCATTGCGATGTTCGTCTTGCTCACCGGCGGACTGGTGTCGGTGATGGTGACCGACTTCCTGCAGGGCCTGCTGGTGATCTTCGGCACGCTGGCGATCGTGGGTTTCATCGTCTACGCGGTGGGCTGGGACACGTTGTTTGAGGGAGCGTCGTCGGCCCGGGTGGGCGAATCCAAGATCGACCCGTACGACCAATCTGAAATACGCAGCTTCAACTTCTGGTTCTTCATGATCCTGACGGTGAACCGTCTGTATTCGTTTATGGCCTTTCCCACGCGGCAGGGCTACGACGCCGCGGCCTTGTCGCCGGAGGAGGCCCGGTTCTCGCGGATGCTGGGCGATTGGATGTTCAACGTCCGGGCGTTCGTGTTGATGTTGCTGCCCATCGCGGCTTGGGTGGTCATGCATCACGTCGATTTCACCGACACTGCCGCGGCGGTTCAGCGGTCTGTCGCGGCGATCGGCGACGCGCAGGTGCAAAAACAGATGACCGTGCCCCTGGTGCTGGCTGAGTTGCTGCCCGTGGGCTTGATGGGGCTGTTCGTAGCGATGATGGTGGGCGCGGCGGTGTCTACCGACAACACGTTCGTGCATTCCTGGGGGAGCATCTTCGTTCACGACGTGGTCGAGCCGATCCGCGATCGGCCGTTGAGCGAGCAAGCCAAGCTAAAGCTGTTGCGTTTCGCAACGCTGGGCGTGGCGGTTTTCGCGGTGGTGTGGAGCTACTTCTTCCCGATCGGCGAGTACATCTTCATGTATTTCCAGATCACCTCGTCGATCTACGTCGCCGGGGCCGGCGCGCTGGTGATCGGCGGCCTGTATTGGAGCCGGGGCACGGCCGCCGGCGCGTGGGCGGCGCTAACCACGGGGCTGATCATCTCGTTTGCCGGAATCATCCTGAGGTTGATTTGGCCGTACGTGCCCGTGCTTGCCGGGTCGGGCTACGAAGCGTTCCCGATCAACGGCGTTTGGGTCTTCTTCATCGCGATGGGCAGCTCGGTCGCGGCGTACGTGCTTGTATCGGTAGCCACCTGCCGCAAGCCACACGACATGGACGCCATGCTGCATCGCGGGAATCACGCCGACCCGTACGCGCACCTGCCGCGGAGCATGTTCAACCTCCGCGCCCTTAAACCCGGCAGCCGCTGGACCGTGGTCCTGTATTTGACCTTTGTCGGTCTGATCTTCGGCACGTTCCTCGCGGGCAACATCACCAGCCGGTTTGTCGAGATCCCCGACACGCTCTGGATCAACTTCTGGCAGGTCTTCGTCGCTTTCCTGTTGGCGGTCGCTTCGATCATGGCCGTTGTGTTTCTGATCGGCGGGATCGGCGACATCCGCCGGCTGTACCGGTTGCTCGCTCAACGCGGTCCATCGCCATCTCCGCACTCGAAGGAAGAAAAGGTTCATGCATAAGCTCTCGACTCTTCGTGCCCGGCTTCAATCCCGCGCTTTCGCTGCACCGAGGCTCGGCCTACTCGCCCTGGCTTTGCTAGGCCCAACGGTGGAAGCGGCAACAGAATCGCCACCCACCCCGGCTCAAGGCCTCGAGCAGCACGAACTACGCCAGTCTTGGCTCAATGCCAATCTCATCGCCTGGGACGACCAGACCTTGCAGCACCACCGCATGGCCCGGGCGTTGGGATACGACCACGTTTGCGACCTCCGCGACGTCCACTACCCCGGCAAGACCGAGACCAATGCGAGGGACTCGCACGATCTGGGGTTTTACGTCAACGACCCGCACAAGAAGGTGCAGCCTTACTACCGCTTCGAACTCAACGAG
Organism: Planctomycetota bacterium; assembly: GCA_039180415.1. Taxonomy (GTDB): domain Bacteria; phylum Planctomycetota; class Phycisphaerae; order Phycisphaerales; family Phycisphaeraceae; genus CAZIXN01. The sequence continues at coordinate 53,854 of JBCDDH010000013.1, read as the reverse complement.
TCCGAGCTAGCTCGGGCGTTGAAGCGATACCCGCACACCTTCTCGTGGTACCCCCAGATGTCCCGCGCGATCGACACCGAAGAGATCGCGGCGATGAAAACGCAAGACCCCGAGCTCTACGCAAAAGTCAAAGACGACTTCGAAGCCACCAAGGCCTGGTCGCATCCCAACCGTGAGTTCCCCAACAACCTCGGTCAGCTCCAGAAGTGGGGCAGCGGCGTGCGTTGGGAGCCGTACAGCGATTTTCAACAGCGAGACGTGATCGAACGCCAAGTCCAAGCCGCCGTCGATTACATCCGCGAGGTCGACGACAACGACTTCAACTTCCGATTCCAGGGCATCGTGATCGACGTGATCGAACCGTGGGATGAATTCAGCTGGTCGTCCGACCGCCCTGTGCCGGGCCACCCGCAGCGCGAACGTTACGCCGTCGAACACAAAGGCATCACGCACCAATACGCGACCGTTCGCGAGGGCTGGTATCACTTCTTGGGTCACCTGCGTGATGAACTCGAAGCCGCGTTCCCAAACCGCGACATCAAGTTCATCTGGGAACCCACGCCGATGGTCGCATCCTGGGTCGAGCCGTTGATCGACCACCGCTACCCCTCGGTCACGGACGAACTCTTCGAGAAAATCAAAGGCGATGCGCTGATCGATGAGAAACCCGGCCTGTCGTATCTCACCGACGACTATCTCCACGACCTAAACCAATGGCCGATGCACTGCCTGGGCACCGCATCGGGCGACTTGTTCACCCAAAACCCGAATTACCTCACGCAACTCGTTTACTTCGGCGAGATCAGTTCACGCGGCGGATACTTCATGAGCTACGGAACGTTCGATCGCTCGCGTCGGCCGATCGATACCTATGACAACCAGTTCAAGCTCATCCGTGCCTTGAGCACCTGGCAGAACATGCACGGCACCCCCGTGGGCAGCCGCACCTGGGACGCGGATCAAGACGTCTATCACAGCCCGACCGCCTACGCCGACGCCCATGGTCTCGCCGGCCTACACAGCAAGAACGACGATATCTACGCCGTGCTGCTGGGCCCGGAGGCCGCGATTTATCTCGCCCCTGGCGTCCGTATCGTCTCGATGCGCTCGGCCAATCAGCTCTGGGAGACGGTTGATCGAACCCCGGCTGCCGAAGTGGTCGATGGCGTGATCCGTCCCACCGTCAACGCGTCGTTCCCCGTAAGCGTGATCGCCCAGATCGATCGCCCATCCGGCCCACCGCGTGTGTTCGCCACCGCTCCGGACGTGACGCTTCGGCAAGATCGGGCCGTGACCAAACTACCCAACGCCACTTTGAGCGATCCCGGATTCGAAAACGGAGCCGACGCGTGGTTCGGCACGGGCGGCTCGGCAAACAAAATCGCGCTCGTCCAAACCCCAACCCGCACCGGCGATTACGCCGCCCGTGTCACCGGCAGAAGCGCGATTTGGCACGCGTTGGGCCAAGACGTCACCGGCGTGCTGATGAACACCCGCCAAGGCAAGTACCGCATCACCGCCTACGTCCGCCCCGCCAAAACCGATGGCACCGTTTCGATCGGCTTGGCCTACACCGAACGCGGCGAACGCATGCAGCACCGCGATCCTGCCGTGCCGGTTAAGGCCGGTCAATGGAACAGAGTGATGTTCGAGTACGACGTGGACTGGGGCGACTGGATCGTCGACGGTCGACTCTCGGTGACACGCGCTGATTCAAAGGAAGATTACTTCGTTGACGACGTGAGGATCGAATATCTCGGCAGGTAGCGATGCTTATCCGTGTCCGCAAACGCACTACGAGGCAACCGATGTACGCACGGAAGGATTACCAAGCCGTCCTTCGGTACAGCGCCAGCACATCAAACTCGATCTCGCGGCCGACGATCCGCGTGCGGAACCTCAAGCGCGACCGATAGTGTTGTAGATCACTCGCCGGTCCAACTTTTAGAGAAACTCCGTTGTATCCAAAAGGGCAGTCTTAATCACTTTGAATCCACCGAACGTGGTTTCTTCAGGCTCATCGGACTCGGCACGCCCCGCCTCACGGCGGTCAGCTCTGCCGCGATGCTCACGGCGATCTCTTCCGGCGTGACCGCTCCGATACCCAGCCCGATCGGCGCGTGCACTTTCGCCAACGCAGATTCGTCCACGCCCTCCGCGCGAAGCCCCTTCAAAATCATGTGGATCTTTCGCCGCGATCCGATCAGCCCGATGTACTTCGCCGGAGACCGAATCACCGCTTCGAGCGCGTCCGCGTCGTGCTGATGGCCGCGTGTAACAATGACGACGTAGCTGGTCTCGCCGAGTTTTATCCGCGACAGCTCCGTTGCGATATCGCCTACCCGTCTTTCGGCGTCGGGAAACCGCGCTGCCGAGGCGTAGTCCGCACGGTCATCGATCACCACCACTTCAAAACCCATGGGCTCCGCCACGTTCGACAAAGCCAACCCCACGTGTCCGCCTCCCGCGATCACCAGCGTTGGCGACGTCTCGATCACATGCTCAAATTCCACGGGCTCCCCTCCCTCGTCCTTCACTTCGATCTGTAACCGCCCGTCTCCTCCTGACTCGACCGCCGCCAATGCTTCATACCAAGGCTCTACGTCCGCTGGCGCCGCCAGTGTCTGCACGGCGATATCCATGACGCCTCCGCACACCAGCCCGTCGTCCCAGCCGTAATCCCGATCCAGGCTGAACCGAAGCAGCCGGCTCTCCCCCTCCAGCATCAGCTTCATCGCCCGGGTCCGTACCTCCGCCTCGACACAGCCACCGCCTAACGTCCCGAGCGTCTTGCCCGTCCCCAAGACCAGCATCAAAGCCCCCGCCTTCTGCGGCGTACTGCCCTTCGTCGACACCACCATGCAAACCGACAGGGTCGCCCCGGCCCGAACCCGTGTCACGATCTCACGAAGCAAATCAACCATTCGTCTTGACCCGACGCCACCCGAGCAGGCTTCCGGATTATATTTACATGGCCTGCCGCACCCCGCGGAACTTTTCACGTCTCGATGCATCCACTCCGCCCCCTGCTCGCCATCGCCCGTGGCGACGCCCCGGCCAGCCTCGTCCTTCAGAACGTCCGGCTCGTCAACGTCTTCACCGGACAGGTCCAGCCGCCCGCCGACTTGGCCCTCTGCCAAGACCGCGTCGCCGGCCTCGGCTCCGGCTACGAAGCCCAACAGACCATCGATCTTGCCGGTGCCTATGTCTGCCCCGGCTTCATCGACGCCCACGTCCACATCGAAAGTTCTCTCTGCACCCCCGCCCAGTTCGCCGCTGCCGTTCTGCCCCGCGGTGTCACCACCGTCATCGCCGACCCCCACGAACTCGCCAACGTCGCCGGTCTCGAGGCCGTCCAGTGGATGGCCGCCGCCGCCAAAGCCTTGCCTCTTAGGGTCGTTCTCATGGGACCCAGCTGTGTCCCCGCCACCCCCATGGCCACCGCCGGTGCCGCCCTCGACGCCGACGCCCTCCGAGCCCTTTATCGCAACGGCACGATCCATGGCCTCGCCGAGGTGATGAATTACCCCGGCGTGATCCGGGGCCACGACGACATGCTCGCCAAGCTCGACGCCCTCCGCGGGCAACCCATCGACGGGCACAGCCCCGGCGCAACCGGCCGAGACCTCGACGCTTACACCGCCGCCGGCGTCGGCTCTGATCACGAATGCGTGACCCCCGACGAAGCCCGCGACCGATTGGAGCGCGGCCTTTACCTCCTGATCCGGGAAGCCACCAACGCACGGAACCTCGACGCCCTGCTCCCTGTCGTCACCCCCGCGAACGCTCGGCGCATCTGTTTCTGCACCGACGACCGCACCCCCGGCGACCTCCTCCACACCGGCTCAATCGACCACATGGTCCGCCGCGCAATCGTCGCCGGCCTCGATCCTCTCGACGCCATCCGCATGGCTACCCTGAACCCCGCCGAGTGGTTCGGGCTGCGCGACATCGGCGCCATCGGCCCCGGCCGTGTGGCCGATCTCCTCGTCTTCGACGATCTTCAAGCCCCCACCCCGCGCATGGTCTTCGCGAAAGGTCAACTCGTTGCCCAGGGCGGCAAACTCATCGAGCACGCCACCCCTGAATCTGAAACCAACCTCTCAAGCCCTCGCGGCCGCTGCACCGTTGACGCGCAAAACACCGATCTGGCCATCCCTGCCTTGGGCGACACCATCCGCGTCATCGGCCACCTCCCAGATCAACTCCTTACCGAGTCTCTTACCCTCACCGCCAAGATCGAAAACGGCTACGCCGTCGCCGACCCCGCACGCGACCTCCTCAAGATCGCCGTCTTCGAACGCCACCACAACACCGGCAACCTCGGCCTTGGCTTCATTCGAGGCTTCGGTCTCAATCGGGGCGCTATCGCCGGCACCGTCGCCCACGATCATCACAACCTCGTCGCCATCGGTGCCGACGACATCTCCATACGCACCGCCGCCGCCGCCATCGCGAAGGACGGCGGAGGCCTCGCCGTCACCGACGGCGAACACATCCTGGCCCGCCTCCCTTTGCCCATCGGCGGGCTGATGTCTGACCAGCCCGTCCACGCCGTCGCGGACGCCTACGCCGACGCCGTGCACCACGCCAAGGCCCTCGGCTCTCCGCTTGCCGATCCGTTTATGGCCATGTCTTTCATGGCCCTTGAGGTTATCCCCGCTCTCAAGCTCACCGACCTCGGCCTGGTCGATGTTGAACGCTTCGAACAAGTCGACTTGTTCGTTTAGGATCGCACCGATGCGCCCCCTCACCGACCTCGTCCACGCCCGCACCCGCGTCACCCCCCACTACGCGGTCATGCCTCTTGAAGGCTTTCCCCCTTCTCGCCTCCCGGGCTGGCCAGACGCCGAGGCTTACATACTCGCCTCGCCCGCGCTAGGCGCCCAATTCACTCAGATGCTCATCGATCTTCCCGCCGGTTGCCGCGGGGATTTTCCACCCGACCAACAAACCGAAACTTTCCACTACGTCTTGTCCGGCGAGGGCGAATTCTTAAACGGATTCGGGATTGAACGCACGCTCTCACCCGGAAGCTACGGGCTCACTCCGCCGAACCGAGGCGTCAGTATCACAGCGCGCCAACCGATGCGATTGCTGATCCTCCGCAAGCGCTACGAACCTACCGCACAATACCCCGAAGGCCCCCAGATCTACAGCCACGAATCTAAGGTCGAGTCTCACCCGTGGGCCGACAATCCCGACTCCCTCCTCCAGACCCTCATCCCCGACGACCTGGCCTTCGACCTCGCAATGAACATCTTTACTTTTTCGCCGGGGCACGGCCTGCCCATCGTCGAAACCCACGTCATGGAGCACGGCCTGTGGTTCCTCCACGGCAAAGGCCTCTACCAACTCGGCGGCGAATGGATGGAAGTCGAGCAAGACGACTTCATCTGGATGGCCCCCTTCTGCCCTCAAAGCTTCTACGCCACCGGCCCAACTCCCGCCCGCTACCTCTATTACAAAAACGTTAATCGCGACATCGCGCTGTAAACCCAAACCACCAAGCATCACATGAACGAAAAGATCTACCGCGACGACGACGTCGACCAATCCATCCTTAACGGCAAGACCCTGGCCGTCCTCGGCTACGGAATCCAGGGCAAGGCCCAGGCCGCCAACGCCCGTGACTCCGGTTGCACCGTCATCATCGGCTGCCGCGGCCAAGACCAGGGCAGCACCTCCCGCGATGAGGCCGCCGCTGACGGTTTCAACGCTTTCTCGGTCGCGGATGCCACCGCTCAAGCCGACGTCATCCTCATCGAGCTTGCCGACCCGGTTCAGCCCACCGTCTACGAAGCCGAGATCGAACCCAACCTCAGGCCCGATCAAACCCTCGTTTTCTGCCACGGCTTCTCCGTCCTCTACGGCCAGATCGCCCCCCCCAAAACCGTGAACACCACCCTCTTCGTCCCCAATGCCCCCGGCGCGTTCGTTCGCGAAAAGTACCTCAAGGGCGAAGGCATTTACGGCTGCGTCGCCGTCGATCACGACGCCACCGGCGACGCGATGGAAACGGTCCTCGCCGTCAGCAAAGCCGTCGGCAGCACCCGCGCCGGCGTCGTCGCCATGACTTTTCAGCAGGAAACCGAGGGCGACAACTTTGAAGAGCAGATCCTCTACGGCGGCGCCATCGCCCTCATGCGGGCCTGCTTCGAGACCATGGTCGCCGGCGGCTACCCGCCCAGCTTCGCTTACGCCAAGGCCATCCGCTCCCTCCGCTCCGTCATCGACGTCATGGACGAAGTGGGCATCGAAGACTACATCTCCAACCGCAGTTCTCGCACCTGTGAGTTTGCCGTCCGGACCCGCGGCCCCCGCGTGATCAACCGCGACGAGATTCAAAAGATCTTCGACGAAACCGAAGCCGGCATCTTCGCTCGAGACTGGATGCAAGAGTGGGCCTTGGGCATGCCCCAACTCCACCGCCTCCGTCGGACCGGCCAAGCCAGCACGATGGAACAAACCGGCCGCGCCTGGCGCGATCAATTCGGCAAATGACCGCCACCGAACCTCTCGAAACCACCAATCCAGACCTTGCTCAGCCTCGAACGCCTCCAGCACGATTTCCAAACCATCGCCGGCTTCACCGAAACGCCCGGCCATGGCGCAACCCGCCCGACCTTCAGTGACGCCTGGGCCCAGGCCGTCGACTACGTCCTCGCCCAAGCCCAGGCGGCCGGCTGCGCGATCCGCCGAGACCCCGCCGGCAACGCCTTCGCCCGCTCCGTCAACCTCGATCCCGAAGAACCCGTCTGGCTCGTCGGCTCTCACCTCGATTCCGTCCCTCACGGCGGCGACTACGACGGCGTCGCCGGGGTTCTCACCGCCCTCGAACTCCTCCGCTCGGCCTACGACGACGGCTTTGCCCTCCCCGTCGAACTCGCCGTCTTCGCCGAGGAAGAAGGCCCTACTTTTGGCCTCGGCATGCTCGGCTCTCGTGCCATGGCCGGCACTCTCACCGCGGACCAACTCCAAGCCCTTACCAACGCCCAAGGCCAATCTTTTTTTGAAGCCGGGCAAGCGTACGGTGCCGAGCCCACCCGCCTTCCCGACGCCCGCCTCCAACCGCACGGCTACCTCGGCCTGATCGAACTTCATGCCGAACAAGGCCCCGGCATGTGGCGACACGACCAACGCCTGGCCGTTGTCCGCAGCATCGCCGGCCGACGCCAGTACACCGTCACCCTCACCGGCGAGGCCAACCACGCGGGTGCCACCGCCATGCACGACCGCCGCGACGCTTTGGCCGCCGCTGCGGAATGTCTCAGCCAACTCGAAGCTCTCGCCCCGAAGCTTGGCCCCGACGCGGTCCTCACCGTTGGACGGCTTATTGTCGAACCCAACGCCATCAACGTCATCCCCGACCGAGTCACTTTCACCATCGACCTCCGCGCTCCCGAGGACGCCCAACTGGCCGAGGGCGATGTCCAACTCTGCCAACTCGTCACCCAAACCGCCACCCGGCGCCGCCTCGACACCCGCATCGAACAAACCGAGTCGCTCCCCGCTCAACCCCTCGACGCCACGCTCGTTGACCGCCTCACCCGCCTGACCGACACGCCCGCCGTCGTTAGCGGTGCCCTCCATGATGCCGCCATTCTCGCCCCGCTTCTGCCCACCGCGATGCTGTTCATCCCCAGCCGCGACGGCATCAGCCACAATCCCGCGGAATTCAGCCGCGTCGAAGACGTCCACGCGGCCGTCGCCGCGCTCGAACGCCTGGTCCGCCAACCCACCCTTCATCGCCTGAACCACCTCGGCCGCGAGGCTTTCGTCATCACCCTTGGCGGCATCTACGAACACTCTCCTTGGATCGCCGACGCTGTCTACGACCAACGCCCCTTCGCCACCATCGACGACCTTCACGACGCCATGCAACACGTGGTAGCCCAAGCCACAGAACCCGAACAACTCGCACTGATCCGCGCCCACCCCGACCTCGTCGGCAAGCTCGCCAAACAAGGCCAACTGACCCCCGAATCCACCGCCGAGCAGCGCGCCGCCGGCCTCGAAACCCTAACCCCCGATGAAGCCCAGCAGTTCGACCGCCACAACGCCGCCTACCACGCCAAGTTTGGCTTCCCCTTCGTCATTTGCGCTCGCCAAAACCGCAAGGCCGCCATCCTGGCCGCTTTCCCTAAACGCCTCGCCCACGAACGCGACGCCGAAGTCGCCACCGCCCTTACAGAGATCGGTAAGATTGCCCGGTTGCGCCTGCGGGACGCCATCTCCGAAACACATACCCCCACCACCGACGATCCATGACCGCCACGCTCACCGCTAACTCCTACGGCAAATCTCGTGTCCGCCTCACGAAAGTCGTCCGCCACCCCGCTCCAAGCCAACGGCACGACGTCTACGAGTTCACCGTCGATATCGCCCTTGCCGGTGACTTCGCCGACTCTTACACCGCCGGGAATAACACGAAGGTCGTCGCCACCGACTCGCAGAAAAATACGGTCTACGTCCTGGCCCGCGAAAACGACTTCGATTCGCCCGACGCCTTCGCCAAGCTCCTCGCCACTCACTTCGTCGACACCTACCCCCAGGTCACCGGAGCCGACGTCCGCGTCCACCAGACTCTCCTGACTCGCGTTGCCCTCGAAGGCAAGCCACACCCCTACGCTTTCGTAGGCGGCTCTAACGAGGCGCGCACCGCTCACTGCCGTGTCGACGCCAGCGGCACCCGCTGCAGCGGCGGCATCTCCGGTCTCGTTGTCCTTAAGTCAGCCGGCTCCGTCTTTGTCGATTTCGTCGATGACCGCTTCCGCACACTGCCCGACACCACCGAGCGGATCTTCGCCACCACCGTCGAAGCCAATTGGCGATTCACTTCGGTCGAGGCCGACTTCAATGCTTGCTACAAAGCGGTGCGCCCGGTTTTCATCGAGGTCTTCGCCGAACACCACAGCCTGGCCGTCCAGCAGACACTGCTCGAGATGGGCAAGGCCGCTCTCGACGCTTCCGATGCCATCGACCAAGTCGACTTAGAGATGCCCAACCAACACCGCGTCCCCTTCGACCTCAAGCCTTTTGGTTACGAAAACGACGCTTCCATCTTTGTCACCACCGACGAACCCGCCGGCCAGATTCGCGGCACCGTCGAACGAACCTAAGACATGTCTACCGGCAAGCTCACCACCCACGTCCTCGACACCGCTCACGGCAAACCGGCGGCCGGCGTGCTCGTACGCCTGTCGCGAGAACTTGGAGAGCAAGGCTTCATTGACGTCATCGGTTCGTGGGAGACCAATGAAGACGGTCGCGTTGACGCTCCATTGATCGAAGGGTCTCGGTTCAGAACGGGGCGATACGAATTGTCGTTTGCCATAGGGAGGTACTTCAAATCGATCGGCCACTCCGACGCCGCCCGGTTCCTCGACGTCGTCCCCATCGTGTTTCACATCGCGGACTCCGACCAGCATTACCACGTCCCGCTGCTCGTCTCGCCTTGGTCCTACAGCACCTATCGGGGGAGCTGACCCTTGCCGATCGACCTGCTCATCCGCGGCGGTACCCTCGTCACCCCAGACGGCACCATCCAAGCCGACCTCGCGATCGATCAAGGAACGATCGTCGCCCTCGGTGACCCGTCCGATGCCGCGCGCGACGAGATCGATGCCACCGGCCTTCACATTTTCCCCGGCGTCGTCGACCCCCACGTTCACTTCAACGAGCCCGGCCGAACCGAGTGGGAAGGCTTCGCCACGGGGTCTGCCGCCCTCGCCGTCGGCGGCGGCACCACTTTCATCGACATGCCGCTCAACAGTACGCCTCCTGTGCTTACCGTCGAGGCTTTCGACGTAAAAGCCGCTGCGGGTCAGGCTCGCAGCGGCTGCGACTTCGCCCTCTGGGGTGGTCTCACACCCACGAACCTCGACCAGCTCGAAGCCCTCGCCGACCGCGGCGTTATTGGCTTCAAGGCCTTCATGTGCGACTCGGGCATCGACGACTTCCTCCGTGCCGACGACGACACCCTCCTCAAGGGCATGGAGCGGGCCGCGTCGCTCGGCCTGCCCATCGCGGTTCATGCCGAAAACCAAGAGCTGGCCGTCGGCATGACCCGCCGAGTGCGTGGCGAGCTAGCCACCCAAGGCCCTTCGGCCATGACCACGTGGACGGCCTCCCGCCCACCGCTCTGCGAGATCGACGCGGTCAACCGCGCCCTGCTCTTCGCCCGGCACACCGGCTGCAAGCTGCACCTCGTCCACCTCAGCACGGCGTACGCCGTCGAACTCGTTGAGACGTTCCGACCTGATGTTGACGTGACCTGTGAAACCTGCCCGCACTATCTGACGCTGACGCTGTCCGACACGCTCAGGATCGGTCCCAACGCCAAGTGCGCCCCACCCATCCGCACCGACGCCAACCGCGATGCGCTGCAAGAACTCGCCCGCCAAGGGGGTTTCGACTTCATCGCCTCCGACCACTCGCCTTCCCCATCCGGTCTAAAAGCTTCGCGTGACATCTTCGACGTCTGGGGCGGTATCGCCGGCGTCCAATCCACGCTTTCTGCCGTGCTCTCTCTCGATCCGCCGCTGCCCCTAACCCAGGTCGCCCGACTCACCGCCACCCACGCCGCTCGACGTTTTGGCCTTGCGGGCAAAGGGGTGATCGCCCCGGGCTTCGACGCCGACCTCGCCCTCGTTGACCTCCACCGAACCTTCACCCTTACCCGCGACATGCTCCTCGATCGCCACCGCCTCAGCCCATACATCGGCCGGACCTTCACGGGCCTCCCCATCCGCACCCTCCTCCGCGGCCACACCATCGCTCTCGATGGCGAAGCGGTAGGCCATCCCCTGGGCCGACTGATCACACCGTCCGCTTGATTCATGCATTGCCGCTCAAGCCCTGTCCTTCGGGATTTAGCTCCGCTACACTCGAAGGCCGCCTAAATTGGGACAAACGTTGCCTGCTTCGGATTCCCGGGTAATCCGTCCGCTCCGCCTTGGGGCGCTCTCACATGCGTGACCACCTGCTGATCTACCTCAACGGACACCCCCTGCGCGTCAGCGGCGACGACGCCTTCCTCACCCTTACCGATTTCCTTCGCAAACGCCGCGGCCTCCCCGGCACCAAAGTCGTATGCGCCGAGGGCGACTGCGGCTCCTGTGCCGTCCTCCTCGGCAGACCAAGTGCCAGTTCCAACACCGTCCATTACACCAACGTCACCGCTTGTATCCAGCTCATGCTCCAACTCGACGGCGTTCACGTCGTCACGATCGAGGGCCTCACCCCGGCCAGCGAGCAAGACCTCAACCCCATCCAGGACGCGATGGTCCGTTGCCACGGCACCCAGTGCGGCTTCTGCACGCCCGGCTTCGTGGTCAGCCTCTACCAGCTGCTACACGAAGGCCAACCCCACGATACGCACACCCTCCGCCGCGGCCTCACGGGCAACCTTTGCCGATGTACCGGCTACGACTCCATCGTTCAGGCCGCCGAACAGACCGATCGGGAACGACTCACGCCGCTCAACACCCTTTACCCACCTCGGGTCATCGCCGAGGCACTCAACCGAGCCACCGCCGAAACCGTCGACCTCCACACCGCCGATGGTCGCCGTCTGTTCAAACCGGCCACTCTCAACGACGCCACCGCCTGGCTTGCCGACCAGCACGCCAAAGGCGTCTCCCCAACCATCATTTCCGGAGGCACCGACCTCGGCGTCCTCAACAACCACCGCAAGCTCCGCCCCGAAATCGTCCTCACCACCACCGCGTTGCCCGAACTCCAGGACATCAGCGTCAATCAAGGCATGCTCAGCGTCGGCGGTGCCGCCCCTCTCTCCCAACTCGAGGACACCGCCCAGACCCACCTCCCCGAACTCGCCGAATACCTCGGCTGGTTCGGGTCGCCTTTGATCCGAAACGCCGGCACCCTCGCCGGGAACCTCTGCACCGCCTCCCCCATCGGCGACACCGCTCCCGTCCTCTATGCCCTCGGAGCGACCCTTGAACTCGCGTCCACCACCGGCACCCGTTCCATGCCGGTCCAAGACTTCCACACCGGCTACCGCACCACAGAACTCCGGCCCGACGAGTTGCTCACCCGTGTCGACATCCCCCTGCCCAAACGCAACGAACACGTTCGTTTCTACAAGGTCTCCAAGAGACGCGACATGGACATCTCCACCTTCAGTGCCGCCGCTTGGCTCCGCGTGACCGACCGGCACATCGAAGATGCCCGCCTCGCGTTCGGCGGCGTCGGCCCCCGCGTTCTCCGCATGCCCGAAGCCGAAGCCGAATTGATCAACCGGCCTTTCGAATACCCGAGCTTCGAGCGCGCCGCCGACGCCGCCCGCGCCGCCGTCCGCCCCCTCAGCGACGTCCGGGGCTCCGCTGGCTATCGCAGCACCCTCGCCGGCAACATCCTCCACAAGCTCTGGCACGACCTCACTCACCCCGGCGCGAACGACGACGAAAACCACAACGGGAAGCTACCACGATCACCTAAACCAGCCGGCGATGCCAGTGCCCCGGTCACCGTCCACCATCCTTCATCGGAGACGACCTGACCATGCCCGCCGTCGGCCAAAACCTCGCTCATGATTCCGCCCGCACCCACGTCACCGGGCAATCGGTTTTCCTCGATGATCTCGCGCCCCTCGCGGGCGAACTCCTCGCCGGCATCGTCCCCAGCCCCCACGCCCACGGCCGGCTGCTGAAACTCGACACCAACAAGGCCGCTCAAATTCCGGGGGTCGCCGCCGCCCTTACCGCCGCCGACGTCCCGGGCCACAACCGGTTCGGACCCGTCGTGGTCGATGAGGACCTGCTCGTCGAAGAGTACGCGGTGTTCCTCGGCCAACCCCTCGCCCTCATCGCCGCCGACTCGCCCGACACGCTCCACGAAGCCATCGCCGCGGTCGAGATCGACATGGAGCCGCTGCCGCCGATCCTTTCGATCGACGAGGCCATGGCCGCCGAATCCTGGCTCTCCGACACCCTCAAGATCGAGCGTGGCGATCTCGCCGCCGGCTTCGATCGGGCCGACCACGTCATCGAAGGCACCCTCGACATCGGCGGGCAGGAGCAGTTCTACCTCGAGTCGCAGATCGCGATCGCCACCCCCGGCGAACAAGGGCAGATGCACATCCAGTCCTCCACGCAGCACACGACCGAGGTGCAGGAGATGGTCGCCGAGGTGCTGGGCGTGCCGTTCAACCACGTCATCTGCACCTGCAAACGCATGGGCGGCGCCTTCGGCGGCAAAGAGACTCAGGCCGCGCCTCCCGCGATGATGGCCGCGCTGCTAGCCCATCGCACCCGGCGGCCGATCCGTTTCCTTTATCACAAAGACGACGATATGCGCTTCACCGGCAAGCGCCACCCGTTCAAGAGTTTCTACAAAGCGGGCGTTACCCACGACGGACGTATCACCGCCTTGGACGTCCGTCTGTTCTCCAACGGCGGCTGCAGCACCGATCTGTCTCCCGCCGTCCTCGAACGCGCGCTGCTCCACACCGACAATACCTGCTACGTCGAAAATCTCCGCGTTACCGGCCGCATCTGCAAAACCAATCTGCCCAGCAACACCGCCTTCCGCGGCTTCGGCGGCCCGCAAGGCGTCGCCTCCACCGAGAACATCCTCGAACACGCCGCCCGGCAAGCCGGCCTTGACCCCCTCGACGTCCGCCAACGCAACGTCTACGGCATCGACGACCGCAACACCACCCACTACGGCCAAACCGTTGCCAACAACACCCTGCCCGAACTCTTCGCCGCCATCCGCAATGAATCCGACTACGACGCCCGCCGCGCCGACGTCGCCCGCTTTAATCAAACCAGCCCGACCCATCTCCGCGGCCTCGCCGTTTCCGGCGTGAAATTCGGCATCTCCTTCACCCGACGCGCCATGAACCAGGCCAACGCCTTGGTCAACATCTACCACGACGGCTCGGTCATGGTCAGCACCGGTGCCACGGAAATGGGCCAAGGCGTCAACACCCGCATCCGCCAGATCGTCGCCGACGAGCTTGGCGTCCCTTACGACCGGGTCCTCGTCGCCATCACCAGCACGGAGAAGAACAACAACACTTCGCCGACCGCCGCGTCCGCCGGCACCGACCTCAATGGCGCAGCGGCGGCCGACGCCTGCTCCCGCCTCCGAGGCCGCCTCGCAGACGTCGCCGCGGGCATGCTCGGCGACGCAACCGCCGGCCGGCCTCCCGAGCCTGCCAATATCCGCTTCTCAAACGGCTTCGCGGTTGACACGCGCACCCCCCAAACCCGCGTCTCCTTCGGTGAAATCGTTGCTCAAGCCTACGAACAACGCGTCTCGCTTGGCGAACGAGGCTTCTACGCCACCCCCGGCGTCGACTTCAACCGTGCCACCGGCAGGGGCAACCCGTTCCTTTACTACACCAACGGCGTCGCCTGCACCGAGGTTCTCATCGATCGCTTCACCGGCCAATACGAGGCCACCCGCGTCGACTTGATCATGGACGTCGGCCAATCCATCAACCCCGGCATCGACCGCGGTCAAGTCGTCGGCGGCTTCGTTCAGGGCATGGGTTGGTGTACCACCGAGGAGCTGATCTACAGCCCCACGGGAGAACTCCTCGCCCCGTCGCCCACCACCTACAAGATCCCGGCGGTGACCGACGTGCCTAAGGATTTTCGCGTGCGCTTCCTCGACAACCCCAACAACGTGGTGAGCCTCCGGCGGAGCAAGGCCGTGGGCGAACCGCCGCTGCTGTTGGGGCTGAGCGCTTGGCTGGCCATCAAAGATGCCGTTGCCCAGGCCGAGGTTCGACCGACCGATCGGGGCACCGCCTCGGCGAGCTTGCCCCTTCCCGCGACGGGCGAACAAGTCCTCCTGACGCTGGATCGCCTCTCCGCCGCATCCGAGACAAGCGGGCGTGTTTCAAGAGGTGGCGTATAACGCGACGGGTTTCCACGGCAGCCGCTCAGCTCACGCAATCATCGCAACCGCCGCCGTCGGGGCAACACGGGCATCCCGGCCGGGGAACACGCGTCGTCGACGCCGCAGCCGTGAAAACGGCCACCCCGGCGTGATCGATCACCGCCACCGCTCCTACTCGGCTACATTGACGTCTTCCACGAACCCCGCACGGCAGATCTTTCCCACCGCCGCAACTCCCAGATGGATTTCCCTGTGATGCCCCGCAAGGCCCCTCGGTCTGCCGCCCCGCTCCGCCTCCGGTTCCACTCCTGGCCGGCGCTCGCGGCTGCGCTGACCGTCGTCCTGTTTTCCCCGTCCGTGTTCGCGGACCTCATCGAGCCCACAGCGTGGAGCCGCAACGATCCCAATGCGACGTATCAGCAGTGGGATTCGTTCTCGTTCGCTCAAGGTCCGAATCCACCGGACACCGGAAACCAAAACCCTAACGGTTTCGCAGACGCGTTCGACAGCTCGCAGGAATCGAGTAATTCTTTCGTGACCAGCGGCGGGAACATCTATTCGTTTTCAGGCGTGATCACGCCGCGCGCGATCGTGCCGGCGTTCTCGGCCTCGCCGGGGGACACGACGCGATTCTTCATTCAAGTCCGTTCGTTCGGGAGCATCATCGATACGACGATCGAAAACGCGCTGACGGTCAACGGCGTCGACGTGGCCACGCTACCCGGCTACGCGTACGAAGAGTTATCCCGCGACGAATCGAATCTCGAGCCCTTCGGCACCGTGGGGTTGATCCAGCACCTGTGGACGTTCGACGTCGACGCGTCGCTGGTCGCCGGCGTGGGAGACTCTTTCATGCTGGATTGGAGTTGGGGCGTGAGTTCGGCATCGCTCGATCAACTCGTGATCGACACGTTCGTCGAAGCTTCGGCCGGGAGCGTGCCTGGCGATTACAACAACTCGGGCGTAGTGGAACAAGGCGACCTAAACCTGGTGCTCAACAACTGGGGCCTGGATACGACAGATAGCGTCCCGGAAGGTTGGATCAACCACTTGCCAGAAGGCATCATCGACCAGGCCGAGCTCAACGGCGTGCTCAGCAATTGGGGCGACGGCGGCGTAACCCCGAGCTTCCGGCCCTCCACCGTTCCTGAACCAGCCGCCGCGGCGCTCGTCGCGGTCGTGTGCGGGTGGCTCGGTCGGCCGCGGCGGATACGAAGTCAGCCGAGAGATTAGGGGCATATCGACCGAAATCCGCGCGGAACGAAGCAAAAATAAGAGGCCACCCGCCGACAGAGTTATGCCAATCGGTCAAGCTCGCTCGGGAAGCTACAAGGCGTCGCCATGTGCCGAGACATTCCACCATCCAGTCGCATCGCGGTCCGCGCTTGGCGAAACCGGAGCCCCGTGAAGGAGGTACTGCTCGGCGTTGGTTCCCCCGCCGGCTTTACGCTGATCGAACTGCTCGTGGCGATCGGGATCATCGCGCTGCTCATCGGCATCCTGCTACCCGTGCTCGGTGGCGCTCGAGATAGCGCTCGGCAGGCACAAGACCTAAGCAACCTCCGGCAGCTGATGCTGGGTCACACGCTCTACCAGCAGGACCACAACGGCCACGTACTCTGGGGTTTGACGCCACCCAAAGTGAACGACAAATTTGTCCAAGTCGATACGGGTCTGTATCCAAGCCCGTTCGGTCCTCCGATTGCCGATCGGTTCCCGTGGCGATTTGCTCCCTATGTCGAAAACGTATGGGAGGTTTTGTACAGCCACCGCCCCTTACCGCCGCTGCCGCAGGCCTCAGACACGCCGTTCGAAGCGTTCAACAAGGCCTACGGCTTGAGCCTAGAAGTCACTTACGCGCTCAACACCGTGTACGTTGGAGGCCACAGCGGACAGTTCCTGGGTTTTTACAACGGGACGGACCCCACGGCCCAAGGCGATATCCCGAACGTCGGCGCGCACCCGGTTTTCTTTGAAAAAGAAGTCCGCGACCCTTCGAGTCTTCTTGTATTTACCGAAGTCCAAGGGCGCCTGGGGGACGGTCCGTCCCAGTTCAGCCGGGAGCTCGAAGGTGGCATGTTCTGGGCCACGCCGCCGTTCGCAAAGGGCGCACGATGGGACATCGTCAGCGGGCAGGTGCGCAATCTCAATGCGGGCCTCAACCAGGGACTACCGATCGGGCGGCACGGAACAAGTACACCAACCGCTTACTTCGACGGACACGCATCGTTAGAAACTCCCGAAGTCCTCTTCGACATGCGGCGGTGGTTCAACGGCGCGACCTCCCCCACGCAAGACCCGATCCCGTGAAGCGCTGACCAGCCCAATAAAAATGGAATTGGTGTCCCCGGCGGCGCGTCAACCGTAAGGCTTTGGCCTTTCCGGAAGCCGATGATCGGTTGCGTATCCGGGTTAGTTCGATCCCGCCACCGCCGTAACGGCTTGCCGGACCACGCGGACGACCTCCGCGAACCCGCCGTGAGCGTAAAGCTTCGGTGCGACCATCCAACTGCCACCACAAGCCCGCACGCAAGGCAAGCTCAGATACTCGTCGATGTTGCTCAGGCCGATGCCGCCGGTGGGCACGAAGCGAACGCCGGGGAACGGCGCCGCCAACGCCTTGAGCGTGTTGACGCCGCCCATCGCTTCGGCCGGGAAAAACTTCAACGTGTCCAAACCGAGCGACAGGGCGAGTTGAATATCAGTCGGCGTCGCGACGCCGGGGAAGATCGGCAGGCCGAGTTTCTGGGCTCGCTCAACCACCGCGGGGCTGGTTCCGGGCGAGACGATGAACGAAGCGCCGGCATCATGGGCGGCGTCCACCTGATCGGGCTTCACGACCGTGCCGGCACCGACCAAGAGTCCGCCCAGCCGACACATCGCGTCGATCGAGGCGGCCGCCGCGTCCGTACGGAAAGTCACCTCGGCCACGGGCAGCCCGCCC
Source organism: Planctomycetota bacterium (assembly GCA_039180415.1). Classification (GTDB taxonomy): domain Bacteria; phylum Planctomycetota; class Phycisphaerae; order Phycisphaerales; family Phycisphaeraceae; genus CAZIXN01. The sequence goes on along the minus strand of JBCDDH010000013.1, from coordinate 36,033 downwards.
TCCAGCAGAGCTTCGCCCAACGGCGCAGCGTCGGCCGAGTCGCGCAAAGCAATCACGGGCAGCAAGCGGTGCTTTGCGATAGTGTCCGGAGCGTCAACGCGACTCATGCGGAATCCTTGATCTTGAGGACGAAACGAGAACGTGTTTACAACCGCGGGATCGTAAGCCCGCCGTCCACCATCACAACGCTGCCCGTTGCGTAACGCAGTTCGCCCGAAGCCAGTACCGCAACCGCCCTGCCCACGTCGTCGGGCGTCCCCCAACGCGGTTCGACCGTCAGGCCTTCGGCGATCAGCTTGTCGTACTTCTCGGTAACGCCAGCGGTCATGTCGGTCCGCGTCACCCCCGGACGGACTTCGTACACCGCAACGCCTTCCGCACCCAGACGAGCCGCCCAGAGCTGCGTAGCCATACCGACGCCCGCTTTGCTGATGCAGTAATCGCCACGATTCACGGATACCACCGTCACACTGATCGACGAGACGTTCACGATCGTCGGCGTTCGCGAAGCGTCGGCTTGTTTCTGCTCGATCAACCACTTTGCCGTGGCCTGCGTGAGAAAGTACGGCCCACGCAGATTGATTCGCATCAGCCGATCGAAGCTCTCCGGCGATGCATCCAGGATGTCGGCCCGAACGTCCGGCGCCACGCCGGCGTTATTCACCAACGCGTCGAGCCGACCGAAGTCACCGCGGATCGTGTCGAGCATGCTCGCGTGAGCGTCGAGGTCGGCGACATCGGCGCGGCAGTACAACGCTTCGCCTCCCGCCTCACGGATCGCGTCGAGCGCCGGCTCGACGTCGGCCTGCTCCCGCCGACCGTTGATCGCTACGTTGAAACCACGGGCCGCCAGCGTCGTGGCGATGCCCAGGCCGATGCCGCGGCTGCCACCGGTGACCAACGCGACGGGTTTTTTGGAAACAGTCATGCTTTGGCTCCAGAAGCCAGGTGATTCAGCGATCGACAAAGAACGTCGGGTAGGCAGAACCGTCGGCCATCCGACCGATCAGCAGCGCCAACTCCGCGAGGTGGTAATCACCCCAAAGGCTTGACTCCGAGTGCGGAATCGCGCTGCCGGTGGGCACGTGGTCCCAGCCATTGGGCCAGTGGTAAACCGAATGAAGCAACAGGCCTTGATGCTTGACCTTCGTGGAAAGGTATGGCTCGTCGAACAGCGTGCGGGCCACGGTCAGGCCGGCCTGCAGGTACTTCTTCCCACGCCTACCTCCAAGGTAGTTGCCCAGGCGGATCAGGCCCTGCGCCGCGATCGCCGAGGCCGAGGCGTCGACGGGCTCGTGCTCGTTGTAGGGATCGGCGTCGCGCTCCCGCCAGCCCTCCATCTTCGCGAGGCCCGGGGCCCCGTCGTCCCAGTACGTAACTCCGTCACGCGTGCTTACGTCTTCGAGGTAGTGGTCACAGGTATCGATCGCGCAACGCTCGTAGACCTGCATCACGTCGGCTTTCGCCAATCCCACAGACTTCTTGAACTCACCCGCAGAGATGGTTTTAAAGAATTCGAGTTCCTCGGCGTAGCCGCACATCGCCCATGACAAACCGCGGGTCCACGTGCTAAACGGGCTGTAACCCTGCTGCGTCGACCGCGCGCGGAACGCGCCGTCGTTGCGGTTGAACAGGCCTTCGTGGGCGGTGCGTCCACGAACGTTGTACGGCCCTTGCGCGTGCGGGACCGTTTTGGCTTCGTGCGAATCTTGGGGGGAGCCGTGAAAGACGATGTAGTGCGAAGTCGTCAACCCGTGCAACACGCTGCGTTTCAATAGATCGGCCCGCCGGTCGCCTTCGTGCATGAGCGCGTGGCCGAGCTGCCACGCCGTGCTCAGGATGCGCGTCGTCCGCATCGTGTCGATAAACAGCGAATGCGGGCCGTTGAACGAGTAGATGTACCCCAACGCGGACGAATCGGCGGTGTACCGGCTCTTCACCGGCGGCGTGCCTTGCCAACGCGAAGCCTGCACCGCGCCCGACGCGGCGATCGCATTTTCGTAGACGAGGCGCTCATGTTCGTCGTTGCTCAGCCGTCCTTCGTGCCAGAGACGGAGCAGGTTGCCGTAGGTCGAAAGGCTGTTGAAGCCGTGGTCGTGCACCCCGATGTGCGTGACATGGGCCAACATGTTTTCGAGGGTGCGTTTTTTACCCAGTTGAACCAATCGGTCGTCGCCGAGGGCATCGCCGGCCAAGATCATCAAGCCGTATTGGAAGCCTTGCGTCCACTCGGTCCAGCCGCGGGTCGTGTATTCACCCCCAACGGTGAACACGGGCGTACCACGACCTCGATCCCAAGATTTGTCTAAGGACTTCGACTTCCGGGCGGCGAGGGTCATGACCCGGGCAGCGGCATCCGAAAGGTCGGCGGGCTGAAGCTTGAAGTCGATTTTCATAAAGAGACTCGTTTGGCGAAACGGATGACTGCGAAAGAATACCGCATCGCACGCCACGTGGACTATCATTTCACGACCCGCCCATGTCTCGATCCGTCAAGTCCAGCTCGCCGCTTCATCGCACCGCCAGACGCCGCGGCGCGCCCGCGGAGTCGAACGCGACCGGCCTGGACGCTCGCCGCCGTTTACTGTGCGCCGCGCTCTTCGACGACCCAAAGCGTATCACCGACGCGCTGCACCACCGCGTGGCCGGACGGATCGACGCCACGCCACATCATCACGCCGATCTGCTCCAATTGGACGTCATCTCGGGGTGCCGCGGCGAGGTGGTCCTCGGAGAAACGACCTCCGATATCGAAGGGCTCACGCTGATCGCGGTCCCGCCCGGCCATCGCCACGGGTACACGCTGCGGTCCGATCGCGCGGACGCCGCGATCTGGCTGGTCAAAATCCGCGTCGGCAAGCCGGCGCAGCGTGGCCTTCAAGCCGCCAGCACTGCGGAGACGGCTTTCCCGATCTTGCTCACCGGGCGTGACGATGATGAGGCGTTACGCGACGAGATTGCCGCCTTCGTCGCCGACTGGACGCCTTCCGGCGTGAGCACGCTCACGCTCTCCCGACTCACGCAGGCCGTCGCCCGATGGCCGCACCACACGCAAACCACACCCCAGAATCCCAGAACCAAGTCTGTGCCCGTCCGAGGGTCCGATCCGCTCTCCGCCCGCATCCGCGCGGCCGTGGAAACGCTTGGCCAGCGCTTCGATAACCCGCCGGACCTCGAAGAGCTCGCGCAAGCGGCCCGCGTTTCGTCTCGGCATTTTGCCCGCCGCTTCCGTCAAGACTTCGGCTGCACGCCCCACGCCTGGCTGGCCGCCCGCCGGCTGGACGTGGCCCGTGGCCTGCTCCGCGATGCGGACGGACAGATCAGCGACGTCGCCGAGCACTTGGGCTTCAGCTCGCCCGCGGCGTTTAGCCGTTGGTTTACCCGGCTGGCTGGTCAGAGCCCACGGGCGTTCCGCAACGACCCAAGCAATTCCTAAGGCAACGTAGCGATCAACACGTCGTGTCCGAAAGCGTCACGTTTGTGTCCGCATCGGCCCACTCGCCGCGAGAACGCAAGGCTTATCCTCGACCTGAACTTTGCCACACCTTGGAGTCAACCATGGAAACCCGCCGCCTCGGCATCATCATGAACGGCGTCACCGGACGCATGGGCACCAACCAGCACCTGATCCGCTCGATCACCGCGATCATCAGACAAGGTGGCGTCAAGATCAGCCCCGACTTGACGCTGATGCCCGACCCGATCCTGACCGGCCGTAACGAGAACAAGCTCAAGGCACTCGCCGATGCGCACGGACCCGATGCAATCGGTCAGCCCTACGCGTACACCACCGATGTCGATGGCGCGATCGCCGGCAAACACGGAGACTACGAGATCTTCTTCGACGCCTCGGGCACACTCCAACGCGCCCGCTTCTTAGAAAAGGCTTGCGCCTCCGAGATGATCAAGGCGGTGTATTGCGAGAAGCCGACGGCCACGGAAACCGACAAAGCCGTAGCCATCGCGGACATGGTCGAGAAAGCCGTCAAGAAAAACGGCGTCGTGCAGGACAAGCTCTGGCTTTCAAGCTTCCGCAAGATCGCCATGCTGAAAGAATTGGGCTTCTTCGGCGACATCCTCAGCGTCAAAGGCGACTTCGGCTACTGGGTCTTCTCCGGCATGGACACCGACCAACCGATGCAACGCCCGAGCTGGAACTACCGCGCCGAGGACGGCGGCGGCATGATGATCGACATGTTCTGCCATTGGGAATACGTCATCACAAACCTGTTCGGCCCGATCAAGTCGCTGGTCGCGCACGGCAGCGTCGATCTTCCCGAACGGCGATCCGAAGACGGGACGCCATTCAAATGCACCGCCGACGACTCGGCTTACGCGATGTTCCTGCTCGAGGACGGGACGATGTGCCAGTTCAATTCGTCCTGGGCAACCCGCGTCCGCCGTGACGACTTGCTGACCGTCCACGTCGACGGGACGAAGGGTTCCGCCGTCGCCGGGTTGCGTGAGGTCTACACGCAGTCCGCCGCGAACACCCCCAAGCCCGTGTGGAACCCCGATATCCCGCAGCCCATCGACTTCTACAAAGGTTGGGAATTGGTGCCGAACAACATCGAATACGACAACGCATTCAAAATCCAGTGGGAGCTTTTCCTGCGGCATGTCGCGTTGGACGAGCCGTTCGTCTGGAACCTGCGGGCGGGTGCACGCGGGGTACAGCTCGCGGAGCTGGGCATGAAGTCGTGGCGGGATCGTTGCTGGGTCGACGTTCCGGCGTTGTAAATCGAATCCCCGCGGCGAACCGAGGAATACAGCATGCCTACCGACCTATCGCGTTGCGCGATCCACACGATGACCACCAAGCCGTGGTCCTTGGCCGAATGCTGCGAGCACTACGCCAAAGCGGGCGTGGGCGGGATCAGCATCTGGCGGAATACCGTAGCGCTCGACGAAGGGGGCGTCGGCTTGGCCGAAGCGGTCCGGATTGTGAAGGGCTCGGGGCTGGCCGTTCCGGCTTACGTGCGGGGTGGCTTCTTTCCCGCCTTGGCGGAAGCCGACCGGCGATCGGCCGTCGATCACAATCGGCGCATGCTCGACGAAGCCGCGGCGTTGGGCGCGGATCAGGTCGTGTTGGTGGTTGGCGCGGTGCCCGGGATGCCGCTGAGCGAAGCACGAAAGCAGGTCGCCGAAGGCATCGCGGCGTGCCTTGATCACGCGAAAGCAACCGGTGTGAAGCTCAGCATCGAGCCGCTTCACCCCATGTACGCCGGCGATAAATCGTGCGTGAACCGCATGGCCGAAGCCCGCGCGATCTGTGAACAACTCGGCAACGCCGGTCGGGGCCTGGTCGGCATCGCCTGCGACGTGTATCACGTCTGGTGGGATCCCGACCTCGAGGCCGAGATCAAACTCGCGGGCGCGCAGGGCACCCTTCTCGGCTTCCACGTCTGCGACTGGCGGGTCGATACCCGGCACCTGCTCACCGACCGCGGGCTTATGGGCGACGGCTGCATCGACGTCGCCGGGATTCGAAACCTGGTCCACGCCGCGGGCTTCGCGGGCTTCGACGAAGTGGAAGTCTTCAGCGAGCAGTATTGGGCGACCGACCAATCCGAGTATCTTGGCCTGATTGTGGATCGTTACGGTCAAACCTGCGACAACGGATCGGCCTGATGCTCCAAAGATCGACGCTCGGCCTGGCTCTTGCGATCTTGCTGCCGGCCTGCGGATCGTTCGAGCCGAGATCTACGGACCCGGTATCGGCTCCTAACGCTCCGCACACGGCGATCGATGTTTCGCGTGTACGGCCGACGCCGCAGCCGACGCCTGACGTGATCGATGTCGGTTGGCTTGAAGCGCACCGGAAAGCCGACGCGCCGCGTTTGTTCGTGGATCAGAACACGTTCGCCGCGGTTCGGAAGCTCGAAGCGCACGACGCCGCGTTAGCCGCTTGGTTAACCGACTTACGCCGAGAAGCCGACGCGATTCTCGATCGTCCGCCCGTCACGCGGGTGGTGGAAGGCCGACGCATGCTACGGGTCGCGCGGACCGCAGCGCAGCGTCTACTCACGCTTTCGCTGATTTTCCGGCTCGACGGCGACCCCCGACACCGGGACCGCGCGATCAAAGAGCTCCGGGCCGTGCTCGCGTTCGACGATTGGAATCCGTCGCACTTCCTGGATACGGCGGAGCTGGCAGTGGGGGTCGCGGTGGCCCAAGATTGGTTCCACGATGACCTGCCGAATGATCTCCGGCAAGAAATCCGTCGCGTGCTGTTCACACACGTGCTTGAGCCGGTGATCGGCCCGGACGCGCCCTCGTGGTGGTGGCGGGACGCGCCAAACAACTGGAATTCGATCTGCTGGAACGGCGTCGCGGTCGCAGCGTTGACCCTCGCCAAGGATCACCCGGAAGCCGCCGCGGCGGCACTCACCGCCGTCCGTCGCCATAACCCCCGAGCGCTGGCGACCTACGCCCCCGACGGTGTGTACCCCGAAGGGCCGTCGTACTGGAACTTCGGCACGACGCATCAGGTAATGCTGATCGATGCGTTGCAAACCGCGTTAGGCACGGATATTGGGCTGACATCGATCGAACCAGGCTTCATGGAGACCGATCGGTTCCTGGTGCACGCCACCGCGCCCAGCGGCCGGACGTTCAACTTCGCCGACGCCGATCCGCAAGCACGGCGCCGCAACGAGCCGACGTTGGAGTGGTTCGCGTGGGCGTTCGGTCGGCGTTACGACACGATCGCGGCGCGGCCGCTGCCGCCGGAGTTGGTGTCGTCCCGCGCATCGGTTCGGTTCGAGCCGCTGCGGGTGGTCTGGTACGCCCGCCACGCGACGGCACCGAACCAAAGCGCACAACCGGAAGCGCTTCCGCTGGCGTGGCACGGCCGAGGCCCGCAGCCGGTGGCGATGTTCCGATCTTCCTGGACCGACCCCGACGCCGCATACCTGGGCACCAAGGGCGGCCGGGCATCGGTCAACCACGGGCAGATGGACGCGGGCGGGTTCGTATTCGAAGCGCTGGGCGTCCGCTGGGCGCACGACCTGGGTCGACAGGATTACCACGACTTGGAGTCGCAGCGGTTCGAACGCTTATTCGATCGGGATCAAACCGGCCCGCGCTGGTCGCTGTTCCGGATGGGCCCGTTCTCCCACAACACGCTGACGGTCGACGGCCGTTTGCATGATGTCCGAGGCACCGGCCGGCTCGTAGACGTCCGCACAGGTCCCGCGTACGGCGAAGCGACCTACGACCTAAGCGACGTGTTGCTCGAAGACGGCGCTTGGTTCCGGGGGTTCCGCCTGGACCACGCCGGGGCGGTGACCGTGGCCGACCGGCTGTCGGGATTACGTCCTAGGGCACGGGTGCGTTGGGCGATGCTGACCCGCGCCGACATCGCGATCGCCGACGACGCACGCTCCGCAGCGTTAACTCAAGACGGCCGTCGACTGCGTGTCGAAATCCGCGGGCCCGAGGGATTTCGGTTCCGCGTTGCGCCCGCCAGGCAAGAACCGCCCTTCCCGTTCGACGAGCCGAATCCGGGCTTTGCCTTGCTGCTGCTTGAAGGGGAGGCCGACGTGACCGGTTCCTTGACGATCCGAGTCGGTCTGTATTGGGACTTGGATGCAGCGCCTTGAATCATCCCCAAGTACTAACTGCCTCGATCAAATAGACATCCATTTGGCCAGCCAAGCGCTCAAACAGACTTGAGACTTGTCATCCGAAATGATTCCTGGTGTAGCCGCAACAGCTTTTGCAGTGGCAATCGATACGGTGATCCAAGCCCGAAACCAAACCGGTGCAACTCTGTCGGGGTCTAAAAAAAAAGGTCTCGGCCGGGGAGGCAACCGGCACGAGACCCGATCCAGGGCGGGAAGATGTGGACTTAGCCAATCGCTGGCTGGGCCGTCTTCGCGGTGCCGTCATGGCGGCGTGTCGCGGCGAGAACCTTGAGATCATTCAATTCGATCGCCGCGGAGGCGAGCACGTCAGATAAAAATCTTCCCGCACACTCGCGGGCGGCCCGGTTGTAACGATTGGTGAAACCTTGCTCGGTTGGAGACGCAGACGGCGGCCCGCCCGCTCCGTATACTCGCCCTCCCATGCCGGACACCGCACCGCACCACGCCGAGTCGGGAAAATCCGAGAAGATTGGCCTGTTTCCCGGCACGTTCGATCCGCTTTCCAATGGGCACCTGGACGTGATCGTCCGTGGGCAGCGGCTGTTCGATCGCTTGGTGGTTGCCATCGGACGAAACCCCGCCAAGCGGACGGTTTTCAGCCTCGACGAGCGGCGGGTGATGATCCAGGAACTGCTGGCCGAGCACTGCGCCGAACACGTGGAAGTCGCTTGCTTCAGCGGACTGACGGTGGACTTCGCGAAGTCCATCGGTGCGACCGCGATCCTGCGCGGCATCCGCAACGTCACCGACCTGAACTTCGAGTTCCAGCTCGCGCTGACGAATCGCGCCATCGCCGATGTCGAAACCGTGTTCATCATGACCGGCGAGGTACACGCGTTCACCAGCAGCACCCTCATCAAGCAGATCGCGTCGGGCGGCGACATCGATCGGCTCGCCCCGCTGCTTCCGGGCTTGATCCTCGAGCGCTTGAAAGCCAAGAAGGACGCCAACGGCGGGGTCGTGCCGTGGTCGCACGTGGATCACCTTAAGGAATAGTTTCGGAGGCTGGCTGTGGCGATCGATTTCCGTGTGATCAGCATCGGAGCACTCAGCCGGCACGACCTTTGGCAAGGTGCCGCCTCCGCCGCTACACCACGCACGGCCCACGCAACCACCACGCTCGTGCGCAGCGGCGACCGCGTGATCCTGGTCGACCCGGCGCTGCCGGCGCAAGCGCTGGTACCGCGTTTGAACGAGCGGTGTGGGCTGCGTCCCGAGGACATCACCACGGTATTCCTGACCAACTTTCGTCCGGCACACCGAATGGGTCTCGAGGCGTTCGATCAAGCAGAGTGGCTCGTCTTCGAGAACGAGCGGGAGCGCGTCGGTCGGCAATTGCTGGCTCGGTTCGAGCAGGAAGAAGACAATCAGGTTCGCCGCCTGCTCGAGTACGAGATCGGTCTGTTGAAGAAAACTCGGGCTGCACCCGACAAGCTGGCGGAAGGTGTCGACTTGTTCCCGCTGCCGGGGTACACGCCGGGGACGTGCGGGCTTCTGCTGAGTTTGAGCGGCGAGACGGTGCTGCTGGCGGGCGACGCGGTGCCGACCGTAGAGCACATGGAGCGTTCGCAGGTGTTGCGGGCGGCGTTCGACGTGAACCAGGCGATGGATTCGTTGGTCGAGGCGTTGGAGATCGCCGACCTGATCGTATGCGGCCACGACAACGTCGTGCTGAACCGAACCCGGCGGCGCGGTTTCTGACGCCGGGTCACCAAACGAAGACGCGATGGGCTGGGCGGCGATGTTCCCGGACGAGCCGGCTGTTTGGGCCGTCGTTGTTCTCGTATTTCTCGGCGGCGTGCTCGGGTGTCCGGCCGACGGCGACGTGCCGCCGGATCGTCCAACGCTTCGCCGTGTCCTCGGGCGTATCGAGCCACCACGTCTGATCGAGCACGCCGGCAAGACGTTGCCACGGCTCATCGGTGAGCAACAGGTATTGGCCCTCGGCGATGAGCAGCGCGGTCCGATCGGTGACGGGATGCGGGCCGGGTACCGACTCGTGTTTCTCGCGGCTGTACACGGGGACGTCGCCGGTTTCGACGCGATCGCGGTACCGTTGCAGGAGACCGACATAGCCCGACGCGTCGTACGTGAACGGAGCGCCTTTGCGGGCAACCCAGCCCTTTTGCTCAAGCGTGTCGTTGCGTAGATGGAAGCCGTCCATCGGCGCGTAGACGGCGACGTCGGCGGCCGAGGCGTGCTCGTTGATGGCGACAACCAAGCGTTCCGCCAACGTGGACTTCCCCGAGCCCGCGACACCGGCGATGCCCAGTATGAAGCGGCGGTTCTGGAGCCGCGCCGCGGCCGCGTGTTCGACCAGGCCGGCGGCTAAGTCGTGGATCACGCGGTCGGTCAAGCGTATCGGTTTGTAGGAAGCGGTCACGAAAACTCCAAGTCCTTCACGCGGCCAACCGGCCGAGTCTCGGCCACTAGAATCTATAACTCAGAAACGACCTTTAACCAACCGTTCACCCAACGCCTGTCATGCCCGACGCCGAACCAATCCTGAACCGCTACTCCGCCCGCATCACGCAGCCGCGCTCGCAGGGTGCTTCGCAAGCCATGCTGCACGCCACCGGCCTATCACAGGACGACTTAAACAAAGGGCAAGTCGGGATCGCGGCGTGCTGGTACGAGGGTAATCCGTGCAACATGCACCTGGGGGACCTAGCCGGTCACGTGAAACGCGGAGTCCAAGAGGTCGATCTGATCGGCATGCGCTTCGATACGATCGGCGTGTCCGACGGCATCAGCATGGGCACCGACGGGATGTGCTTTTCTCTGCAATCGCGGGACCTGATCGCCGACTCGGTCGAAACCGTGATGGGGGCACAGTGGTACGACGGGCTGGTGGCGTTGCCGGGCTGTGACAAAAATATGCCCGGCGTGGTGATGGCGATGGGCCGGCTCAATCGTCCCTCGATCATGGTGTACGGCGGCACGATCCGCGCGGGGTGCACGACGCTCAACGGCAAGGACGAGCCGCTCGACGTCGTGTCCGCGTTCCAGTCGTATGGACAGTCCATCGCGGGCACAATCACCGAGGACGAACGCCAAGCGATCGTCTCGAACGCCTGCCCGGGGGCCGGCGCTTGTGGCGGCATGTACACGGCCAACACGATGGCCAGCCTGATCGAAACGCTCGGCCTATCGCTGCCGTACTCTTCGTGCACCCCGGCGGAAGACCCAGACAAGATCGACGAATGCGGGCGGGCCGGCCGGGCGATGCGGAAACTGCTCGAACTCGACCTCAAACCCCGCGATATCGTCACCCGGCAGTCGTTCGAGAACGCCATGGTGCTGATCACGGTGCTCGGCGGCTCGACCAACGCGGTGCTGCACTCGATCGCGATGGCCGGCGCGTTCGGCCTCGAGCTGAGCATCGACGACTTCCTTTCGGTCGCCAAGCGCATCCCGCTGCTCGCCGACCTCAAGCCGTCCGGCCGGTACGTGATGGAGGACCTGCACGCAGTCGGCGGCGTGCCCGCGGTGCAGAAGCTGCTCATCGAGCGGGGCCTTATCGACGGCGACCAGATGACCATCACCGGCCAAACGCTCGCTCAGAACGTCGCCGACCTACCCGGCCTCGACGCCAACCAACCGATCGTGCGCCCGCTCTCGAAGCCGCTCAAGCAAACCGGCCACATCTCTATCCTCCGGGGCAACCTCGCGCCTGGCGGTGCCGTCGGCAAGATCACCGGCAAGCAGGGCTTGCGGTTCACCGGGCCGGCTCGCGTGTTCGACTGCGAAGAGGACATGCTCAAGGGCCTCGAAGCCGGCAATATCGCCTCCGGGGACGTGATCATCATCCGCTACGAAGGGCCCAAGGGCGGGCCGGGCATGCCCGAGATGCTCACACCCACCGCCGCCCTCGCAGGAGCCGGCTTCCTCGACGACGTCGCACTCATCACCGACGGGCGGTTCTCCGGCGGCAGCCACGGCTTCATCATCGGCCATGTCGTGCCCGAGGCGCAGGAAGGCGGCCCGATCGCGTTGGTACGGGACGGCGACGCCGTCACCATCGATGACGAAACCCACGAAATCCGAGTCGACCTCGACGAAGCTCAGCTTGCCGAGCGCCGCGCGGAATGGACCCAGCCGCCGTACAAAGCGGAGCGCGGCACGCTCGCCAAGTTTATCCGGCTGGTGAAGGACGCGTCGCACGGGTGTGTGACGGACGCGCCGTGAATGCAGCTGCGGTGAAAAAACGCGGGTTTCGGGAAGCCTCGGGTTTCAGCGCCCGCCGGTAGTGACGTGGACGGCGGAAGGGTGAAGCAACAGGACCGGCTCGTGCCGCAACTGGGCCATGCCATCCAGCAACGCCGCCGCGCCACGCCAACGCGCTTCCCCCAGCAGCTTCCGCAAGGCCGCGAGTTCCGGCGCCGCCGCCTGCAACCTCGGCGAGGCCACGCCGAAGACTTCGTTGAGGTATTCCGGCAGCGACAGCGGCAGCGGCAGATCGATCACGTCGTACTCGCCGTCTTCGAGTTCGACCCGCTGCGCCAAGGCCGCGAGCGCGGCGTCGAGGCCGCCCAAGTCGTCGGCCATGCCGTTCTCGACGGCCTGGGCCCCGGTAAACAGCAGGCCTTCGTCCACCGCGTCCAGGTCGGTCAGACGGTCGCCCCGGCCGATCCGGATGCGATCGCGGAACTGATCGTAGATCACCTGCATCGACCGCCGGACCAGTTGGCGCTGCTGTTCATCGAACGGTTCAACGGAATTGAACAGGTCGCCGCCGGGGCCGCGCGTCCGCCGCGTGACCCGGATGCCCGCCCAGTCGTACAGCCCTTTCATCACGAACTTCCCGCCGACCACGCCAATCGAACCCACGATGCTCGTCGGCTCGACGAACACGCGCTCGGCTCCACAGACCAGGTAGTACCCGCCGGACGCCGCCATCGACCCGACCGACGCGAAGACCGGCTTGTCCGCCGCGACCTCACGCATGGCCTGCCAGATCATTTCCGACGCGAGCGCCGAGCCACCCGGCGAATCGATCCGCAGCAGCACCGCCTTGACGTTCTCGTCTTCCAAAGCATCGATCAGGGCACGCTCGATGGTCGCGCTGCCGATGGTGCTCTCGCTCGTGAAGCCGTCGCCCAACGACGAGTCGCCCGAGGTGATCGGGCCGTAGGCGTGCACGACAGCCAGGGTGGCCCGACGGGTACGCGGCTTCTGCGGCTCGAAAAGCATGGAAAACAGGGCAAATGGGTTGTCGGGCATCGCTGCTCCGGTGCCGGCGCCCAAGTTCGAATCCCACGTAAAGTCGTCGCCGAACGCCGCCCCGGTGGGTTCGTACAGAGAGCGGGCGGCGACGCCATCGATCAAGCCGGCCGCAAGCACCTGCTCATCGGTCATCGCCATCGTCTCGGCCATCTTGCCCTCAAACTCCTGGACCGTCATGCCGCGACCGGCCGACACCGTCTCGATCAAATGGGCGTACAAGCCGTCGAGCAACCCGTTGATGTTTTCGTCCCACTCGGGGCTGGGCTCGGTACGCACCAGCTGTTCGTCGGCGCCTTTGTACTTGCCGATCTGCACGAGGTCAGCGCGGACGCCGAGCTTGCCGAGCGTGTCGGCGAGGTACATCTCTTCGACCGCGAGCCCGGACAATTCAACCGAACCTTTCTTCTGCAGCAGCACCCGGTCGGCCGAGCTAGCCAGGTACAGGTCGAGCAAGTCGTACGTCTCCGCAAACACCAAGACTTTTTTGCCGGCTTCACGCACTTTGGCGATGCCGCCACGGATCGCACCGGCCTGCGCAAACGTCAGCGCGGGCTGGTCGAGGTAGATCGTCAGCCCGAGGTAGTCGTCGCTCTGCGCGACGTGATCCATCTGACCGAGCACCGTGCTCAGCGAAGGGCCCGCTTCGGCCTCGGTCACCCACGCGAACGGCACCGGGCCTTGGCGCAGTTCGTCGGACAATTCGATCCAACCCACGAACGGGCCCTCGGCCTGCGCGGACACCCCGGGTCCGGCAACGGCCAAGGCCAGGACTGAAACCGCGAAGAACGATCGATAAAACATGCTTGACATGCACCCATCATAAGCCGCCGAGAACTTAAGCCGTGTCACTTCGGTCCGGCCAAGCCGCGGATTTTGCGAACGCCGTTGAGCACGTCCTGGGCCGAAATAAAATCGGGCCGACTGCGGTCGCTGGGGCGGAGGATCGCGTCGGTAAGCTTCTTGAGCCGACGGGTGGGCCCGCTGGTTTCGTCGTAATCGATAAACGGCACGAGGTCGGGGTTCCAATAGGGCCGGCTGATCTGCAACGCGAGGTAAAACAGGTCCACGCCGCGATCCACCCGGCCGTGTGCGGCGACCAACGCATCGGACGTCAGGTGCCCGGCGTCTTTCATCTTGCCGAGCGTCCGCTGGATCTCTGAAGTCTGCATCATCTCGTGGAACAACGATTTGAGCAGCGGACTCTTGTCGAGGTCTTCGCCGGTACGCACCGCCGACCCGAAGTCGACAAAACAGACCCGGCCGTTGGAGATCACCATGTTGTCCAACCGCAAGTCCAGGTGGATGACGCCGGCCGTATCGTGCAATTCCTGCAAGAGTTCGGCGGACTGCTCGGCGAAGTCCAGATGCGACATCGGTTCGCCGGACATCTTCAGCCACGACATAAACAGCTTGCGGACCGTCCCGTCGGGGGCCTTCTCGATGGCGAGCGCTTCGGGCACCCGCGACCGATACTTCGGCGGCAGGTCGCGTTGAAGCAGTTGAAGGAAAGCGGTCTCACGTGTGAGAAAGACCGGAAACACGCGTTTGACGAGCTTGTCCGCACGCTGGAGCAGCACGCGGTCGTTGGCTTCGGGGAACCGGTCACGGAGGCGGTCGACCACACGGCGGTAGGTCGGAACCGTCTTGAGTACGACGTAGCCGTGGGAGACGCTGGGCTCGCGGACGAGCTTGACGTCAAACGTAAAGCGGTCGGTCTGTTCACGCGGGGCGATAAGCGTGACCTTGCGGGCCACGATCACGTGCCAGGCTTTACCGAGGCCGGGGATCGGCAGCGGCAGCGGGACGCCGCCGGGGCCGACGCGGACGGTGTTGGGGCCGGACTCGACGACGAACCCGCCGTGGGCCTTGAGGCCGCGAGCGGCGTCGAAAGCCATCGCCGCGTCGGGGGTCGCGAGTACGGCCTGACCGCCCCAGCGCAGACGGCGAAACACGTCTTTGGCTTCGGGTAAGTGCGGCCGGCGGGGGTCGGCCATACTCAGCGTTTCGTCGGCGGTCTGGCCGTCACGCAGATCGCCCAGCAGCCGCACCCGCCGTGCCGCGGCCGGTTCGTCGGCGAAGGCCCGGGCGAGCACCCGGCGCTGAGCGCCGCGCAGCGAACGACCCTGCATAGGGTGCAAAAGCGAGCGGCGCGCGGCGGTCTGGAGGCTCATACCGTCGGCGGCGTCGGGTCAGGGCAACGGAGGAAAGCTGTCCGCGGACGCTTCGGACGGATCGGCACGCAACGCCACGCGGTAAGCCGACGCAAAACGCCGCAGCGTGGCGTCGGAGGAGCGTTCCGCCGCGTCGAGCGCGGGGTGATCGGGCGTGTCGGCTTGGCCGAGCAGGTGGGCCAGACGGACGTCGGTGAGATCGGAGCGGGCCGCGGCGTCGAGCAGCGGTTGAAACACCACGCTGTTCGGGCGGGTCTCGAGCGTCCCGATCGCCAGCGCGAGCGCGGCGGGCTCGAAACCGCGGGCGCCGGCGTTGAGGCCTTCGGCGACACGATCGGACATCGCCGGACTCACGAGCTTATTCAGCGGACCCTCACCGACCTGCGCCAACCGGATCAAGGCGTAGCTCCGGGCAAACGGGTCGAGTTCAGCGTTTCCGCCGAGTCGGGACAGCCATTCCGAAGCCGAGGCATCGTCCACCGCCTGCCCCTCGAGTTGCAAGCCACGCAGCGTATCGGTCGATCCCATGACACCCATCACCACCACGCCCTCGGCCGAAACTTGCGGGTCCAGTACGCCGGACATCGCGAAAGCAAAAGTGCGTGACGGCTCGCCCGCGGCCGACTGGCCGACAACGCCCCAGTCCAACCGATGCGGCACAACCACGCGTTCACCCGGCCGCAGCGTCAGACGACGAGACACGTCCACAACTTGCGTCGGCAGGGTGCCCACCGCTTGGCCTTCTGCGAACACTCCCGTGTTCAGCAACACCGTGCCGTTCACCGTCAGCCCCGGTCCGACCGCCACCGGCACCGGGGCGTTGTTCCGCACCGACACTTCCAGCACCGTCGGTTCGAACGCGCGCGGCGAGGCCGGCCGGGCCTTGATGCTTAAGGTCAACCAAGGCTCGCGCTCGAGATCGAGCCGCCACACCTGGATCGGGGTCCGCTGCATCAGGTCCAACACCGTCTGGCCGATCGGGGTCGGCTCCGGCGATCGGCCGTCGTCGTGCAACATCTGAGCGGTGATCAGAGCGGCCAGCGACTCGGGCGAGTCGCGGATGATCTCCCGGAAAAAGCGGGCTCGACCCGGGTCGTCCACCGCCGTGAGGATCGCGAGCCCAAGCTTAGACAACGGGTCGCTATCGATCTTGCTCAGCGTGTCCTCTGCCTCCTCTGTGTCGCCTCGACGGAGGGCCGCCCAACCGAGTGCGCGGGTCGCGCCGACGGACTCGAAGTCCGCGCCGGCCAGGGCGTCGCCGACGGTTTCGGGGTCGCCGAAAACCGCTTCGATCCACGCGCGGTCGATCGGTTGAACTTGGCCGGCGACGAATAGCTTGCGGACCCGAGCCAAGGTGTCTCGGAGGGCGTCCTCGTCGCGGTCGGCGTCTTCGGGCTGCGCCCCACCCAGCAGCGTCAGCCGGACGATCTCCAGTTCCAGCGGCAGGCCCGGCTCGAGCGCCTCAGCGTCGAGTTGTTCTTCGGGTACCTGACCCGCGACGACAAGGTTCTCGAGTTGCGCAAGTAAATCCAAAGCGATCCGTGTGTCGCCGGCGGCACCCAGGGAAAGAGCCCACGCACGATAAGCCGACCAGGGAAGCGGCGCGGCGGTCGACAGGCGAGCGGCGTTGGCGAATTGCTGTGCGGCGTCGAGGTAGGCGGCTTGGGTGAACAGGACATCGGCCAAGGCGAGCCGCGCAGCGGGATCGGTCGGTGAGGCTTCGATCCAGTTTTTCGCCGCGGCGCCGAGGGCTTTGGGGCCGTGCCCGCGCTCGGCCAGCAGCGCGTAGGTGCGACGCGCCGCGGGGCCGAAGGCCGGGTCCAACGACGCCGAAGTCCGCAGCCAGCGGACGTGCCGGTTGGTGTCGCCGAGTTCCAGCGCGGCCTCGGCGGCGAGCCAGGCCAACCGGCTGCGTAGCGGCGCAGACAGCTTCGCCTCGGCGTTGCGGGCGTTGAGCACGTTCTCGATCGCGGCGAGCCGGCCGTCGAGCGTCTGCGTTCCATCCAGCCGGGCAAGCAACAATCCCATGAGTGCCGCGTCGTCGCGCGGCTCGAGCCGGACGTACGCCGCGAGCGCGGCGTTGCGGCTTTCCGCGTCCCCGGCCAACTTCGCGAATTCGGCCCGCAACCGATGCCGCTCGGCGTCGCGCGGCGTCAACGCCGTCGCCCGCTCCAGCAGCACCGCCGCCGCGTCCAACGCCTCGGGCATCGGCGGGTCTGACTTCGTCGCCAATCGCATCGCTTCCCGGGTGAAATGGTCGGCCAACGACGCCTCGACGCTCCGGGGGTTGTTGGACTGCGCCCGAACCGGCGACGCCGTGAGCGTCACGAGCAGGGCCAACATCAAGATCAACGTTCGTGGCATTGGCATAGGTCCGTCCATCGGCAGAGTGTGAAACCTTCGTGAATTCCCCGCCCGGCCCGAACGTGCCGGGGAAGCCAACGCCCGATCAACCCGTCGACCCCGCGGCTAATCCCTCGGCCAACGCGCCGACAAACCGCTCGACCGTCGTTCCCGCCTGTTCCGGCATCGGCCGCGTGGCGGCGACTTCCGTGACCAGCGCCGAACCCACGATCGCCGCGTCCGCGACCGCGACGACCCGCGCCACCTGCTCGGCCGACGACACCCCGAAGCCCACGGCCATCGGAAGGTCGGTCACGCTCCGCAACTCCGTCAAGCGCCGCGGCAACTCCGGGGGGAGCTCGGCCCGCGCGCCCGTGATGCCCGCTCGGCTGACGACGTACACGAACCCGGTGCTGGCTTCGGCGATCCGCTGGGCCCGTGCGATCGGCGTCGAAGGCGCGACCAACAGGCTCAAAATCATCCCTGCATCGGCCGTCGCCCGTTGCGCCGCCTCGCACTCTTCCAGCGGCAGGTCCGGAAAAATAAAACCGTCGAAGCCCGCGTCCTTCGCTTGGTTCACGAACGTGTCCAAACCCCGCCGGTGCACGATCGAGTAACTCACCATCGCCACCAGGCCGAGCGACAATTCGTCGCGGACCGATGCAACCTGCTCGAGCACGCCGTCCACCGTCGCCCCGTGGTCCAGCGCGTGCTTCATGGAAGCCTGAATGACCGGGCCGTCCGCGATCGGGTCGCTGAACGGCAGCCCGATTTCCACCACCGACGCCCCGCCCGCCTCGGCACCGCGCAGGCAAGCGGGCAGGCTGGTCAAATCCGGGTCGCCGGCGGCCAGGAACGGCATCACGGCCTTGCGACCGTCCGCCCGCAGCCCAGCAAAAATGGTGTCGATGCGGTTCACCCCCGAAAGATACCGCAAGCCCGGCCCCCGGGTGTCCGGCGGCTCAAGTACGGATACGCGTCAACATCCAAGCCGCGAGCGGCAGGTTGACCGCCACCGGCAGCCACGCCGATACCACCGGCGGCAGCGTCTGCGGCGACGCCTGCAGCGTCAGCACCCCCCCGCCCCACGCGCCCAGGCAAAGCCCGGACGCCATGATCGCCGAACGCAGCGCGTCGCCCGGCACCCGCTTGAGGAAATACGGCAACGCCAGCACCAGAAGCAGCACGTTCAACACCATGAGGCTGAACCGCCCCTGCACCGTCCGCGTGATCAGCGATTGTTGGGACGATTCGATCGTGGGGTTGCTCGCCAGGTCCTGCAGCTGCCGGAGCGACAATACCGACGGCAGGATCGTCGCCTGGCGCGCGAGCAGCGCGGTCGGCGACAGCTGCGTCGACACGCTCTCCACCGCCACCAGCGATTCGTCGGCCCCGACACCGCCGCCCGGCTCCAACGCCACGCCCTGGGTCAACCGCCAAGCGCTCTCCGCCTCGTCCCACACCGCCTCGGTCGCCGCGATCTTGCGCACCAGCAGCCCCGCGTCGTCCCGCTCCAAGACCTGCACGTCACGCAGCAGCCCCAGGTTCGGATCGAACGAACGCGCGCTCCACAGGTTCCCCGCCGCGTCGGGCACGTAACGCATCGGCCGATCTTTCACGCCCTCGCGTTTGAGCTCCGATTTGCTGCGCATCAGCTTGCTCGCCACCTCCGGCAACAAGTACTCCTGCATCGGTAGGGTCGCCAACGACAGCAAGGCCCCGACCGCCACGATCGGCAACGCGACCCGATACAACGACACGCCTCCGGCCAACATCCCCGTCAGCTCGCGGTGCCGCTGCAGCAGGTTGACCGTGAACGCCATCGCGCCCACCACCACCAGCCCGCTGAAGAACACGTACACCAGGCACAGCACCGGCCCGTAAAAATCCGCCACGGTCACCAACGTCCACCACACCGCCGGCCCGCCGTTGCGCTCCGCTTTGCGCTCTCCCGCTTGTAAAAACTCGTCGAGATCGACGATCAGATCGACCACAAGAAACAGGCCCATCAGCACGATGAGCAGGATCACGAAGTTCGTGAGGAACTGACGGACGATGTATCGGTCGAGGGTCTTCATCGTCGCCACGCCTTAATGCCGCGCCACCCGGCAGTACATCCAACCCAACGCCACCGCGAGCGCAACGTTGCCCGACCACAGCACCCCCATCCCCAGCGCCAACGGCTGGTCTACGTCGGACGTCATGTTCTCGCCCGTGTTCACCAGCAAGATCGACAGGATGGCCATCACGAACGTGAGGAAAAACACCACCAGCGGCAACTGCGAGCGCAGGTGGATGCTCAGCACCGCGCCCAGCAGCAGCAGCAGCGTGCACCCCGTCGCCGACGCGGCGCGCAGGTGCCGCTGCGCCCGGATGCGCCGATCCAACTCGATGAATTCTCGCGACAGCGCGTTGCGGGCCCGCCGGACCGGGATCGACGACGCGTACACCGGCGAATTGGCTAGGTCTCGCAACTCCTCGTACCCGGGCACGTCCGTCTCGGCGGCGAAGATCGGTTCGGGCCAAGTCAGGTCCCGACGCTCGATCACCGCTTGACGCGTTTCGCCCGGTTGCACCAACACGTCCCGCAACTCTAGATCGATCACGAGCTGCCCGGTCAATTCGGACGGCTGCACGCCGACGAACGCGTTCCGGGCGAAAAACGTCAGCTGCGGCTCATCGTCGAACGCCGCATATTGCTCGACCACGATCGGGTTGGCCGGCGGCGCCCCGAAGCGCAAGACCTCGCCCCGCCGCGGCGCACGCGGCGCACGCAACACGTAATACTCCCCCGGGATCGGCGCATCGAAGCGCGAACCCTCCGGCCGATCCGCGATCGCTTGGAACAGCCGCTCGGTCGCCAACGCGTTGGTCAGCTCATCCATCGTTCGGCGGACCTGGTCGTAACGCTCGGGCTCGTTCTGGAGCTGTTCGAGCTGCGCCGCGGAGAAAAACTTGATGTCGTCGTTGAGCAGATCGGGCAAGGCCTCGGGCCCAAACTCCGTTCTCTCGACCGACCCGTAAAGGCCTTCGGCCGGGTCGAATCGGACCACATTCTCCAGCCTCAGCAACAGGTTCGAACCCGGCTGCCCCGGCCACTTGTAAACCCACACCTCCGCCCGTTCGGCCGTGCTGTCGCTGACCGGCAGGCCGTCCTCGCCCAACTCGCCGACCGTCACCCCCCGCAGCTCGACGATCTGCTCGATCTCGGCGGCCGTCGCCGACCGCGCGAGCTCCGGCCAATCCGCCGGGTCGAACACCCGCGCTTCGTCGGCGTAGACCACCCGGCCGTCGCTGCCAGTAAACGGCTTGCGTTGATTCAACTGCGAGACCAACACGCTGATCACGTCGGCCTTGAGGATCCCGGTCGCCGCCCGGTTGAACCCCGGCACCACGGTGTTGCTCAGCATCAGCAGCGCCAGCGTTAAGGCCAAACCTAAGGCGAGCACCGGTGCCAACACCCGGCCGTAGCTGATGCCGCCGGCGCAACACGCCAGCACCTCGTTGTCGTTGGCCATCCGGCTGAACACCAGCGTGCTCGCAAACGCCCCGGCGAACGGCAACGCGAAGCCCAGCATCGTCGGGGCCGTGTAGAGGACAAACAGCCCCATCGCCGTGGCGGGCAACAGCCCCTCGCTCAGGGGCTTGATCGCCGCCGCGAAACTCATCAACGCGATCAACACCACGGTGGTCAGCACCAGGACTTTGAGCAGTTCCCCGAGGATGTGGCGGTACAGCGTCCAGGCCATGACCAGCAATTTACAGGGATGCGCTCACACCACCCGACGACCCGGCAAGCAGCCGACCGTCACGCCAGCGCCGCGTCCTGCGCCGTCCGTAAATCGGCGACGCCCTTGCTCGCGAGGTCGAGCAGCGCGTCGAGCTGCTCGCGGCTGAACGTGCCGTGCTCGCCCGTGCCCTGGACCTCGATGAACCGCCCGTCGCCGTTCATCACCACGTTCATGTCCACTTCCGCCGCGACGTCCAGCGGGTAATCCAGATCCAGCGTCGGCACGCCGTCGCAAACCCCCACGCTCACCGCGGCGACCGGAGAAACGATCGGGTCCGCTTCGAGACGCCCCTGCTCTTGGGCCCACCGCAGCGCTTGCACCAGCGCGACGTACGCGCCGGTGATCGACGCCGTGCGCGTCCCGCCGTCGGCGTACACGACGTCGCAGTCGCAGGTGATCGACACGCCGGGCATCCGGTCCAGGTCCACCGCCGCGCGGAGGCTCCGGCCGATCAAGCGTTGGATCTCGGTGCTCCGGCCGTCGGTCTTACGCCGCTTGCGGTCGGGCGTCGAGCCGGGCAGCATCGCGTACTCGGCGGTGACCCAGCCGTGCACGGGCTCCCCGGTCTCCGCGTCTTTTTTGATCCACGGCGGGCAGCCGCGTTCGACGCTCGCCGTGCAGAGCACCCGCGTATTTCCGCAAGAGATCAACACGCTCCCGGGGGCGGCCATGGGAAACGGCTCGATCGAAACAGGACGGAGTTGGTCGGCGGGGCGTGGATTCATGCCCGCTTGATAACGCCGCAGTGCCGCGGCCACAACCGACGGGCCTGCAGCTTTCTACCGGTTAAGGTTGAGCGATGGGATGTTCCGTCTTCGACGTCACGCTCACCGCCCTACTCATGCTCGTGCTCCTGTTGCCTCTGGCCTGCACCGAAGCGGGGCACGCCGAGCCGCTCCGTCGCCCCGCCGATCGCGAAGCCGTGTATCGCTCGACGCCGCAACGCGACCTGCGGCTGCGGGTTTATCTGCCGCCCAAAGCCGACGCGGAGTCAGAGAGCACGCCGCGGCCGGGCGTCGTGCTGTTCCACGGCGGCGGCTGGTTGCAAGGCGGCATGGGGCACCTGCAAAGCCAGGCCGCCGAACTGGCCGCGCTGGGCGTGGTCGCCGTCTGTCCCGAATACCGCGTCCGGGAAACCGACGGCACCACGCCGATCGACGCGTTGACCGACGCCCTGCACGCCTTCGCCTGGGTCCGAGAGCACGCCGACGCGTTGGGTATCGACCCCGAGCGCCTGGCGGCAGGAGGAGGCTCGGCAGGCGGGCAACTCGCGGCGGCTTGTGCAACGATGACGGACGAAAAGCTCGCCGAACTCGCCCCGGCGTTGGCGGGGCTGCGCCGCCCCGACGCGCTGATTTTGTTCAACCCCGTCATCGACAACGGGCCCGACGGCTACGGCCACGAACGCCTCGGCGACGCGTACCGTTGGTTCTCTCCGCTGCACAACCTCCGGCCCGGCTTACCGCCCACATTGATCCTGCTGGGCACCGACGATCATCTGGTCCCGGTTACCACCGCCGAGGCTTACGTCCAAGCGATGCAGGCCCACGGCAACGCGTGCGAACTCGAGCTCTACGACGGCCAGGTCCACGGCTTCTTCAACGCCCGGCCGAACAACCCGATGTACCGCGCGACGCTGGATCGCGCGATCCTGTTTCTCCAAGATATGCAATGGATCGAACCCGCCGGGCCATAGCGAGCAGACGTTTCGTCTGGCGTCACGCCGCCGCCAGCACCATCTCCGGCAGGAGCGTCCGCAGCGCCGCGACCACCACCTCCGGCTTCACGTTCCGCCAGGGCTGCTCACCCGACGCTCCCCGCAATCGATCGAACGTTTCCAACACCCGCCGCATGTGTCGCGGGTCCGGCTGCCCCGTCCGCCACACGCGGATCGCGGGGTGCGGCGTTTCGAGCATGTCCTCGCCGTCGTACGCCAACTCTTCGAACAGCTTCTCGCCCGGACGCGGCCCGGTGATTTGGATGTCCACGTCGCGGCCCGGCTCCAGCCCTTGCAGCCGCAGGAAGCGTTCGGCCATATCCCGCACCCGCACCGGCCGGCCCATGTCCAGCAGGAACACCTCGCCGCCTTCCGCCAGGCACGCGGCCTCCAGCACCAGCCCCGCCGCCTCCGGAATCGTCATAAAATACCGCGTCATCGCCTCGTGCGTCACGGTGATCGGCCCGCCCGCCTGGAGCTGATCCGCCCAGATCGGAAGCACCGAGCACGCGGAGCCCAACACGTTCCCGAACCGCACCATGCCGAACCGCGTGCCGCTGCGCGCGTCCAGGTCGCGGATGTACATCTCGGCCAGACGCTTGGTCGCGCCCATCACCGACGAGGGGTTCACCGCCTTGTCCGTCGAGATCATCACGAACCGATCCACCCCCGCGGCGTGCGCCGCGTCCGCGATGCTGCGCGTGCCGAACAGGTTGTTCTCGACCGCCTCGGCCGGGTGGTCCTCCATCATCGGCACGTGCTTGTGCGCCGCGGCGTGCAGCACGACGTCCGGCTCGACGCGCTGGAGCAGGTCGTGCGTGCGTTGGCGATGCGTCACGTCGTGCAGGACCGCTTCCAACGGCGGTGCCCCCGCCCGAGCTCGCAGACGCCGGTGCACCTCGAACAGCGCGTTTTCCGAACGCTCGAGCAATACCAACTTCCGCGGCGCAAACCGCGCGACGATCCCCGCCAGCTCCGAGCCGATCGACCCGCCCGCCCCGGTGATCATCACCGTCCGGTCCGTGATCAGCGTCGTGAGCGCCGCGCTATCGAGTTCGCGCGGCGTCCGGTCGATCAGGGCCGCTAAATCCAGCTCCGCCGCCGGCCGAACCCGTGTCGCCCGGCCCATCACCTGATCCGCCAAGGGCGGCACGTCCGCCCACGCCACGCCCAGACGGTCCAGCGTCTGCCCCGTCGTGCGCGTCACGCCCCGCAAAGCCGACGGCAAGCACAACAACACCCGGTCCACGCCGAGCCCGCCGGTGAGCAGCGCTTCCAGCTCTTCGAATCCGCCCAACACCGCACACGGCAAATCATCTTCTTCCGGCTCTCGCAGCAGCAGCGCTCCGACCACCTCGTAGCGCAGCGGTTGCTCCGCGTGCTCGGTCGCCCGCAGGGACCCGCACAACTCACGAACACCCCGGGCCGTGCCCGCTAAAAGCACCCGCATCGTCGCCGGAGATCCACCAACCGCGGTCGGTCCACCCGTGGGATCGACGGGACGCGGAACGGGCAAAGCGATCGCAGGACGCTGCAGCTCGGGCATGACCGATTTATCGGCCGATCGTTGCGCAACGCTGCACCGGCCCGGGCGTTTTGAGCCCGCCAGCCCGGTCGCAGAGGCTTCGTGCGTCTGGGCATCAAGTCGCCGTCGGTTGGCGTCGATGCCGTGAGCGAGGAGAGACTGCCGTCCCCACTCTGGTCTTGGAGCCCCGCATGTCTGCCGATCCCCGCCACGACGCCCCGCTGAAGTTTCCGTCTCCCGAACCCGACCGCGCCGACGACGGCCGCGCCGCGCCCCGAGCCGCCGTACCGCCGATGTACACGCTGCTGCGGGCCAAGCGTCCGGGCGATGAACAATTCCGCTGGTCCGGCCACCTGTACGACGTCTCCATGACCGGCATGCGCTTCGAACTCGACGAACCCCTCAAGACCGGCGAACAGGTGCAGGTCCGCGCCATGCTCCCCGGCACCGAGCACATCACCATCCGCGTCGAGGGCCGCGTCGCCCGCATGCACGAAGACGGCCCCGGCCCCGTCCGCATGGGCCTGCTCATCGAGCGCTTCCTCGGCCCCCACGACCGCCGCAAGCTCACCACGTACCTCCAAGACCGCCTCGGCACCGCCGACGTCACGCCCAAGCCGATGCCCCAGGCCGAAGAGTCCACCCCGCTCCGCAAAGCCGCGTAAACCCAACTGCAACCCAAAGAAACCCGCCGCGAAGCCCACGGTCCCCGACCGTGGGTTTTCTTTTTGTACGGCCTGGTCGCTTCAGCGGCCGGGCAGACCGTACAGCCGTTCCGCGTTCGCGTCCGTCGCCGCCGTCAACTCCGCCGTCGACACCCCTCGTCGTTCCGCCAAAAACTCGGCCACCCGCGCCACGTACTTCGGCTCGTTCGGGCGGACCTTCCGGAACGGGGCGGGCGTGAGGTACGGGCTGTCCGTCTCGATCAGCAAACGATCCAAGGGAACTCGGTCGGACGCTTCGGCCACGTCCTTCGCGCTGCCGAACGTCACGATCCCGGTAAACCCCACGTAAGCCCCGGCCTCGAGAATCTTCTCGACCTCCGCCGGCGAGCCGGTGAAGCAGTGGAAAACGAAACGCGATGCGTCCACGCCTTCGTCGGCCAGCACGGCCAACGTGTCGTCCGTCGCCTCTCGGTTGTGGATGATCCCGTTGATCTCCGGCATCTCACGCATCACGGCCAACTGCGTCGCGAACGCTGCACGTTGGTCCGACGGGTCCGGCTCCTTGTAGTGGTAGTCCAAACCCATCTCACCAATGGCGACGACTTCCGGCAACACGATCAGCTCCCGGAGTCGGTCGGCCAACCACGACAGCCACACGGACCACTCGCCGTCGAAGTGCCTTCCGAGTGACGCGTAGTGCGGGTGCAGCCCCGCCGTGGCAAACACGCCCTCGAACCGCTGCGCCAACGCGATCGCCTTCCGCGCGTCGTCGGGCGTCGTGCCGACGCTGACCATGCGATCCACCCCCGCCGCGTTGGCCTCGGCGATCACCTCGCCGACCCGTTCGTAAAGCCCGTCGTACGTCAGGTGGCAATGGGAATCGATCACTCGCTCAGCTTACGGCAACACGACTTGAGTCTGCGGGTTGAACGAAACCCAGGCAAACCAGAACGTGTGTACCGCATCCGCGTCTTCCGGCAACGACGCGACCGCAACTTCTCGATCGCCGCCGAACTCGAACACGGCCTCGGCCCCGTCGGCGAACGCGTGCCGCACCGGGCCCGCGTGGCCCGACCACGCCTCCAGCGGGAACGCCCACGTTTGCCCGTCGCGGTGCAGACCCAGGATCGGCTCCTTGACGCTTAGCCGATTGTCGTCTGATGCATACGGGAACCACACCTGTTCGTCTTCGAAGTATCCGCGGTCCGCGTAGACGTTGCGGGCGTATTGCGATTGGACCGCCTCATCCACCACCATCACCGTCGCATCGGGGTTCGCGTCGGTGAACGCCGACAACGGCCCGAGCGACCAGCCGCCAAGATGCCGCAGGAATTGGCCCGCGTACGGGCCGGTCATCGCGGTCATCGCCACCTGCGACCACAACGCGTCGTGTGTCCGGTCGTACAGCAGCACGTTCGAATTCATCAACATCCCGGAAACCCCAAACTCCAACGGCTCGACGTCCTCGCCTTCTCCGGGCGGCCGGCGGTCCACCACGCTCACCGAGTCGCACAGCGGGCAGAACACCACCGCGATCGGCGTGCCGCCCAGCGTGTCGTTCACGATCTCGTGCCGGTTCAGCATCGCCAGGGGGTAGGCCCGAGCCTTGTCGCCCACCACCACGCCGACGACCCGCGCATCCCCTTCCCACTGTGTCTGGCTCGCCGCGGGCGCGAACTGCGGATCCGTAATCGACGGGATGCCGTCCTTCGGCACGCCGCCGGAAATGACCTGTTCTCGCGGGACGATGAGGCCGGACCAGTCGAAAAGCGCGGCCGGCTCGGCGAGCCGTTGCTGCCGCGCCTCGGCAAGTTTCTCCGAAACGCTGCAGTGATACTCCGACTCCGGCCACCGCGCCCACGCCGTGAGCGACGCCGCGATGAGCAAGCCGGAGCAAGCAACGGCCGCAACCGCCACCCGACCCGGTGTCCAATACGGTTCGTCTGGGCTTGCGTTTTCCGGGTCTAATTCTTGCATGCGGCGCAAATACGCCCGCGACGAAGATTATTCCCGATCGGCCGTTTTTTAATTCGCACCGGGTCCTAAACCCAACCGCCCCCACATCGCGTCGACCTTCGCCTTCACGTCGGCGGACATATCCAAACGCTCTGGCCAATCGCGGACGGGCAGGCCGTTGACTTCTTCGCCCTTCCATTTACGCGTCGCGTCGATCCCGATCTTGCTGCCCGCGCCCAGCCGCGGCGCGGCGTGGTCCAGGATGTCCAGCGGCCCGTTCACGATCTCCAGGTCGCGGCCGGGGTCGGCGTTGGCCATCACGTGGAACCAAACCTGCTCCGGGTCGTGCACGTCCACGTCGTGGTCAACGACGACGATCGATTTGGTCCACGCCATCTGCCCCGCACCCCACACGGCATGCATCACGCGTCGCGCCTGCAGCGGATACTCCTTCTTGATCTGGATAAACGCGCAGTTGTGGAAGCAGCCGAAGCGAGGCAGGTCGTAGTCGAGGATGTCGGGGATAAGGGTTTTGAGCAGCGGCAGGAACACCCGCTCGGTCGCCTTGCCGAGGTAGTAGTCTTCTTGCGGCGGCAGGCCGACGATGGTGGTCGGATAGATCGGGTCTTTGCGGTGCGTAACGGCCGTGACGTTGAACACCGGGTAGCGGTCGGGCAGGGAGTAGAACCCGGTGTGGTCGCCGAACGGCCCCTCGAAGACTTCGTGCTCATGGTTCAGCGGCGGCGCGCCGTCGGGCCGGGGGTCGTAGCCGATCGGCCCGGCCAGCGTGCTGACGTACCCCTCCAAGATGATCTCCGCGTGGGCGGGCACGTGCAGGTCGATGGTCTTGCATTTGACCAACGAGATCGACGCCTGGTTCAAAAAGCCCGCGAAGATCAACTCGCTGATGCCCGGGGGCAGCGGCGCCGTGGCGGCGTAGGGCAGGACGCTCTCGCCGCCCAACACGATCGCCAGCGGCATGCCGGGCGGGTCCTCGCCGCGGGCCCGCGCTTCCGCGTCTCGCCGGCACCACGCCCGCCAGTGCCGGGCGCCGTCGTGGTGAACGTGCCAGTGCATCGCCGTGCGTTTGGCGTCGAGGAGCTGGGCGCGATACATCCCGATGTTCCGCGACGGCCGGGCCTCGCCGTCCGGCTTGCCCGCGTCGTCGGGGTGGATCGTGTACATCCCGGCCAGCGTGACGTACCGCCCGTCCCCGGCCGCCGTGCCCGCCTGCTCGGGGGACAGGTCATATCCGCACGTCCGGGGGTCGCCGTCATCGGGCCAACATTGGATGATCGGCAGGTCGAACAGGTTCACGTCGTCGCCCGCTTTCACAACCTCCTGGCACACGCCGCTGCGCACCACCTTCGGCGGCAGGGACGCGACCTTCGCCAGTTCCAAGCCTTTTTTCACCTTGTCCAGCAGCTTGGTCGGCGGCTCGGGCTTCACCAGCGACGCGACCTTGTCCGCCAGCGCCTCGAACCCGCCCTCCGAACAACCCATCGCCATCTCCATCCGGCGGTAGCTGCCGAAGGCGTTGATGAGCAGCGGCATCGCGGCCGCGCCCTGCGGCGTGGTCACGTTCTCGAACAGCAGCGCGTGCCCGCCCTGACCGTCGTGCTTGGGATCGAACGCGTGCGAATGTTCCGAGCGATTCGCGCACGGCGACTTGCTCACCCGGTCGGCGATCTCCGTGACCTCCAGCATGCACGACACGGGCGCGGCGATGCGCTTCAGTTCTCCCGCCGCCTCCAGGGCGTCCACAAAATCACGGAGATTGGGGTACGTCATGTCGTTGTTGCTTGCTTCAAACCCGGCCGCCGCGCGCCGCGTCGATCGACCAACGCCCCGGACCCATCACCGCCATCGCCACATAAGCCGCGAGGTGCAGGTAATTGCTGCCGAACGGCCCGGGCGCGTTGGCCCCTTGAACCGTCCAACCCATCTTCAATGCCAACGCCAGCGTGAAGCTCGCGATCATCAGGCCGATCACGATCGCGACCGCCGTGCTCAGCACGCCCACGATCAGCATCGCCCCCAACACGATCTCCAGCCACGGCAACGCGTACCCGTACGGCGCGGCGAACACGTCCGGCAGCCACGTCGGCTGCAGTCCTTTGAATTGCCCCCGGTAGAAAGAGCCGAGGCCGTCGCGGATCTCGCCGACGGCCGTGATCACCCCGGACCACGCGAAGTAACCGCCGAACACCAGGCGGAGCACGAACAGACCGAGGTCGTTGGCGGTGTCAGATCGATGCATGGTCCGCATGCTAGGCCGACGCGGTCAGAGGTGGTCGCGGCCCACCCAAGATGGCCATTGGTCGTGGCCGTGCGGCGTCAAGGCGTCCTCCGGCGGCTGCGGCGTGAAGGGGTCTTCGCCGTAATCCCGACCGCTGTGCCAACGGCAGTTGCCCGTGCCGGTTTCCAGCAACGGCTGCGTCGTGACGTGGCCGTCCAGCGCGGTGTAGACGCCGCGCCCGGCGTGCCAGTAGCCGAACATGCTGTGGCCGTCCTGACGCAGCGTCAGGTTGCCTTGGGTCACCCGCAGGTCGGGGAACGGTGCCCGCGTTTCGGCCAGCAGGATCGTGTGCGTCGGCTGCCGGACGGTCAACATCGGCCGACGCGCGACGACCGGCTCGGGAAACTCGACCCAGACCAGGTGCCCATTGATCGCGTGGTTGCTTACGGCGTCGCCGACGTTGAGGCTGCCGTTGTTCACGATTCCCAGTTCGGACAACGGCTCGGTCGGCACACTCGGGCACAGCCAGACGCCGCCGCTCTCTTCCGCGTCGATCTCGCCGTTGCCGTCGAGGTCTCGGCCGGGCAGGTAGCCCTGATCGACGATCCGAAAACGCCAGCTGACGTGCCGCCCGGGCGCGACCGACGTGCGGTTTTCCGGCAGCCGGTCTCCGTGGTCCACGGCAAAAGCGAGCGCGGCCTGGCCGACCTGCCGCTGGTTGCTCTGGCACTGCGTGGTGCGCGCGGTGGCCCAGACGCTCGCCAGCGCGGGGAGCAGCAGGCCGACCAGGACCGCGATGATGCCGATCACCACCAGCAGTTCGATGAGCGTGAAGCCGGCGGCAGGGCGACGAAAACGAAAACGGCGGCGGGTCATGGCGTCTTCCCCAGCAACGGAAGCGTCGCTTCTGCGGTGTAAGACGTGCCCGGGGCCGAGTTGTATCAAGCAGATCGCCGTTTTTCGCAATGATGCGAACCGAACTTCACCCACGCCCCAATTCGATGCTGCGGTCACGAGCCGCGACCACGGCATCACGGATCAGCTCTTCGAAGCCGTGCTTTTGGAGGTGCTCGATCGCGGCTTGGGTGGTCCCGCCGGGGCTGGTGACCTGGCGGCGCAATTCTTCGGGGTCGGGGGCGGATTCAAAAAGCATCTGCACCGCGCCGCGGAAGGTCTGCTGGACCAGGGTTTCGCTCAGATCGCTCAGGCCCAGTTCTTGGGCCGCTCGGGTCATCGCTTCGATAAACAGGAACACGTAAGCCGGGCCGGACCCGGACACCGCCGTCACCGCGTCCAGGTCTTCCTCGACGACCTTCACGACCTTGCCGCAGCTTTGCAGCACGCGGACGCATAGGTTTTCGTCCTTGCCGTCCTCCGCGTGCTCGCCGACCGCCACCGCCGACATGCCCTGCCCCACCATCAGCGGCGTGTTTGGCATCACCCGGATCACCCGCGCGGGCCCGCCCATGGCAGTTTCGAGCTGCTCGATCGTGACCCCGGCCATGATCGAAATCACGACCTGCCGGTCCCGATCGACCTCCTGCATCGCCTCGGCCAGCGAGGCAGAGACCTGCGGCTTGACCGCCAGCATGACCTGCGCACATCGGGGCACCAACGCCGCGGCGTCGTCGAACGTGCTCAGGCCCAGACCCTCGAACAACGCCCGCCGCTCGGGGCTGGGGTCCGCGGCCGCCATCTGCTCGGGCCGCAACGCGCCGGATTCGATCGCGCCGCGGGCGATCGCCTCGGCCATGTTCCCCGCTCCGATGAACCCGAGTGGATACTGGAAGTCGCTCATTCAGGAAGCTTAGATGAACCCGGCCAAGCGTCGCGCCTGACCCGGGCCGCTTCGAGCATGGCGGCCAGCTCCTCGTCTTTGGTCTTGCGGATCACGCCCCGCAACTCGTTCAAGCGCGAGGCAAACCGGTCCAACGCCTCGCCGATCGGTTTGCGGTTGGCGGCGATGATGTCTCCACGCATCGCGGGGCTGGACAGGGCGAGCCGGGACACGTCGCGAAAACCGGAACTCGCCAGGTCCAGCGGCCCGATGTCGTCGGCAGTGAGGGTCAGCAGCACGCTCAGCAGATGCGGCAGGTGCGACACCGCGGCAACCTCGTGATCGTGCGCGTCGGCGGTGAGCAGGTGGATCACCGAACCCAGGCTCTCCCACATCTGCCGGGTCGTGGCCAGGGCGTTGGGGTCGGTCGTGTCGTCCGGGCACAGCACGCACGGCTTGCCGGAGAACAGATCGGCGTCGGCGTGCTGCGGCCCGGACTTCTCCGATCCGGCCATCGGGTGAGCGGGCACGAAGAACTGCGGCTGCTTGAGGAAACGCTTGGCGTCGGCGACGACGCTGAGCTTGGTCGACCCCACGTCCGTGACATACATGCCCCGGCGCTGGTGTTCGGCGAGTTGGCGGAACACGTCGCCGAACCGGCCCACCGGCACACAGACCACGACGACGCACCGGCCATCCACCCGCACGGCCGGGGATAACTCGGTGAAGCCCACGTCGATCGCGCCGACCTGCCGGGCCGTGTCCAGCGTCGCCTGCGTCCGCGACACACCAACGACCCGGCCCGCGTATCCCGCTCGCTTCAAGCCCAGGCCGACGCTCGCTCCCAGCAAACCCGGCCCGACGATCGTGATCTGCGACACGTCGGGCGGAGCGGGCAGGGATTCGGGCCGGGGTGGTGGTGGCATGCGGGTTTCCGTAAGATTTGAGACTCAATTTATCCGAATCGCCACGCGGCCCGCGTCCGACGGCCGCGGGCTGGCCCCGAGACCTTCACCATGGCGACCCCAACCGCCGCATCCAACACCGACTTGTCCGCGTACACCGGCAACTTCGAGCTCGAATTCGAGAAGCCGCTCATCGCGCTCGAAAAGCAGATCGCCGAGCTCGAAGCGCAGACCGACCCGTCCCGCTCCGCGATCGGCCTGGACCCCACGCTCAACGTCACCGGCGAGGTCCGCAAGCTCCGGCAGTCGCACACCGCGATGCTCAAGAAGCTCTACGGCAACCTCGACGCCTGGAAGACCGTGCAGGTCGCCCGCCACCCCGGCCGGCCGCAGACCGTGGACTACCTCGACACCTTCGTCAAAGACTTCGTCGAGCTCCGCGGCGACCGGCGCTTCGGCGACGACCCCGCGATCAAGTGCGGCTTCGGTCGCGTCGGCCCGCACAAGTGCCTGGTCGTCGGCCACCACAAGGGCAAGGACACGAAAGAAAAGATCGCCGCCCACTTCGGATGCGCGCACCCCGAGGGCTACCGCAAGGCGCTGCGCTGCATGAAGCTGGCCGAGAAGTTCGGCCTGCCCGTCGTCACGCTCATCGACACGCAGGGCGCCTACCCCGGCATCGGCGCCGAAGAACGCGGCCAGGCCGAGGCGATCGCCCTGAACCTGCGGGAGATGTCGCGCCTCAAAGTGCCGATCGTCAGCGTCGTGATCGGCGAGGGCGGCTCGGGCGGCGCGATCGGCATCGGCGTCGCCGACCGGCTCGCGATGCTGCAATACGCCTGGTACTCGGTGATCTCGCCCGAAGGCTGCGCCGCCATCCTCTGGAAAGAAGCCAACCCGACCACCAACCCCAAGGCCGCCGAAGCCCTAAAGCTCACCGCCGCGAACAACCTCGAGCTCGGCACCATCGACGCGATCATCGACGAACCACTCGGCGGCGCACACCGGCGCCCCAAAGCCATGGCCGACCTGCTCGAAAAATGGCTGATCCAGCAGCTCCGCGAACTCAAGCGGTTCAAGCCCGAGAACCTCGTCAAGAAGCGCTACGACCGCTTACGCCAGCTCGGCAAGTTCGCCGAAACCGAGTGATCCACACAAATCTTTGGCGGGGAGGCGGCCCCCACGGTGAATAACCGGTGGACGAAAAAGTTTTCCGTGAATTGCTGTGCCGATCGGGCGCGTCTCGGCGATAATGCGGATAGCCCGCGACCTGTGAACACACCCTCTTGGCCCATCGCCCCCAACGGGCCCACTACTGGAAGGCAGCGCTCGCGGGTTTTTTGTGCGCCAATCGCGACGCCGCGCGGATCGATCCCGGCATCACGGGCCGTCTTGGCCGGGCGGGGCGAGGTAGATCTGCGGCTCCCCGATGCCGGGGTTACGGGTCTGGGCCGAACCGAGCGTCGTCATCGCCAACGCGGCGAAAACCACCAACGCGGGCACCTCCGCCAAGACGAGCAGCCAGGCAGTGCGTAACGGGAAATGCGGCGTCGCGCGGTTGCCGCGCCGATAGCGCGGGTGCAACGCGAAATCGCGGAACCGCACGAGCGCGATCACCGGCAGCGCGACCCCGCCCGCCATCAGCATCATCGGCAGCACGTACACCATCAGGTAGAGCGTTGAGTTGACGCCGGCGGACAGTGAATTGACGATCAGGCTGCCTTCCGAGGCCGCCCACTCGCGGTGCAACAACGCCGTGGCCGGCGCCGTGAACAGCGACACCAACACGGCCAGCCCCACCAACACCGCGCCGCTCAGCGCCATGCGATAAAACGTCCGGATGGACTTTTCGGCGGGCGTCGGGCGTCGGCGGGCGTAGGGGTCGAACATGGGGAACAGCGGGTCTGCGATACCGGCCGCCGCGGCGGAAAAACCGGCCGACGCGGACAAAATGCCCCAAGCGGCCCCGGACGCCAGCGCGGCGTGGACCAAACCCCGAAATGCTCCCGCCCGAATCGACGTACCCCGGTGCGCGAAGCTACGTAAGGCCGGTTGCGCGGGCGCGGTAAACCGGTGAAGGCCGCCGTCTCGAGACGTCAGCCGGAAGAAAACTCCCAAGGCTCCAGGCGATCGCCCGCCGTCAACCCGTGCCCCGCCGCGAACGCTTCGGCGGGCATCGGCTTGGTACCCGGCGCCTGCAGTTCCAAAAGACGGACCGCGCCCTCGGCGGTCGCGACCCGCAACCTATCGAGCAGCGTGCCCGGGACCGCGCCGGACGCCGTCGGTTCGTCCTCGACGCGACGAAGGATCAACTCGCCTGGCGGCCGATCGTTCGACGTCCACCGCACCCGACAACCGGGCCAGGGGTTCAACCCGTTGATCAACGCCCGGCATCGCGCCGCGGACATGCCCTCGCCCGCAAAGTCCAGGGTGCCTTCGGCCTTGGTCAACTTCCGCGCCCGTGTCGCTTGCGCCTCGTCCTGTTCCCAAGGCTCGAGCGCGTCGCTCGCCAACTGCGCCAAGACGCGCCCCACCGCGTCGGGACCGAGCTCGGCCAGGCGGTCGTGCACCTCGCCGGACGTGTCGCTCGGCCGGACGTCCAGCGCGGCCGTGCCGTATACCGGGCCCGCGTCCATGCGTTGCGCGAGCCCGATCACGCTGACGCCGGTCGTGGTGAGGCCGTCCATCACCGCCCGCTGAACCGGGGCCGCCCCGCGATAGGCCGGCAGCAGCGAGCCGTGCAGGTTCACCGCCAGCTTGCCCATCGCCGCGATCAACGGCTCGCCGAGCTTCTGGCCGAACGCGATCACCACCGAAGCATCCAGGCCCAACCCCGCCACTTCGGCCACGAACGCCGGGTCGTTCACGTCTTCGTGCCGTGCGACGGGCAGGCCCCGCGCCAACGCCCACGCCGCGATCGGCGTGGGCGTAAGCCGCCGCTTGCGGCCGGCCGGCCGATCCGGTTGCGTGACCACCAAGGCCAGGTCGTGGTCCGCGTGCAGGCGTTGGATGGTGGGTAGGCCGAACGCGCCGGAGCCGAAGAAAGCGAGTCGCATCGGCGGAGTCTAGAGAGCCCGCCGGGCCCCGGAGTAACGCGTCATACTCTTGGTTATGCGGAACTCGCGGATCAGCATGAGTGTCGGAGTGGTTTGGCTCGGCTTGTGCGGCGGCGTGGCGGCCGGGATCGCCCCCGCCGCGTGGGCCTGCCCGGCGTGCGGCTTCGAGCCCGAGCGGGAGACGGCCGGATCGGGTCTGGCGTTGAACGTGTTGCCCGAACCCGAACCCGAAGCCCAAGAAGCCGCGGCCACTCCGAGCGTCACGCCTTCGCCGGCCGTGACG
Source organism: Planctomycetota bacterium (assembly GCA_039180415.1). Lineage (GTDB taxonomy): Bacteria > Planctomycetota > Phycisphaerae > Phycisphaerales > Phycisphaeraceae > CAZIXN01. The sequence continues at coordinate 730 of JBCDDH010000013.1, read as the reverse complement.
CGCCTGCTCGACGCGCCGGTGCTCGACGCCGACGCGAAACGCCGCGCGCGGGTATTGCACGGCCGGTGGGACGAGCTCGACGAGGCCGCACTGCCGCCCGCGCTCGCCGCGCAGCTCGGCGGGATGCGCGGGCGGGTCCGCGCCGACCTCGCCGATGCCCACCACGCCGCGGCGTACTTCGCCGCCCGCGCCGCGCTGCGCCGCGGCGACCCCACGAGCGCGCGACGCCTCGCCGGCCGCCTGCCCGACGCCGGTGTGCCCGCCGACGAAACCACGCCCGCCATCCCGGGCGAAGCGATCGCCCTGCTTCACGCCCGCCTCGCCGAGCAGCGCGCCGACTTCGACGAAGCCGCCCTTCGGCTGCGCCCGATCCGCGAACGCTTCCTGCTCGACAGCAACGCCTCCCCCGCTGCGCTCACCGCCGCCGCCGACGGCATCGTCGTGCTCGCCGCGCTCGAAGGCCGGCCCGCTTCGGACTACCGCCGCGCCGTCACGCTGCTCGAAACCGCGCTGGATGCCGACCCGCTCTACTGGCCCGCCAAAGCCTCGCTCGCCGCGTTGCTGGCCGACAAAGACAACCCCGCCCAGGCCATCGAATTAGCCCAAGAAGCGCTCGCGCTCAACCCGCAAGCCGCTGAGGTTTGGGAAACCCTTGGCCACCTCATGATCGACCGCTGGGACTTCGTGGCGGCCCAGCAAATCATTGACGAACTCACGACCCGGGTGCCCG
>JBCDDH010000012.1:0-57844 GCA_039180415.1 Planctomycetota bacterium | reverse complement strand
GCAGCGTTTTCCAGCGAGGCGGGCATCGGCAGTTCCGCCGTGGCGCACTCGGCGGCGAAGACGGACGAGCCGGTGCGGGAGGGTTTGGTCGCCTCGCTCGAGCCGTTCGTGGACACGATCGTGATCTGCTTCATGACCGGCATGGTCGTGCTGATCACCGGGGCCTACGCCCAGGACATCGACGGCGGCGCCGCGGTGACCCTCGCCGCGTTCGCCAGCAACGAGACGCTGCAGACGCTGCTGTTCCCGAAGATCCTGACGATCAGCATCGTGCTCTTCGCGTTCTCGACGATGATCGCGTGGTGCTACTACGGCGAGCGGGCGTGGGGCTACCTGTTCGGCATCGACAGCGTGATCGTGTTCCGGCTGGTGTTCGTGGCCTGCGTGTTCTTCGGCTCGGTCGCGTCCCTGGGCGCGGTGATCGACTCGGCCGACGCGATGCTGCTGAGCTGCGCCTTGCCCAACATCCTCGGCGGCATCCTGCTCGCCCCGCTGGTGAAGAAGCGGCTGACCGCTTACTGGAGCAAGTACCGCACGGGTGAACTCAAGCCCGGCGAGCCGGTCGCGCCGATCCCGGGCGATCCGGGAGCGGATATTTGATTGGCTGATTGATGAGAGATGAATGATGAGTTCGGCACCGCGCCAGGATCACGTTCGGGACGCGATGCCTTCAGTCATCTATCAGCACTCATCACTCATCAATCACGAATCGTGACCTTTTCCATCTGGTCGCCCTGCTGGACGCTGTCGACGACGTCCTGGCCTTTGGTGACCTTGCCGAAGACGCCGTGCTTGCCGTCGAGCCAGTCGGTGGCGACGTGGGTGATGAAGAACTGGCTGCCGTTGGTGTTGGGCCCGGCGTTGGCCATGGAGAGGACGCCCGGCCCGTCGTGCGGCTTGGCCAGGGCGCTGGCCTCGTCGTCGAACTTGTAGCCGGCGTCGCCGGTGCCCGTGCCCTTGGGGCAGCCGCCCTGGATCATGAAGTCGGGGATGACGCGGTGGAAGGTCAGCCCGTCGTAGAAACCGTCCTTGGCGAGCTTGACGAAGTTGCCGGCGGTTTCGGGGCAGTCGTCGGTGTAGAGCTCGAGCTCGATGTCGCCGCGGGGCGTGGTGATGGTGGCGGTGGCGTTGGGCATGGTCGGTCTCCGGTTTCGTGGAAAGGGGCGGAGAGTTTAGCCGGTTGCGTCGCGGTGGGTCAGATCGACACGGGATGAGCCCTCGCATTGCATCCGTACGTCGTGGAGTACGGAGACAACTCGGAAATCGAGCTGTGGATGGAATGCTTTAAGACGTCGCTTGCCGACCCGTCGATCGAGCATCGCCAGAGCCCGTGGTAGCGGATGTTCACAGGCCAGTGATTTTTCAAGCGGCTTGTTTATCCAGAAAAACAACGCACGCAACAAATCGCTTTGCGAAAACTGCCAGTCCCTCGGCAGGTCGCTCGTTGATGTGACGTGTGAGGACTTTCCGATTTCGTTGATGCCGTACTCGAGATGTTTCCCCATTTTGAGAAGTGCATCGCGTTGCTGGCTCTCACGCCAGTCAACAATGTCGACGTTCGTAAAGCGCAGAACTTCACTCCGGTCGAATGTGAACCATGCATCGCCTTCTCCATCGTGTGCGCGTCGATATTGCGATAGATGCAAGTCGACGCGGTCGGCCACGCTTTCGGCCAGCAGCTCTTTCCAGCGGGACTTGACCTTGCTCCACTGCATAAGCGGAGCGTATCAAGCGCGTCGTCGATACCAATCCCAAAGTTTCGTAAGGCCCGCTTCGATCGGCGTCTGCGGGTCGTAGCCCAAAAGCTCGCGGGCTTTGGCGATGTCGGCGTGGGTGCGTTTGGGTTCGCTCGGTGGGGCGGGCGGGCAGTCGAGGATTGCTTTTTTGCCGACCAGGCTTTCGACGATCGCGACGAAGTCGGCCATCTTCACGGGTTCGCCGCGGCCGAGGTTGATGACCTCGTAGCCCAGCGGGGTCTCCATGGCGGCGACGACGCCGGCGACGATGTCGTCGACGAAGGTCCAGTCGCGCCAGAGTTCGCCGGCGTCGAAGAGCGTGATGGTGTCGCCGCGGGCGACGCGGTCGGTGACCATGAAGGGCATCATGTCGGGCCGGGCGCGCGGGCCGTACACGCTGAAGAAGCGGACGGCGGTGAAGCGCAGGCCGTGCAGGTTGTGGTAGGTGTAGCCGAGCAGTTCGACGGCTTTTTTGGAGGCGGGGTAGGGGGCGAGCGGGGTGTTGGCGAGGTCGTCTTCGCGGAAGGGCAGGCGGTCGGTCTTGCCGTAGGCGGAGGAGGTGGAGGCGAAGACGAAGTTGGTGGTTGCGTCGCGGAGCTCGTCGACGGCCTTCGCGGCTTCGAGGAGGTTGACCGAGCCGGTGATGTTGACGTCGGTGTAGAGCGGGGCGCGGCCGATGGAGTATCGGACGTTGGCCATGGCGGCCAGGTGGCCGACCGCGGTGGGGCGGTATTCGCGGAACAGGTCGTGCATCCGGTCGGCGTCGCGGATGTCGGCTTCGATCAGCGTGACGTGTTCGAGGTCCGAGAAGCCGGCGACGTTGGCGCGTTTTTGCGATACGTCGTAGTAGTCGTTGAAGTTGTCGACGGCGACGACGCGGTGGCCGCGGGCGGCGAGGGCCTCGACCAGATGGGAGCCGATGAGGCCGGCGGCGCCCGTGACGAGGGCGGTTTGCGGTTCGGGTCGGGGGCCGGACATGCAGGGAGTATCGGCAGGACCCGCGCGGGAGCTTCGCCGCCGCGTGCCTTGGCGCATCGGTTTAGCAGATCATCCCGCGCTTGGCGTCCGGGCCGTGGCCGACGGGGTTGGCCCCGATCCAGCGGCGGTCGGCGGGGTGCGAAGCGGGTTGATAGCGGGTGTCGGAGGACAGGCGGAAACGGTCGCTTCGGTTGTCGAGCGAGCCGTGGACCAGGTCCATGCGGAAGGTGAGGATGTCGCCGGGCCGGAAGCACTCGGCGGTGAGCCAGCGGGTCCCGAATTGTTTGGGCAGCAGGTCGGGGCGTCGGGAGAGGTGCCCGGGGAAGGACCAGCCCTGCTCATGCTTTTTGAGCCTTTCGAGGTGGCCGGGTTTGTTTTGACAGTAGTCATCGACGTCGCGTTCGAGGTAGCCGGCGAGTTTGTCCTTTCGGCGGAACGAGTCTTCGAGGACGAGGAGGCCGCCGACGCTTAGGGGGATGTCGCCGTAGGGGATCCAGCAAGTCATGAGCTGGCGAGAGCCACGGCTCATATAGACCCAGTCGCAGTGGCAGGCCGTGCCGTGGCCGGGCGCGATGGCGCGTAGCCAGATGTTGTCGAAGTGGCGGATCGGCTCGTCGAAGAAGCGGGCGTAAAAGTCGCAGAGGCGTTCGCCGAAGACCACGTGTCGGACCGGAGGGCAGCGGACAGCGAGGTCGGCGTGCGGGATGTCCTGGGCGTCGGTTTCAGGGTTGACAACGCCCTCCATGGGATCGGTGCCGGGCCGAAGCAGGCCGCGATCCATGAGCCGTTCCATCACGCTGCGTCGGGCGGCGAGCACGTCGTCAGGGTCGAGGAAGTCGCGGAGGAACAGATAGCCGTCGCGATCGAAGCGCTGCCGGAGTTGGTCGGGATCATCGGCGGCGTCGGTGGATTCGCGGAGCCAGCCGAAGGACGCGGCGTCGGGGGGCAGCGTGTGACCGAGAGACCTCAGGTCACGGGCGGGGTTTGCGGTGAGGTCGGAAGCGGGCGCGGGCGTTGTCGACATGGCGGGCTTTTCCCGGGCGGTGCCGGATGGATCGGCGCACGACTCCTGTCCAGCCTACGACTTGGCGGTTCGGGTTCAAGTTCTTTTTGATCGGATCGATCAAAAATCAGCGGTGCGTCCGCGCCGGCCGGGTCGGCGGGCTCATTTGCTAGGGTTGCTCCAGCGGTTGTCCTTGCGGGTGTTTTCGCGGGATCGGCCGTGGAGGCCGGCCGCGGTGTCGCGCAGGGCCTGGACGAGGGTGGCGACGTGGGGGTCGTGGGGGTAGGCGTCGGTGAGGTCGGCGCAGACGGCTTCGGTGTCGACGACCTTGTTGCGCATCATCGGGCCGTAGAGCCGACGGTAGGCGTCGCGGAGGTGGGCGATGGACTCGTCGGTGAAGCCCCGGCGTTTGAGGCCGATGGTGTTGAGGTTGCGGACGCGGGCGGGGTTGCCCTCGACGACCATGAAGGGCGGGACGTCCTTGGAGACGCGGACCATGCCGCCGACGAAGGCGTGCTGGCCGATGGTGACCATGTGGTGGATGGCGGTGACGCCGCCGATGACGGCGTGGTTTTTGACGCAGACGTGCCCGGCGAGCTGGACGCCGTTGGCGATGACGATGCGGTCGCCCAGGACGCAGTCGTGGGCGACGTGGGCGTAGGCCATGATCAGGTTGTGGGACCCGACGCGGGTGACGCCCAGGTCGTTGGCGGTGCCGGGGTGCATCGTGACGGATTCGCGGATGTCGTTGTGGTCGCCGATGAGCAGTTCGGTGTCTTCGCCCTGATACTTGAGGTCTTGGGGCTGGGCCCCGATGACGCATTGGGGCCAGAAGGTGTTGTGCTCGCCGGCGGTGGTGCGTCCCATGATGTGGATGTGGGACATCAGGCGGCAGCCCGCGCCGAGGGTGACCTTGGGCCCGACGATGCAGAACGGCCCGACCTGGACGTCGTCGGCGAGCGACGCGGCGGGGTCGACGATGGCGGTGGGGTGGATGGTGGGCATGATTGGCGGATAGATGAATGATGATTGATGAATGAAAGCAGGTTCAATCCCCACGAATCGATGTGCTGAAATCATCGGTCAGCATTCATCATTCATCAATCAACTCTGGTCGTCGTCGACCATCATGAATTTGACCTCGGCTTCGGCGGCGATGTCTTCGGCGACATAGGCGCGGCAGCGCATGTGGGCGATACGGGAACGGATGCGGACGGACTCGGCTTCGAGCAGCAGCTGGTCGCCGGGGGTGACGGGGCGGCGGAGCTTGACCTTGTCGAGGCTGAGCAGGACGGGCAGCTTGCCGACCTGTTCGAGGCTTTGACCGATGAGCACGCCGGAGAGCTGAGCCATGGCCTCGACGACGAGCACGCCCGGCATGATCGGGGTACTGGGGTAATGGCCCTGGAAGAACGGCTCGTTGATGGTGACGTTTTTGACGCCGACGGCGCGTTGGTCGCCGTCGATCTCCAGGACGCGGTCGACGAGCAGCATCGGGTAGCGGTGCGGCATCATCCGGAACAGCTTGCGGACGTCCATCACGGTGTGATGGCGGGAGAGGTGACCAAGGCGTTGTTGGCGGAGCTGTTTGACGAGGGCGCGGGCGAGCTCGTGGTTGAGCGGGTGTCCCGACTTGTGCGCGATGATGCGTCCCTGGATGGGGGCGCCGACGAGGGAGAGGTCGCCGATCAGGTCGAGGACCTTGTGGCGGACGGGCTCGTCGTCGAAGCGGAAGGCGTTGGTGCCCAGCGGGCCCTTCTCGCCGATGACCAGGGCCTCGTTTTCGGTGAGGTGGGCAAAGAGGCCTTGCTCGCGGGCGGCGCGGGCCTCGAGCTCGGTGGAGAAGGTGCGGGAAGGAGCGATCTGCTTGGCGTAGAGCTCGGGATCGGCGTCGTCGTCGGCGGGGTCGTAGGTGTGCAGCTGCCGGCCGATGTAGGGGGCGTGGCGGGAGTAATCGAGCTCGTAGGTCACGGACATGCCGGGCTGCTCGGCGGGCAGGGCGGCGATGGTGGCGTCGTCTTGGCGGATGGCGACGGGCTCTTTAATGACCAACACGCGGCGGGGAGCGTTTTGCTCGACGAGGCCGGCTTCGCCCAGGGCGTCGTAGAACGGGGCCGCCGAGCCGTCCATGATGGGGGTTTCGTCGGCGTTGAGCTCGATGACCAGGTTGTCGAGGCGTCGGCCGACCACGGCGGAAAGGACGTGTTCGCAGGTCTCGACGATGGCTTCCCCGTGGCGGAGCGCGGTGCGCCTCGAACGGGTGACGACGTGATCGATCAGGGCGGGGACCTGGGCGTTGCTCAGGTCGGTGCGGACGAAGACGACGCCGTGGTTTTCCGGGGCGGGCTTGAAGGTGAGGGTGGCGGGCTTGCCGGAGAACAGCGCGATGCCGCGGAGCGAGACCGGCTGCTCGATGGTGTGTTGGCGCGACGGGTCGAAGCCGCGGCCGGCGTCGGGCGCGTTGTGGCGCTGGGCGAGCGACGGGTTGGTCGTGGAGGCGGTGGTCACAGGGGGGAGACGGGGCGGAGAGGGGCGTGATCGTCCGTGGTCACGCGGAGTTTGGAGTGTCCCGGGGGCGGTGGGCCACGCATGGGCCGTGGCACTGCGGATCGCGTGATTGCGTTTAGGCCTTCATGAGTTTCTTGAGCTGGCGCATCGCGTCGGGGAGCTTGGACAGCGCGGCGAGTTCGCGGCCGACGGTGCCCATGGGGCGTCCGGGCGAGCCGGCCCACCGGCCCTTGGGCGGCACGTCGTGCATGAGCTGGATGCCGCCGGCGAGTTGAGCGCCGTCACCGATGGTGAGGTGGTCGGCGATGGCGGCTTGTCCGCCGATCATCACGCCGTGGCCGATCGTGACGGAGCCGGCCACGGCGGTGCAGCCAGAGATCACCACGCAGTTGCCGAGGGCGCAGTTGTGGCCGATCTGGACGTGGTTGTCGAGCTTGCACGCCCGGCCGAGCGTGGTGGGACCGAACTTGCCCTTGTCGATGCAGGCGCAGGCGCCGAGTTCGCATTCGTCGCCGAGCACGACGTGGCCGAGGTGAGGCACCTTGCGGATGGTGGGCGTGCCGTCCTCGTTTTGATCGGGGCGGTAGCCGAAGCCGTCGGTGCCGACGACGGCGTTGGCGTGAAGGATGCACCGTCGGCCGAGGGCGCAGCGTTCGCGGACGACGGCTCCGGGCCAAAGCACACAGTCCGGGCCGAGCGTCGCGTGGTCGAAGACGTGGGCGTTGGCGTGCAGGACGCAGCGGTCGCCGATTTCGGCGTGGGGGCCGACGCAGGCGTACGGGCCGATTGTCACGCCGTCGCCGAGTTGAGCGGTGGGGTGGACGATCGCGGTGGGATGGATATCCCCGTCGCCGGTGTCCGGGCCGGGGTCTGGGACGGCGAAGTCCTCGAGCACCTGGGCCATCGCGAGGTCGGCGTTGTCGACGATGAGCAACGCCCGGCCTTGCCCCGGCTGGTTGGGGTCGAAGTCGGCTTCCGCCACGATCGCGCGGCTCACGATCGCCGCGGCGGCTTTCGACGCGGCCCATTGCGGCGCGAACTTGGCCTCGCCGATGAAGGTGAGCGTGGAGGCGTCGGCACGCTCCAGCGTGTCCAGCCGATCGATCGTGAGGCTGGCGTCGCCGTGGAGTTCGGCGGCGATCAGGTCGGCGAGGTGTCGGACGGAGTGCGAAGGCATGCCGGAGTTTTACCGTAAAGCCAAGGAAAAAGCCCACGGTTTGCGACCGTGGGCTTGAGGCTTGGACGGGGCTAAAGGATTAGTTGGCCGCGTCGAAGTTCGCGTTCATGCGGGCGAGGACGGCTTGAGTGATGTCCACGGTTTCGGAGTTGAACAGCACCTTGCGGTTCTGCAGGATCGCGGCGATCTGCTGGGCGTCGGCGCGGGCGAGCTGGGCCAGGTCCGGGAGTTGGCCGGCGGTGAGTACGACGTCCACGCCGCGGTCCCGAGCGACGGCGGCCACCGCGTCGTTCGCGGCTTCGTACAGCTGCAAGAACTCGCGGCTGCGAGAGGCCTGCTCTTCGGCTTGGGCGACCTGTTGCCAGACCTGGGCCTCGACGGCGAGTTCACGGAGCTCTTTTTCCTTATCCAGCCGGGCCTGGCTGCCGGGCGCGAGCAGATCGAGGTCGGCCCGGAGCTTCTGGACGCGTTCGTTGAGGGCGGTGCCTTCTTCCTGACGCTGGGCTTCCCGGCCGGCGCGGACCTGTTCCTGGGCGGCCGAGCCCTTGGATTGGGTGATGACGGCGTTGAGATCGACCGTGGCGACGGCGGTGGGCGAGCCGGCGTCCTGGGCGATCAGGGCGGACCCACCCTTGAGCATCGGGATCCCGACGATCAACACGGCGACGACGAGCGCGGCTTGGACGAGACGGTTTTTCAGGGGGTTCGACAAGGTGTGCACGGGGTGCTCCGGGTTCGAGGGAAATTGGTTTGGATCGTGTCCGAAAGGATACGGCAGCGGGCCGGACTGGGTTCAGCGGAAGGGGATGTCCAGCGTGAAGCTGATCAATTCCGCTTCGTCGCCTTCCTCGTCGAGGATGGGCACGGCCAGGTCCACCGCAAAGGGGGCCTGGCTGAGGAAGGGCACCTTCATCCGCAGGCCGGTGCCCACGGTGATGCGCCACTCGTCCACGCCGATGGTGTCCTGGACGGTGCCTTGGTCGGTGAACACGACGCCGCGGAGGAAGTTGTCGACCAGGGGAAACTCGTATTGCAAAGTGCCCAGCAGGGAGAACTCGCCGCCCGCGGGGTCGGAGCTTTCCAAGCCGCTGCTCGCCACGATGCCGCGGGGCCCGACGCCGCGGAACTGGAAGCCGCGGAAGCTGCGGCCGCCGGCGAAGAAGCGCTCGAAGATCGGGGCTTCGTCGTTCTGGATGATGTTGGCGGCGCTGAGCGAGGCCATGACGATGGTTTTGCGGTTGAGGAAGTCTTCGTCGACGGTCCAGAACTTGGTGATGCCCGCGGAGACGCGGGTGAAGTCGAAGTCGCCACCGAACACGCCCACTTGCTCGACGCCGAGGTCCAGCCGGCTGCCGCGGGAGGGCTCGATATTTGAATCTGTGGTGCTGCGGCGGAGGTTGATCTCGATAGCGGTGAGGTCGGACGCGCCCTCGACCTCCAGGACGTCGGTGATGACCTCGTCTTCGTCGACATCGTCGATCTCGACGAAGGTGTAGCGGACGCCGACGCTCCCGGACCAGACGTCGCCGAAGCGTCGGCCCACGCGGACGGTGGCGCCGTCGCGGCCTTCGTCGAAGTCGTCGCGCTCGCGGTCGGTGATGAACGCCGAGAGGCCCAGCGAGAAGTCGCTGTCCAGGAAGGCCGGGTCGCGCCAGCTGATGGAGTACGTCGAGTTCTCCGCGCCCGGCGAGAGCGTCAGGTCGAAGACCTGCCCCCCGCCGCGGAACGCCCGGCCGCTCGTGAAGTCATTGAACGAATCGGGGAAGTCGAGGATGTCGAAGTTGCGCTGGTTGATGTCCACCGCGGCGCCGATGCCCAGGTCGGAGCTGAGGTTGGCCCCGAAGGCGATCGAGCCGGTGTTGCGTTCGGAGACCTCGATGAGCACGTCGCGGACTTCCTGCTCCGGATCGCCCAGGATGGTGACCGACGTGCCGCGGAACAGCGGCGACTCGTTGAGCCGACGGACGGTGCGCTCCACGCCGGTGCGGTCGAAGCGGCGGCCGGGCGTCATCCCGCGCACCTCGCGGAGCACGACGCGGGTCTGGGTCAGGTCGTTGCCGCGGACGATCATCTTCCCGACGGTGGTGGGCTGACCTTGTTCGATGGTCACGTCCAGCCGGACCTGCGGGGCGTCGGGGGCGAAGCGCCGGGCGATATCGATGCGCGGCTCGGGGATGCCCAGGCGCGTCTGGGCTGTGCCGAGGTATCCGAGCTTGCCGTAGAGGTTCTGGATCGCGTCGCGGGAGCGGGCCACGGCCTCCTCGCTGAACACCGACCCGGGCTTGAGGTCCATGGCCAACAGCAGCTGCGTGTCGGTGAAGATCAGCGGCTCCCCATCGGCGCTGATGAAGCGTATGTCCGACACGGTGTACCGCGACCCCTCGTTCACGACGAACGTGACGACCGCCTCGCGCTGGTCCGGGCTGATGTCGATCCGTCGGTCCACCTGCGCGTCGAGGTAGCCTCGGGCCTGCATGAAGCCCCGCACCCGCGCGGCGTCGAGCGTAAGCAGGCCCTGATCCAGGTGTGCCTTCCGGAAGATCGGGAAGTACTCCGGCTGCCGAACCTCTTCTTTGAGTAGCCGCGAGGGGAACACTTCGTTGCCCTCGAAGCGGATGTCCCGCACCCGGACCCGCGGGCCTTCCACGACGATGAACACCAGTTCGCGCTCGTCCTCGAGCCGCGCCTCATCGAACGAAACTTGGACGCGGAAGAAGCCCTCGGCCTCGTAGGCGTCCACGATCTGCCGCCGGGCTCGCTCGATCAGGAACACGTCCGCCGGATCGCCCGCTTGGATCACGATCGCGTCGCGCAGGTCGCTCTCTTCCAGCGATTTCACGCCCCGCAGCTCCACCGAGCGCAGCAGCGGCTGCTCTTGCAGTTCGTAGGTGACGATCACGCCGCCGCCTTCGGGGTCGTCCGCGACCGTGGCCACCACGCGCGAGAACCGACCCAGACGGGTGATCCGCTGCACGTCCGCCTGGACCCGCTCGGCGTCGTAGGCCCCGCCGGGCTGCAGGCGGATCGCGTTGCGGACCAGCGCTTCGGGCACTTCCCGCAGGCCCGTCACCCGCACGGCGGCCACCGGGCGATTCGACGGGTCCACGCCCTGGGCCCACGCGGGCGCGGCCGGCATCAAGGCGGCCCCCGCCATGCCGACGACGCCGACCAACAGCGACGGGCACAGCGCGAACGCACCGCCGACGCCCAGGCGTGGGCCCGGGCGAAACGGTCGGTTGGGTTGGCGGCGTCGCCTGCGTTGCTGCGGCATCCTTGCCTGACTCCTCGAGGTGCTCGGGCCGACGGATCTGAGATCGGGCTCACCCGTGCCCGTGCGACGTTCGGAACCGTCCGGAAGTCTAATGATGTTCGGTGTTTTGCGTCGGTTGACCGCAATCCTTGCGGCTCTTGGGGCCCACCCTATACTCGCGGAACAGGATTCGGGGACCGCGGACTCGCCTTCCGGCGTGCCCCGCCGCGCCGCGCCCGATCCTCCGAAAACCCCGGGATCCCCGGAAACGCTCCGAAAACCCGATCCCTCGGACCCCCGGACTCTCGCTTATGCCCACCGCGACTAAAGAAGCCCCCCAAACACCCGCTGTTCCCGCTCTCGGGGGCGACCACGGGCTTTCGGCCGAGCAACTGCTCGGCCTGCTCGATCAGATGATGCTCATCCGCCGCTTCGAAGAGCGGTGCATGCAGTCGTACCAGCAGGCGAAAATCGGCGGCTTCTGCCACATCTACATCGGCCAGGAAGCCACCGCCGTCGGCTCTATCGCCGCCCTCAAGCCCGACGATCCGATCGTCACCGCCTACCGCGACCACGGCCACGCCCTGGCTCGCGGCATGAGCCCCAACGCCTGCATGGCCGAGATGTACGGCAAGATCACCGGCTGCGCCAAGGGCAAGGGCGGGTCGATGCACATGTTCGACAAGCCGCACCACATGTACGGCGGCCACGCGATCGTCGGGGGCCAGAATCCCCTGGGCGCGGGCCTGGGCTGGGCGATCCAGTACACCAACAAGGACAACGTCGCGCTGTGCTACATGGGCGACGGCGCGCTCAACCAGGGCGCGACGCACGAGGCGATGAACCTCGCCGCCGTCTATAACCTGCCGCTGATCTTCGTCCTCGAAAACAACGGCTACTCCATGGGCACCGACATCGCTCGCGGCACGGCCATGGCCCACGACCAGCAGCAGCGCGCCGAGGCCTACGGCATGCGTTACTACGAGTGCGACGGCCAGGACGTGCTCGACACCTACACCACCTTCCGCGACGCCGTCGCGGCTACCCGCAACGCCCGGCCGATCAACTACGACGAGAAGACCGGAAAACGCGAAGGCCTGCCGACCTACGACGCCCAGGGCCGAACGCCCGGCCCCGCCTTCGTCAACGTCAAGACCTATCGGTACCAGGGCCACTCGATGTCGGACCCGCAGAAGTACCGCACCAAAGACGAGGTCGGCGGCTTCCAGGAGGTCGACTGCATCAACCGCCTGGTCAACCACCTGATCGACGCCAAGCTTGCGACCCAAGAGCAGATCGACGGGTTGGACAAGCGGGCCAAGCAAGCCGCCAAGGACGCGGTGAAGTTCGCCGAAGAGTCGCCCGAGTTGGGTGTCGACGAGCTGTATACCGACGTCTACAAGAACGTGTTTGGGCCGTACAAACAGGGCGAGCCCAACCCCGAGTTCGCGTGACCTCCGAAGCCAGTAAACCTCCCGCTTCGCAGGCGACGCACATACCTCTGAGCCCTCTGCGTCACCCGCGAAACCCGCGGTTCTCTCCTGATTCTTGAAAGCAGAACGTCAAGCCATGGTTGCTACCGCCGACCGGAAAATCCAGTACCGCGAAGCCCTCCGCGAAGCGATGGAAGAAGAGATGCGTCTCGACGATCGCATCTTTCTGATGGGCGAAGAGGTCGCCGAGTACAACGGCGCCTACAAGGTCTCCGAAGGCATGCTCGAAGAGTTCGGCCCCCGGCGCATCGTCGACTCGCCCATCAGCGAGACCGGCTTTGCCGGCCTGGGCATCGGCGCCGCCATGTACGGCCTGCGCCCGATCATCGAGTTCATGTCCTGGTCGTTCTGCCTCGTCTCCGCCGACCAGATCATCAACAACGCCCCGAAGATGCTGTACATGTCCGGCGGCCAGTTCGGCTGCCCGATCGTCTTCCGCGGCAACAACGGCGCGGGCGGCCAGCTGGGCTCGACGCACTCTTGGTCGGTGGAAAGCATGTTCTCCAGCGTGCCGGGTCTGAAGTTGGCCGTGCCCGCCACCCCCCGCGACGCCAAGGGGCTGCTCAAGGCCGGCATCCAGGACGAGGACCCGTTCTTCAACCTCGAATCCGAACGTATGCTCGGTATGGGGGCCCGCGGCGACAAAGACTTCTCCCGCTACCTGCACGGCGGCAAGTGGGCGCCCCCGGAAGGCGACGAGAACTTCGTCATCCCGCTCGGCCAGTGCGAAGTGATCAAGGAAGGCAAGGATTGCACCGTGGTCAGCGCCGGCCGGCCCGTGCACTTCGCCCTCGATGCGGCCGAAGCCTTGGAGAAGGAAGGCCTCGATATCGAGGTCATCAACATCCGTACGTACCGGCCTCTCGATATCGAGACCATCGCCAACAGCGTGAAGAAGACCAACTACTGCGTCGTCGCCGACCAGAGCTGGCCGTTCGCGTCCGTGGGCTCGGAGGTCGCCGCCCAGGTCTACGAGCGGTGCTTCGATGACCTGGACAACACGGTCAAGCGGGTGTTTAACGACGACGTGCCCGCGCCGTACAACCGGAGCCTGGAGCAGGAAATGCTGCCCAACGCCCGGAAGATCGCCGAGGCCGTGCGGGCCGCCACGTACACGGCCTGACGCGGATTCGGCCCCGGCATCCTACTGAATTCGGTCACGGCCCCGGCCGCCCGTCGGACTCATGAGTTATCGGGCCTAAACCCCTGTGGCCTGGAGACCACACCCCGCAAACCCGGCCGATCGGTCTAGGCCTCGCCGGCCATCGCTAGAAATTCCGTTTCGCGAGAGGTTTGCAGAGAAGGATTGCAAAATGTTTCATGTCATTGTTTTACGTATGATTTGGGCTCCAGCCGTGTGGACGACCGGCGGGAAATCCCAAATTTTCGGTCGAAAGAGTGGCGGCCGTCGATAGATGTGATTATTTGAAGCAACCTGCCGCGAAACAAATACTTGCTTTCGTGCACAGGCGGGGTACATTAATGACGTCAGGACGGCGTCCGAGACAACAAAACCGATGGTAGGTGGGCACCCACGGAACGCCGATTACCTGTCAGGAACCAATGAAAGGTCTGAACATGTTCAAGGGAGAATCGCACATTGTGAAGGGTTTGGCGGTCGCTGCGGTCGTCGCCACCACGGCCGGTTTCGCCGGTCACGCCGATGCGGCTCGCATCACGCAAACCCAAGCGGTGTACTTCAACAGCGCCGATCAGAACGTGCTGAGCAACACGTCGCAGTTCACCGCTCGTGACAATGGCGACGGCACGTTCTTGGTGAACATCGCCAACATCCTGCGGTCCACCCGCACGGAACTCACCGGCGTGTACTTCGAGTCCGGCTTCGCCAGCCTCATCGACGGTGGTCCGACGCTCGACGTCGCCATTAAGGGCACGGCCGACGGCAACGCACGGGTGAACAACGACTACAGCTTCAGTGTCGGCACCGAAGACGCCCCCCAGAGCGACCTGATCGATTGGACCGGCACCGCTCTGTCCGTCACCGCCGAAGGTCTGGGCAGCGGCATCGCCAACGCTCAACGCTTGGTCATGACGTTCGACTACGCCGAAGGCGTCACCTTCGAAGACGTCGAAGCCCTCATCGGCGGCTTCGGCTACCGCGTGGCCTCGCTCGTCGAAGACCGCAACGGGGCGCAGTTCGCTTCGACCAACGGCCTCTTCGGCAACCCCGACGCCCTCGACACCGACAACGGCGGCGGCATCGATCACGACGGCCCGGTCGCCGGCAACGTCACCGCGGTGCCCACCCCCTCGGCCTTCGCCGCGGGCCTCGGCCTCCTCGCCCTGGCCGGCATGAAGCGTCGCCGCGACGAAGCCTGAGCTTCACCGCAAACCTGAATCAAAGCAAAGCCCTCGGCATCCGCCGAGGGCTTTTGCGTTGGGGATCGCGGTACCCGGTGATACGGTGAAGCGATGCGTGGGTTTTCGTTGCTCCAAGCCGTGGTGCTGCTTGCGGCGCTTTTGGTCGCGGCGGTGTTGTTGCTGCCGGTGCTGGGGAAAGTCAGGCACAGCGCGCGGGAGACGCAGAACATGACGCAGCTCCGCGGCATCCACCAGGGCTTCGTAGTTTTCTCGCAGAGTTGCGGCAGTGGCAGCGCAGACGGCTATTTCGCGGGTGTGTCTGCAACCGGCTTGGCCTTGATCGACATCGAAAACAATGTGATCGAGGCCAACACGTTCGGCCAGTCCAACGACATCCGCGGCTACGACCGCAGCCGCGACGGCGACATCGATCCCGACGAAATGAACGATCCCGAGACCGGCGAAGGGTTCGTGCAGTACGCCTTCGCGGAACTGTTGACCGGCGACTTCATCCCGGCGGGGTCTTCGGACTACTTCCTGAATCCGGCCGACACGATCAAGGCGGCGTTTGTGCCCGGCGATCCCGGCGACGCCGGCCGGTTCGATATGAGCAAGGTGTCGTACACGGTGGCCGGCGTCGCCACTGCGCCGCTCGTCGAAGAGTGGAGGGAGACGATCAATGCCGACGCCATCGCGCTGGCCGACCGGGCGGTGGGCGACGGCGACACGTTCGGCCAATCCGGCTCGACCGCGAGCAGCGTGTGGACCGAAGCCGGCTCCGGCAGGTGGCGCGGCGCGATCACCCGCAACGACAGTTCGACCCGGACCCATACGGGCCACGCGTACCCCAACGCCGACCTGAACTACGGCGGTATCGAATTCGAGGGCGGCGACGTGCTGAACCTGTTCGCCCGGCCCGCGGCGGAAGACCTGGAACTGACCGACGACGGCAAGATCCGCAAAGGCCAGGGCGTGCTGTTCGATCAAGACGAAGCGGGGCGGGCGACGGGGATTTGAATTTCCCGCGCGGCCCCCGGGGCGGATCAGGCGATGGCGGCGGGTGGCGTCGCCATGATCGGCAGCTCGACCAATTCGCGGTCGCGGTCCAGGAACTTGTGCTCGATCTTGACGGGCTGGAAGCAGGCGAAATGTTCGACGACGGCCATCGGGTCGAAGGCCTTGCAGGAGTACACGTCGAGTTGGAAGAGGCCGGGCGAGTCTTCGTCCCAGCAGTGCAGGGCGATGTGGGAGGTCTCGATGATGCCGACGCAGGTGAGCCCGCGGTTGCCCGGCGTGTCCATGTAGAAGCAGTTGGGGTTGTGGGGCAGGTCGACGAGCTTCATGTCGATCTTGTCGACGAGCTGTTTGAACCAACGCACGGTGTCGGGCACCGAGGCGGGGGTCAGGAGGGTTTCGGCCCGGACGATGAGGTGTTGGTGGTCGAGCAACGCATGGAGCCTCCGGCGACGCAGGGGTTCGGGATTGCGTCGAGCGGCGAACGATATCGGCGTTGGGCCGAAAGTCCAAGCGGCGGCTTGCGGCCCAGGGTTTTTCTACGCGGCGACGCCCCAGGGCAGGGCGGTGCGGCCGCGGCCGGCGTGCTTGGCCTGGTAGATGCGTTGGTCGGCGCGTTCGAGCAGCGCGGACCCGGTGGGCAGGGCGTCGGCGAGCAGGCCGGCGACGCCGATGGAGAGGTTCGGCTGGACGCCGTTGAGTTGGTCGGCCAGGCGGCGGGTCTGTTGGAGGTACAGGCGGCGGAGGCGGTGGGCGAGTTGCTCGGCATTGTCGAGTTGGCCGCCGGGTTGGAGGACGAGGAATTCGTCGCCGCCGAGCCGGAGGATCAGGTCGTCGCCGCGGTTGAGGCCGGTGAGCAGGTCGGCGAGCAGGTTGAGGAGTTGATCGCCCTGGGCGTGGCCGAGCGTGTCGTTGACGGCCTTGAAGTGGTCCATGTCGATGGCGATGGCGACGAGTTCGGTGTCGGATTGCTGGGCGGCTTCGACGAGGCCGGGCAGCTGTTCGTCGAGGAAGCGTCGGTTGCCCACGCCGGTGAGCGGGTCGCGTTGGGCTTGGCGTTGGAGGTCGGCGGTGGCGCGGCGGGTGGCGTGTTGGACGCGTTGGTCGAGGGTGCGACGGAGCAGCCGGGACTCTTGGTGGGTGGCGATGCGGTGGGCGAGCAGGTCGCGGATGTGGCGGGCGAGTTGGCCGACCTCGTCGTCGCGGTGCGTGGGCAGGTCGGACACGGGCCGGCGGTCGTGCTCGTCGGCGTCGGGGGTGAGGCCGGGCATTAGCGCCAGGAGCTTGGCGGTGGGCTCGGCGATCCAGACCCGGGCGATCGGGCGGAGCGCGAGGACGGCGGCAAGCGTCAGCAGCGCGGCGGGCCACAGCCGGTTGCCCAGGGCGGTATCGATCAGGCCGATGCCTAAGCCCACGAGCACGCCAGATGTGACGAGCGTCGCGGACTTGGAAGCCAGCGGTGCCGCGTCTTGCCGGAGCCGGTTGAACAAGGGTTTCACTCGGGAAAGATCGGTCCGATGGCGCGGCCGATTTGGCGGCCGGTCGGGTCCGAGAATCGCGATGCACGCGGGCCTAGCGGTGGGTGGCGACGGCTTCGAGTGCGTCGTCGAGTTCACGGACGCGGCGGTCCCAGGCGTACTTCTGGGCGTGGACGCCGGCGTACCGGGGCTGGCCCGAAGCGAGCAGTTCGGCCAGCGTGTCGGCCAGGGCCTCGGCGGTGGCGAGGGTGCGCCGGGCCGGATCGCGCTCCGGGCTCGGTGGGTAATACGCGGCAGAAGGGCCGAAGACTTCCGGATAGGCGAGCGCGTCGGGCAGAACGAGGGTGCACCCGGCGGCGGCGGCCTCGACGGCGGCAAGGCCGAAGAACTCGTGGGCCGCGGTCGAGACGAACACGTCGGCTTGGCTCAGCGCTTTGGCGTAGGCGGCGCGTTCGGCTTGGAAGCCCCAGCGCAAGATGCGGGGGCCGAAATGTTGCTGCGCCTGCTCGAAGACGGCGGGGACCAGCTGGAAGCTTTCGCCCAGCACGCTGATCCGGAAGTCGACGCCGCGTTTTTCGAGCCGGTGCAGCGCGCGGAAGAACACCTCGGGCTGCTTGTCGTGCTCCCAGCGGGCGGCCCAGAGCAGGTGGGGCGGCCGGCCGAAACGCTTGCGTCGCGGGCTGGGCAAGGGTTCGACGCCGGGCGGCTGGACGCAAGACGCCTGCGCGACGCGGGGGAGCCAATGCGTGAAGGCGTGGCCCGACCGGCCCGCTGGGGTTTTGCCGAGCAGGTCGCCGACGCCGACGGTGAAGGTGTCGCGGTTGTAGGCGGAGTTCCACCACAGGCGCGGCGCTCGGCCGGGCGTCCAAGGGTTTGGCCCGGAGGCGAGCGTGGCGAGCGCGGCGGTGAAGTTGGTCAAGCCGAAGTGCAGGTCGCGCGGGTCGGCTCCGCCTCCGGGAGCCGCGGGCGACGCGGGGTAGGCGAACTGGTTTTCGTGGAAGTACAGGACGTGCGGCAGGGCGGCGATCGCCGGCGGTGCGAGGCCGCGCCAAAGCCCGACGTCGAGCATCGAGCTGGTCCACACGGCGTCGAACGACGCGGGCTGGCCGTCGGAGGTTTCGTCGAACGGCTGCGTGACGATGCTTTCCGTGAGTTCGGCGGCGCCCAGGCGCATGCGCCATTTCCAATGATGGGCGGGCAGATGTCGTAGGACGAACGCGTGGCGAGACCGCTGTGCCCAGCCTTCGAGAAACGCCCGGTGCGACCCGCCGAAGTAGGGCTCGATGGCCAGCACACGCATCCGGCAAATGTACCCGCGGTCAGCCGGACCCGCGGAGTAAAGCCCATAGCCCGATGATCAGGAACGCCGCCCACTGCCCGGTCAGCAGGGTTAGGCGCCAGGCCAGGCCGTAGGCCGCCGCGTCTTCGTACACGCCCCGCCAAGGCATGGTCACGAGCGCCGCGATGGGGGAGAAGACCACGGCGGTCACCGAGAGCAGGGCCGCCGTCCACGCCAGTTCGTCGATGCCCAGGCCACGCATTATGACGAACGTGACGACGATGATGACGGTGGGCAACACGATGCAGGCGACGTTCGCGCGGTGCAGTTCGGCGGTGTAGTTGCGGTTGGGCGGGAAGCCGCGGAGCTTGGCGTGCGTTTCCTGTAGCGAGAGGCCGCATTCGGGGCAGTGGTCGGACCGCGTGCCGCGCAACGCGTAGCCGCAGCCGGCGCAGCGGAGCGTGCGGCGTGACGCCGGGCCGTTCGGATCATCGCGGGGCTCAGCGTTCAGCGGTTGCCCCCAAGGCGGTGGCCGCGGTGGGCAGTTCCCGGCCGATCAGTTCGCGTGCGTACGCGGCGAGCAGCCGGTTGGCGCGTCGGCTTGCGTCGGCGGGTAGGTTTTGCGGGGATCGGTCGGCGACGCGCCGCAGCGTGTCGAGGGTGGCGCGGCGTACCCGCCAAGCCGTCGGGCCTTCGTCGGCGGTGAACCCGCCGGCTTGGGCGTCGAAGGTGTAGGCCTCGGCGTCGGCGAGGTCCTCGCCGCGTACCGCGTCCTGATCCAGCACGGGCCGATACCCCGCGTCGTCCAATAACGCCCATTGGAACCGCAGCAGCGCGGCTTGCGGGTCCACGGGAGGCTCAGCCAGCCGATCGATCAGGTCGGACATCGCCGCGAACGTCAGCGGGTGCGGGTCCAGGTCGGCCAACAGCGCGTGGGTCAGGTCGGCCGCGTAGAGCGCGACCCGCTGGGCGTGCAGGTCGCCGCGGAGGTGGTGGGCGTCGTCCTGCAGGTCCCACTCGGTGAGCGCTGCCAGTTCGGAACTCGGCCGCGTGGTGGCGACGACCTGGCCGCGGTGCATCAGCTCGAGCCCGCCGGAAAACCGCTGGATCGACGACGGGGCGAGTCGGCGGGAGCCCTTGGCCAGGCCGCGCACCTTGCCGTGTTCCCGTGTCAGCAGCACGGCCACCTGGCTGCTTTCGGAATACTCGACCAGCCGCAAGCACACGGCGAGGTCCTTGAATCGCGGCATGCCGGCATCTTACGAAGGCGTGCTTCGTGGCTGTCTACCCGTTTCACCAGTCGGCGCGGTCGATTTGACGATGATCCGGTGTATGCGGACGATCTTTGTTATGAACGGTCAGGAGAACTCACGCCCCGTGCGGGGGCGCCATCATTTGCCCACCGCGGCCTTGCTCGCCGCTTGCCTTGCGCTGCCCGGCTGCCAATCGCCGATGGACGCCGGGGCCGACTCGCCGGCGCGGGCCGCGGTCCTCAGCGCTCACCGCGACTTCCTGTCGACGCTCACCGACGCCCGGGTCGTGGAGCTCGACCGCGACTCCAGCGAGGTGGAAGCGGGGCTCACCGAGGAACAGCTCGACGAACTCGACACCATGTCGGGCATGTCCGCTTACGAGGAAGCCTCGGACCGGGCCGGCCGCGACCTGATGGGCGAGGACGAGACCCCCACCGTCGCGCTCACGCTCCAGCGGGCGATCCGCCTGGCCATCGAAAACAACCTCGACCTGCAGACCGCTCGCCTCACCCCCCGCATCGGCGCCCAGCAGTTCTTCGAGGCCGACGCCGCGTTCGACGCCACGTTTTTCTTCGATGCCCTCTACACCGACGAAGAGCAGCCCGGACCCGACACCGCCGCCGTCATCGGACTCTCGGGCGACGTCAAGTCCGAAACCCTCGTGCTCAACACCGGCATCCGCCAGCCGCTCCGCCAGACGAACGGCCTGGTGACCCTCGAGACCACGCTCCAACGCCTCGACGACGATCCTTCCGCCGCCGGCGTTGCCCCGTTCTACCTCGCCGACGTATTGTTGCAGCTCAACCAGCCGCTGCTCCGCAACTTCGGCCAGGACGTCGCGACGGCACAGATCCAGCTCACCGCCAACGCCCGCGACGCGGCCGTTCAGGACCTCCGCAACTCGACGATCAACCTCGTCGACGCCGTGGTCGAGGCGTACTGGGACGTGCTGCTCGCCCGCCAGCAGTTGCTGATCCAAACGGTGCTGCTCGAACGCACGATCGAGGACCGCGACCGCATCGAGGATCGCCTCGAATTCGACGCCAGCCAGGTCCAGTTCACCGAAGCCAACTGCTTCGTGTCGCTGCGTCGCCGCGACACGATCCGCGCCCACCGGGCTTGGCGCACCGCCTCCGATCAGCTCAAGCGTCTGCTCAACGCGAGCGACCTGCCGCTCACCGGTGAAACCCTCATCATTCCCGCCGATGAGCCGCTGGACACGCCGCTGAGCTTTTCGCTGCTCGATTCGGTGACCACCGCGCTCAACGAACGCCCGGACCTGCAAGCCGCCTTGTTCGACATCGACGACGCCCTGATCCGCAAGCGCGTCGCCGACAACGGCAAGCTGCCGGTGCTGGACCTGCTCGCCTCTGTCGGCCTGGGCGGGGTAGGCATCGAAGACGCGCAGGACGCCTACGACGACGTGTACGACGGCGACTTCTTCGACTGGGGCGTCGGGCTCAACTTTGAGTATCCCCTGGGCAACCGCGCCGCCGAGGCCGCGTTCGAGCAGGCCGTGCTGGAGAACCGGCAGGCGGTGCTTGCGTACCGCACGCTGGCCCAGGACGCGATCCTCGAAATCAAGACCGCGTTGCGCGAGCTGGCGTTGCAGTACGAGTTGATCGGCTCGACCCGGGACGCCCGCCGCAACTCCGCCAATAACCTCCGCGCCATCCAGGCCCAGGAAGACGCCGGCACCGCGCTCACGCCCGAGTTCCTCAACCTCAAGCTCGACGCGCAGCAACGCCTCGCCACGGCCGAATTCGAGGAAGCCTCGGCGCTGACCGCGTACATGGTCGCGATCGCCGAGCTGTACCGCGCTCAGGGCACGCTGCTCGAACAGATGGGCATCGCGTTCGACGATCCGATCGCCGACGAAAACTAAACGCCGCCCCCCAGCGACCTCACCACACCCGGTCGTCTCGGCCCGCCGCGCGGTGCATGCTCCAACGCATCACGCCCAGCGTCAGGCACAGCAGCCCCACCCCGGCGGCAAACAGCACGGCGATCCCGGCCTCCGGCGAAGCGGACAGGCCCGCCGCCACGCCCAGTATCGCCGCCGTTAGCAAAACGCCCGCCACCGGCGACGCCCGCAGCTCGATCAGCCCCGGGTACCGGCGGTTCCGCCACACCAACCCCGGCGGCAGCTCGCCCGAGCAGCGTGGGCACCGCCGCACCGAGCACCGCAGCCCGCTCAGCCGCAAGCGGCACGACGGGCACCGGCACGAACGGTCGTAACGCATCACCTTGGCCAACGCGGTCCTCCGGCGGTCACGGATACGCCCATTAGCGTACGCCCTTTCGTGTTTTTGGCGAAGCCCGGCGCGGTAGGGTTGATCTATGGCCGATCCGATGTTCCGGTGCAAGTCTTGCGGGAAGGGCTTTCGGTGGAAGCCGGAGTTGGCGGGCAAACAGACCACCTGTAAGTGCGGCGTCGATCTCCGCGTGCCCGACGAACCCGACAACGCCGCGGATTTGCCGTTCGCCGTCGCCGAGACCGTTCCGGTCGCCACCGCGGCCAAGTGCGTGAACTGCAACGCGCCGCTCAAACGCGGCGCGGTGATCTGCGTGCGTTGCGGCATGGATCAGCAAAGCGGTCGGCGGCAGGCCACGCAGGTCGCGGCCGACCCCGCCGAACCGTCCGACCGGTTCGACCCCCGTTCGTTGGGCTCGGTCCGCCGCGGCGACGAATCGAACGATCAGACCAACGCGTACGCCTCGGGCGGGATGGTCGCGTTGGAACTCGGCTTGTGGGCGGCGCTCCTGGCGATCGCGCTCACGGGGGCGTCGGTGGTCGTGCCCATCGTCGGCGGGTTCGCGGGCGAAAACCTCGAGGCGTGGTCGACGATCGCGAGCGTGGGCTCGTCGGCGCTGAATATCGTTGCGTTCGGGCTGATGCTGTTCGTGCCCAAGGCGGCGGGGGCGCGGTGGATGCTGTTCGCGGCGTTGGGCTGCCTGGTCGGCTCGGTGGTGGCGGCGTTGTTCACCACGGGCATCTGGGACACGTCGTTCACCGGGCTGGGCTTGGCCATCGCGAGCGGCGTCCTGTCGTTCACCGCGGTGGTCCTGTTCCTGCTGTTCCTCAAGCAGCTCGCGGATTTCTTCGGCTTCGGCGAAGTCACGGAGAAAGCCGACAAGGTCGTCGGGCTGTACATCGTGCTGGGCGTGGCCCAGTTCGCGATCTGCATCCCGTTTGTCGGGCTATTGGTCCTGGGTTTGGCGATCTACACGTTCTGGCTCTACGTGTCGTTGCTCGTGGACCTGTACCGGGCGGCGAGCTACCGGCGGAAACACGGGGCCGCTTGAGCGACGCGGCACGGGGGAATCAGACGTTGAACAGGAAGTGGCACACGTCGCCGTCTTGCAAAACGTACTCCTTGCCCTCGACACGGAGCTTGCCGGCTTCCCGGATGGCCTTCTCGCTGCCGTGCCGTTCGAGGTCCTCGACGGCGTAGACCTCGGCGCGGATGAAGCCCCGCTCGAAGTCGGTGTGGATGACGCCGGCGCCTTGCGGCGCGGTAGCGCCGACGGGGACGGTCCACGCGCGGATTTCGACCTGGCCGGCCGTGAAGTACGACTGGAGGCCCAGCAGCTGGTAGGCCGCGCGGGCCAGGGTGTCGAGCGCGGGCTCGGCGAGGCCCACGGCTTCGAGCATCTCCGCCTTGTCCTCGCCGTCGAGTTCGGAGAGTTCGCTCTCGAGCTTGGCGCAGACGGAGACGGCCAGGCCGTTCTCGGCTTGTGCTTTGGCCTGGACGCGTTCGACGTGTCCGTTGACGCCCTCGGGCAGGGCGTCCTCTTCGACGTTGCAGACGTAGAGGACGGGCTTGGCGCTCAGGAAGCCGAAGGCCTTGGCCTCCTGCGCCTCGTCGGCTGTGAGTTCGAGCAGCCGCAGCGGCTTGGCGTCGTTGAGCAGGGCGGCGGCCTTTTCGAGCATCGCGACGCGGGCCTTGGCGGCCTTGTCGCCGGACTTGGCGGCGCGTTTGGCTTTGTCGGTGGCGCCCTCGACGGTCTGCAGGTCGGCGAGCAGCAGCTCGGTTTCGATCGTGGCGATGTCGCGGAGGGGGTCGACGCTGCCGTCGACGTGGGTGACTTCCTGGCCGGGCGTGTCCTCGAAGCAGCGGACGACGTGCAGGATGGCGTCGACGTTGCGGATGTGGCTGAGGAACTTGTTGCCCAGGCCCTCGCCTTCGCTGGCACCCTTGACGATGCCGGCGATGTCGACGAGCCGGAGCGACGCGGGGACGACCTTGTCGGTTTCGATGTGGGCGTGGATGCGCTCGAGGCGTGGGTCGGGCACGGGCACGACGCCGACGTTGGGCTCGATGGTGGCGAAGGGGTAGTTGGCGGCCAACGCCCCCGCGGCGGTGAGCGCGTTGAAGGTGGTGGACTTGCCGACGTTGGGGAGACCGACGATGCCTGCTTCCATGGGACGCGAAGAATAGTCGGGCTTGGGCCGGGTCGCTTACGCGACCAGGTCGGGCTCGTCGATCGTGCTGGAGTATTCGAGGGACCGCTCGATGCGGTTGTCGGCGTCGCAGACGACGACGCGGGACGCGTGGGCGTTGAGCGTGTCCTCGTGGCTTTCCATGAGGCCGTAGCCCAGGATGATGAGCTTGTGGCCCGTTTCGACGAGTTTCGCGGCCGCGCCGTTCACTTCGATCGCGCCGCTGCCGGGGTGGCCGCGGATGATGTAGGTTTCGAAGCGGGCGGCGTTGTCGATATCGCAGACCGTGACGGCCTCGTTGGGGCGTAGGCCCGTGGCGGCGAGCAGTTCGGCGTCGATCGTGATCGAGCCGACGTAGTCGGGGTCGCAGCGCGTAACGGCGGCGCGGTGGATCTTGGCGTGGAGGAACTTCCGCAGCATCGCCCCGATCTTAGGGGTATTTGACCGAACGGAGGTCCGTGGGGTTCACCGGCATCTGCCGGAAGAGTTGGCCGATGTAAGGGGTCCTGCCGTGATGCCCGTGCGTGTCGGACCCGCGTTTGAATGTTTCGTGGGCGGGTCGGAACGGGTTCACGCCTACGGGGATGAAGTGCATTCCGAGTAAATAATCATCGACAACTTTTCTTCTTTATCGAACGATTTGGCGTCTTAGGGCTTAACCGAGCCCGGGTCCGTAAGCGGCCTCCCAGTGAGTCAACTCGTCGGCGCTCGGCCGCTCGATCAAGGCCGACCACTCCGCGAGCCATCCGTCCAGGCCTTCCGGCGGCATGTAGATCTCGCCCTCGGGCAGCCGGTCGTTCCGGGCGAGCAGTCGGCGGCGGATCTCGTCGAACGGCGCATCGAGGTAATGGAGCACGGCTTTCGCGCCGACGGCTCGTCCCTCGTCGCGCAGCCGGTCCCGCTCGCGACGCCCCCACGTGCCCCACTCGATGATCACGCTGCAATTCGCGGCGAGCATCCGCTTGCCCAGCCGCCACTGAAGCTCTTCGATCGCGTCCCGGTACGTGTCCGAGATGTATCCGTGTCGCCGACTGGGGAAGACGGCGGTGATCCACTCGTCCGGGCAGAGACGCACGCCGGGCAGGTTCGCTTCGAGACGCTTGGCCAGGGTCGTTTTGCCGGTACCGGGCAAGCCGCAGATGACGTGGAGCTCGGGGCGGGACATGCACGAAACCATACGGTTCGCGGTGTCGCGCTCGGCGATCCGTTGGAGGTTTGGCTTAGCCGCTGAATAGCGAGCCCTCCGTGCGGGAGCGGTGGGCGGTCGGCCCGCCGACCTCGGCCACGAGCGCGTCGACCTTGGCGACGTACGCCTCGGGATCGCATTTGCGTTTGAGCCCGTTGGCGTTCATGTAGCGGACCTTGCCGAAGATGGGGCGCTCGGTCCACCCGCGGTCGTGCGTACCGAAACACCAGCTCACGCCGGTGTACGAGTTGGGATCGCGACCGTCGAGGAAGTACTTGTCGTTGAGGTGGAGCAGCGTCTTGAACGCGTACCGCGGCGTGCGGGTCCACTCGAGCACCTTTTTGCCCCAGTACATCCGCATGTAGTTGTGCATGTAACCGGTGTAGCGCAGCTCGCGCATCGCCGCGTTCCAGTACGGGTCGTGGGTCTGCGCGTCTTCGAGTTGTTGGGCGGTGTAGACGTGCTCGCGGGGGTCGGACGCGTGTTCCTCAAGCGTCTGCCGGGCAAAGTTGGGCAGCGCGTCGTACGCGTCGTAGTCGTCGCCGAACGCGCAGAAGTTGATAGCCAACTCGCGGCGGACGACGAGCTCTTCGAGGAAGTCGTCGCGGTCTTCCTGCCCCCCGGAGGTGCCGGACGCTTTGGCTTGCATCGCGAGCCAGACCGGGGAAACCATGCCGAAGTGCAGGTACATGGACATGTACGAGCAGTCGGAGGTCTGCGGCTGGTTGCGGTGCGCGCTGTAGGCGTGGAACCGGTCTTGGAGGAACGCACGGAAGCGGCGCTTGGCTTCGGCTTCGCCGCCGACGAATAGCGGAACCGGGCCGACCCCCTCGCCATTACTGCCGAAGCCCCCCGGTAGGCCGAGGTCGTCGAGGACCGCGTTCAGGTCGTCGAGCGGAACGGAATCGACGGTGAGGCCGAGCGAATCTTTTTTGATCGGCGTGGCTTCGAGTTCGACCAGGTAGTCGTTCATCTGCCGGGTGATCTTCGGGCGGATGGTGCGGGCGGCGTGCTCGCGCTTGTCGCTGGCGGTTTCGATCGGCACGACGACGTCAGATTCGACTTCGATCACCGGGACATCGGCGGCGGCGGCGACTTCGTCCCGCCAAGCGACGTGGTGGCGCAGATACCCACGGTCGAGCACGACCAGCGCGGCGTCCTTCGCGAAGCTCAGCGTCGTCTCGGCCTGCCCGCCCTTGACGACGGCGAACTTGATCCGGCGTTGCCGGAGGCCGGCTTCGACGTCGCGGATGCCTTGCAGCAGAAAATGTTTCTGGCGCCGATGTGAGCCGAACGCGTCGGCGAACAGCGGCCAGAGCACGAGCAGCCGTTTGCCGAGCTCGTTGGCTTGTTGGACGGCGTACTCGAGGGCGTGGTTGTCCTGGGTGCGATTGGTGGACTCCATGCTGTAGAGCACGAAGTGGCGTTCTCGTTTGGGCTCGAGGTCGTTGAGCTTCTTGATTCGGCTCTCGTGGATCGTCTGCGTGGGCATAGGTGAGACTAGGCCGGGTTCCAGCGGAAACGACGGCGTGCCTACCGTCGGCCATGCCCTCTGCGAAGAAACTCCTGGTGGTATTGGGGAATCAGCTGTTTCCGTACGCGACGCTCAAAGAGGGGCTCGGCGAAGACCCGGCCGGCGTCCGCGTGTACATGGCCGAAGACTGGGAGCTGTGCACGTTCCAGAAGCACCACCAACAAAAGATCGTGCTGTTCCTCGCGGCCATGCGGAGCTACGCCGACGAGCTGCGCGGTCAAGGCGTCACGGTGCAGTACACGCGCCTTGACGGGACTTCGGGCGGGGAATTGCGGAAAAAGTACGAGACGCGGCTGGGCGAGTATCTGGATCAAACCAAGTCATTGGACGTGGACGAGTTGGTCGTCTGGGAGATCGAAGACAAGTGGTTCGAGACGCGGATCGGAGCTTTTGCCGAGTCGCGCGGGTTGAAGCTGACGGTATTGCCCTCGCCGATGTTCGTGACGCCGCGAGAAGCGTTCGTGGATTACCTCGCCACGACGCCCGGTGGGAACCGACCGTTCATGGCGAAGTTTTACGAGCGCCAGCGCAAACGTTTGGGCGTGATGGTTGACGGCGACGGCAAGCCGGACGGAGGGCGGTGGAGCTTCGACGGCGAGAACCGCAAGAAGCTTCCGAAAAACGTCGGCGTGTCGGCGACGGATTGGGCGAAGCCGACGGAGCACGTCGAAGCGGTTCGGACGCTCGTGGCCGAGCGCTTCGGCGATCACCCGGGCGAACTGGGAACTTTCTGGTTGCCGACGACGCGACGGCAAGCGCTGGCGTGGCTGCGGCAGTTTCTCGAGGAGCGCTTTAAAGATTTCGGCGCGTACGAGGACGCGCTGAGCGACCGCGATCCGGTGCTGTTTCACTCGGCGTTGTCGCCCATGATGAACCTCGGCTTGATCACGCCGGAGGAGATCATCGATCGGGCGCTGGAACACGCGCGTAAGCACGGCGTGCCGATCAATTCGCTCGAAGGCTTCGTGCGTCAAGTCATCGGTTGGCGAGAATTCATCCGCGGGGTGTACCGGCAATACGAGGACGCGGACGAAGCCAGGAATTTTTGGGGGCACTCGCGGACGCTTAAACCGTGCTGGTACGACGGCACGACGGGGTTGCGCCCGCTCGACGACGTGATCCGCAAAGCGAACCGGTTCGGTTGGACGCACCACATCGAGCGGCTGATGGTGATGGGCAATCTGTTCAACCTGTGCGAGGTGCGGCCGCGCGCGGCCTACGACTGGTTCATGTGCATGTACGTGGATTCGTCGGATTGGGTCATGAGCCCGAACGTTTACGGCATGGGCTTGATGAGCGACGGCGGGGTGTTCGCGACCAAGCCGTACATCTGCGGGAGCAACTACCTGGTCAAGATGAGCGACTGCTATAAAAAAGGCGAGGGCTGGTGCGAAACGATGGACGGGCTGTACTGGCGGTTCGTCGATAAGCACCGCGACTTCTTTGCGGGCAACGCGCGGATGTCGGTGATGTTGGGC
This sequence comes from Planctomycetota bacterium, assembly GCA_039180415.1. Taxonomy (GTDB): domain Bacteria; phylum Planctomycetota; class Phycisphaerae; order Phycisphaerales; family Phycisphaeraceae; genus CAZIXN01. The sequence continues at coordinate 29,711 of JBCDDH010000012.1, read as the reverse complement.
ACGCTGAACAAGATGGACCCGGAAAAGAAGCGGACGCGGTTCGAACTGGCTCAGGGATTCATCGATCGGGTTACGGACCCGGCGTGATCACGCAAGGCCTGGAGCCCGACGCGAAGCCGGCACGGGTCAGTTGGTGAAGAGGCTTCCGCCGAGCTTGAGGACGGCGGACTTGCTGATGTCGATGGGTCCGAGGTTCATCAGCTTGGAGACGGCGCCGGCGGTCACGCCGCGGCCGACGGTGGCGATGGGCTGTCCGGCGAGGACGATGGTGGCGGTGAGGCCGAAGCGGTCGAGGGCTTCGGCGGCGCGGCGGGTCTGTTCGCGTTTGCTCGGGCCGGCGGCGCCGCCGGGACCGGGCAGAGCGTTGGCGAGCTCGCGGAGTTTTTGGAGGGTGGCGAGATCGTCGATCTCGACCCGTAGCTGGCCCTCGGGTCCGCCGGTAATGCGGACGGCGGCCCCGTTGGTGGAGACGGTGAGCGTGCCTTCGACGTGGAGGGGCGGGGTGGGCGCGGGGGGCATCGCGGGTTAGGGGCCGCGCGGTGGCTTCGCGGCCGTGGGCTTTGGGTGTGGAGGATTTAGTTTGCGCGGGTGCGGATCTTGAGCGTGCCGTGGATGTGCCAATCGGCGTGGGCGGCGCCGTCGCCGGCCTTGGAGGGCACGCTGATTTTCATGTCGTTGAACTCGTAGGTGATCTCGGCGCCGCGGCCGGTGAGCTGGTCGAAGAGGGCGGCGGCGAGTTCGGGCCAGGTGGTGGTGTCGGTGGACATGCGGGCTCCGGAGTGAAAGTCGTGCGTCGGGTCACGGTAGGCGCGCCCCGCGCTACGCTTGGTCCATGCGTGTACTGGTCACCGGAGCGACGGGTTACATCGGGGGCCGGCTGGTGCCGCGGCTGCTGGCGGCGGGGCACGCGGTGCGGGTGTTCGTGCGGGCGTTCGACACGGTGAAGGGTCGGCCCTGGGAAGACGACGTGGAGGTGGTGCGCGGCGACCTGTTGGACCCGGCGACGATCGGGCCGGCGGTCGAGGGGGTGGACGCGGCGTATTACCTGGTGCATTCGATGTACGCGTCGGGGGATTTCCGGGCGGCGGATCGGGCCGCGGCGGAGAACTTTTGTGCGGCCTGCGCGGCGGCGGAGAATCCGCCGCCGCACGTGATCTATCTGGGCGGGCTGCAGCCCAGCGGCGGGGCGGCGAGCGAGCACTTGAGCAGCCGGGCGGAGGTGGGCGCGGTGCTGGCGGAAGGCCTGCCGGGGGTCACCGAATTCCGGGCGGGGCCGATCATCGGGTCCGGGTCGGCGAGCTTCGAGATGGTGCGATACCTGACGGAGCGGTTGCCGGTGATGGTGACGCCGCGTTGGGTGAAGACGGCGGTGACGCCGGTCGCGGTGCGAGACGTGATGGCGTACATGCTCGGGGCGCTTTCGGTCGGGCCGAGCGGGGTGGTGGACATCGGCGGAGAGACGCTGACGTTCAAACAGATGATGCAGGGCGTGGCGGCGGAGCGCGGTTTGTGGCGGGTGATCCTGCCGACGCCGGTGATGGCGCCGTGGTTCGCGGCGCGGTGGGTGGGGCTGGTGACGCCGATCCCCAACTCGCTGGCGGTGCCGCTGGTGGAGGGGATGAGCCAGCCGCTGATCGCGGACTTGGACCGGGCGCGGGCGTTGTTTCCGGGCGTGCGGCCGATCGCGTACCGCGAGGCGGTGCGGCTGGCGTTGGCCAAGACGGAGAAGAAGGAGATCGAGACGCGTTGGAGCGGCGCACCGACGAGGCCGGGCAAGGGCGACATCGAGTGCGTGATGGAGGACCGAGAGGGCGTGTTTCGCGACCAGCGGACGCTGGCGACGGACCTGCCGCCCGAGTGCTTGTTCGCGGCGGTTTGCCGGATCGGCGGGCCGCACGGGTATCACGGCTGGGGCTGGGCGTGGCGGATGCGGGGCTGGATGGACGCGCTAACGGGCGGGCCGGGTTTGCGGCGCGGTCGGCGGGACGCCGAGCGGATTCTGGAGGGCGAGGCGTTGGACTTCTGGAGGGTGGAAACGGTGGAGTCGCCGGCCGACACGCATCGCTTGAAGGAGCACCCGCACGACCCGGGGCGGGCGTTGCTTCGGTTGCGGGCGGAGATGCGGGTGCCGGGCAAGGCGTGGCTGCAATGGGAGATCCTGCCGGGGCGGGACGGCCAAGACGGCTGGACACACCTGCGGCAGACCGCGCTGTTCGAGCCGCACGGCCTGCCGGGCACGCTGTACTGGTACGCGATGCTGCCGGCCCACGGATTCATTTTCCCGGGCATGCTGCGCGGCATCGAGCGTCAAGCCCGCGAGCTCTACGAAGTACAGTTGACCGAGTCGGAGGCGCAGGCGGCTTGAAATCGCGGAAGCCGCCCAAGCCCGAACGTCGCGGCAACGCGCGGCAGCAGGCGTTGCCGAGCAAGACATGCGCGGCGTGCGGCCGCGCGTTCGTCTGGCGGAAGAAATGGGCGCGCGATTGGGAGCGGGTGAAATACTGCTCCAAGGCGTGTGCGGCGAAGGGCTCTCTTTCGTAGAACCCGCTCAATACATCTCGCGTCGATACGCGGCTGGGGTGACGCCGACGATTTTCTTGAAGTGACGGCTGAGGTGGGACTGGTCGATGAACCCGCAGGCCAGCGCGATCGGGGCGATGCCCTGGTGGGCGAATCGCTTGTCCTTGAGCATCGCCTTGGCCCGCTCGACGCGCCGCTCGACGACGTAGTGGTGCGGCGTCACTCCGGTGGTGCGTTTGAACAGACGGCTGAAGTAGAACTTGCTCAGGTAGGCGGCCTCGGCGAGGTCGTCGAGGCGGAGATCGTCTTCGAGATGTGCGTCGATGTAGTCGCGTACGTCGTTGAATTGTTTGCGGGACAATCGTCCGGGGAGGTTCGTGGGGCGTGGGGTATGGGTGGCGTAGTGGCGGAGCAGGTGCAGGCCGAGGGCCTGGGAGACGGCGTCGACGTAGAGCGCGGAGCCGAAGCCGCGGTTCTCGAGCTCGGCCTGGAGCAGGCCGAAGCAGTGCGTGAGGATCGGGTCGCCTTGGTGGAAGGCGTGGCGGAGTTGGAGGCGGTCGGGGTCGATCTCGCCGCTCTCTTCGGCCAGCCGCGCGAGACGGTCGGGGCGCAGGTTGATGTGGTACGAGACCATCGATCCGTGTTCGCCCGGTTTGCCGTGGTCCCAAGCCCAGATAAAGGGCTCGTGGGCGGGGACGAGGTTGATCCGGTGGGCGTTGTAAGGGCATTCGATCCGCCGGCCGTCCCGGCGTTGATCGGAGTAAACCGAGCCTTGCGGGTTGCAGACCAATAGGTGATCGCAGGTGCCCTGTTTGAGTTCGACGGCGTCGGCGCCATCGGCCACGAACCGAGACATCGAGATTCCGTCCCACGTCTTGGAGGCTTGCACGCAATCGGGCAGCGTCTCTTCGGAGCGGACCAGCTTGTGAAACACCCGTGGGTTGGAAAGCTTGTTACGCACGGCGGTTCCTCTCATCGATGGCCCGGGACGCGGTGGGGCTTGGGTTGGTGGTCGGATGGAGCATGGGTAGAGTTTTGGCCTTCGCGTGAAGCTTGCGGATGAGTCTGGGTGCGGCGCAGACGAGAAAAGTTGTTACCCGTGGTTGCGTCGGTACTGCTCGGGGGTGACGCCCATGAGTCGTCGGAAGTGCCGTTCGAGCTGGTCGGTGCCGGTGAAGCCGCAGGCGTCGGCGATGTGTTCGAGCGGTCGGCGTTGGCCGGAAGGGCCTTCGAGTTGGCGTCGGACGCGTTGGATGCGCTGCTCAATAATATGCCAATTCAGCGAGATGCCCATGGTTGCTTTGAATCGCCGGTTGAGTCCCCGGCGGGGCAGGCCGCAAAATTCCGCGACATCCGCGACGGCGATGGCGTTGGTGAAGTTGTCGTCCACGAAGTCGCAAATCTGGTCGATCTCCTCTGGGGTCAGTGGGGGACGCGTTTGGCGTGACGGGCGGCGGCGGGGCGGACCCGTAGGGAGCGGATCGGTTCGGCGGTCGTTGGGGTCCGGGCAATCCAGAAAGTCCGAGGGGAAGGTGGGTGGCACAAGCGCGGGCTCTCTCCGGCGTTTGAGGGCGTGCGATAACTCCGAATGTCCGATTTGGATGATTTTGTGGCTAGTCACGAAGCGGTGATTTTGGGTACAGGATTGCCATGGCATCGGCGGTTCCTCGCTTTGAAGGGGGATGTGCGGGCTTTGGCGGGAGTGGGTTGCCCTAGGATCGACCACCATGAGCAAGCGTGTCGTGATCGTGGGGGCCGGGCCGGGCGGGTTGGCGTCAGCGATGCTGTTGGCCAAAGCCGGGCTGGAGGTGACGGTGGTGGAGCGGCGGGACCGCGTGGGCGGGCGGACGTCGACGGTGCACGGCTACGCGGACGGGGTGAGCGACCCGTTCCGCTTCGATTTGGGCCCGACCTTCTTCCTATACCCCCGGATCCTCGAAGAGCTGTTCGCGATGTGCGGCATGGACCTGCACGAGCGGGTCGAGATGGTTCGGCTGGACCCGCAGTACCGGCTGCTGTTCGAGAACGCCCCCGGAAGCCCCGACCCTATCGACGTGCAGCTCGATTGCACGGCCGACGTCGAACGCATGGTGCAGCAGATCGCCAAGCTCAACCCCGACGACGCCCGGCGGTTTCCCAAGTTTGTCGAAGACAACCGCAAGAAATTCGCCGCCTTCACGCCCATCTTGCAAAAAGACTGGGGGAGTTTGAGCGCGCTGGCGGACCCGTCGCTGATGGAGATGTTGCCGCTAGTTCGGCCGTGGGCGTCGGTGGACGCGGACCTGCGGCGGTACTTCAAGGACGAACGCGTCCGGCTGGCGTTCAGCTTCCAGAGCAAATACCTGGGCATGAGCCCGTTCAAGTGCCCGAGCCTGTTCACGATTTTGAGCTACCTGGAGTACGACTTCGGCGTGTTCCACCCGCGCGGCGGCTGCGGCGCGGTGAGCGACGCGATGGCGGAGGCGGCGCGCGACTTGGGCGTGGACATCCGACTCGACGCAGAAGTCGGAGAGATGCTTTTCGACGACCCATTCGATAAGCGGCTTTGCACCGGCGTCGTGGTAGACGGTGAAGCACTTTCGGCCCATGCGGTCGTGGTCAACGCCGACTTCGCCCACGCGATGGGCAAGCTCGTGCCGGACCGTTTGCGGAAGCGTTGGACCGACAAGAAACTCGCCGCGAAGAAGTATTCGTGTTCGACCTACATGCTCTACCTCGGCGTCGAAGGCGAGCCGGAGCGATACAGCGAACAACTCGAGCACCACAACATCTTTCTCGCCCACGATTACCCCAAGAACCTCGACCAGATCGAGAACCGGCACGTGCTCAGCGAGAACCCTTCGGTGTACTTGCAGCACCCCGGCCACACCGATCCGACCATGGCCCCCGACGGCCACACCGCGCTGTACGTCCTCGCCCCGGTGACGCACGAGACCGCCAATGTTGATTGGCGACGCGCCGCGCCGAAGTTCCGGCAGACCGTGTTCAACCAGCTCGCAAAGCTCGGCCTGCCCAACCTCGAAGCGCGGGTGGTCTACGAGAAACAACTCACGCCCGACGGCTGGCGGGATGATCTGGCCATCTTCCGCGGGGCGACGTTCAACCTCGCCCACAACCTCGGGCAGATGCTCAACCTGCGGCCGAACAATCGCTTTGAAGATTTGGACGGCGTTTACCTGGCCGGCGGCGGCACGCACCCGGGCAGCGGCTTGCCGGTGATTTACGAAGGGGCGCGGATGAGCGCTAAATTGCTGTGCGACGACCTGGGCGTGGCGACGAACTGGGACGACGTTGAGCCGAAGTAGGTGACGCCGGGGTACGGGACGTTTTGCGAAACGGCGATGGTTTGATCACGGTGAGTCGTGTATCGGAAGATCATGCGTGCGGGACGCTCATTGATGAATGTTTTTGGTGAAAAAACCAAGGTGGCCGGCTTCGTCACGATGTTGTCCGTAGTTGTGAGCGTTCTGGGTTTGGCTTGGTTTGGCTTGGCAGCCGGCGACGAGCCGTTCATGACCGAACCGCGCGGCGACCTAATGGTGATGTATGTCGGGTGGCCCTGCATTTTTGTTTTCGCGGGTTTGCTGGTCTTGATTGCCGCAGGAATCTTGGCGTGGCACGGTTGGGTCTGGCTCTGGACCGTGCCGATGGTTGCGGCATTTGTGGCGTTCGGGTGGTTCACGTCGCTTATGGCCATGAGCGTGTACTTGGTCGATGCCCACCGTTTCTACCGTGGCAAATACGCGCACATCGCAGAACTCGTGGATCAGCGCGACGAGCTTCGGGCTCAGCGTGATCAGTTGCGACAAGAGTTGGGTTTACCTCCGGCGGAAGATCCTTGGGAGTAACGCCACCTCTGATAGAGGCGAATCGTGTTTGGGCAGGTTGTCCGCTGCGTGAAAGGCTCCATGTTGTCCGCCGCTTCCGCGGTTTACTCGCGGAGAAGGCGGACTGGATTGCGAAGGACATCGCCGAGGCGTCGGCGTCGCGGCTATCCGGAAGCGTCGGGATGGCCGAGGTGTTGACCTCGGAGGTGCTGCCGTTGTGCGAGGCGGCGAAGTTTTTGGAACGCGAAGCGGGGTATTGGCTTAAGCCGCAGCGGTTGGGGTGGCGGGGGCGGCCGGCGTGGCTGTTTGGCGTGTCGAGCGAGATCCGACGGGAGCCGGTGGGGACCGTGCTGATCATCGCGGCGGGCAATTACCCGTTGTTTCTGGCGGGCGTGCAGGCGTTGCAGGCGCTGACGGCGGGCAACGCGGTGGTGCTCAAGCCGGGCCAAGGCGGGACGCTGGCGGCGACGTGGCTCGCGGACCTGTTGCGTGAAGCGGGCTTGCCGGCGGGTTTGCTGACGATCACCGGCGAAGGCGTCGCCGACGCGACCGCGGCGATGGACGCGGGCGTCGACAAGGTGTTTTTGACGGGCTCGGCATCAAGCGGGCGCGCCGTGTTGGCGAAATGCGCCGAGACGCTGACCCCGGCGTGCGTCGAGTTGTCGGGGTGCGACGCGGTGTTCGTGTTGCCCCCGGAAGAAGGCGGCGACGATTCGCACGTGGCATTGGCCGCGCGGGGCGTGGCGTTCGGGTTGCGGTTGAACGGGTCTCAGACGTGCATCGCTCCGCGGCGGGTCTTCGTCGATGCACGCGTGGCCGACGTGTTCGTGTCGCGGTTGCGTCGGGAGGTGGACGCGTACGGCCCGGTTCGGGTCGATCCGGTCGAGATGAAGCGGGCGGCGGAACTGGTCGACGCCGCGGAAGCCTCGTCGGTCGATTCGGAAACCGGCGCATCGGTATCCGGAGCGGAGCGGGTTTGCGGCGCGTGGGAATACGGAGACAAACGAGCCGAACCGTATGTGCTGGATCGGGTCGGCCCGGGCGTTGAACTGCTGCGGACCGACGTGTTCGCGCCGGTCGTCTCGGTGGTTCGCGTGGGTCCGCCGTTTGGTGCGACGTTGGAGGAGTCTCTGCTGGGGTTGGCCTCGCTCAGTCCGTACGCGTTGGGCGCGTCGGTATACGGACCTCGGAAAGCGGCGGAAGCACTCGCCAAGCAGGTGGACGCCGGGAGCGTGTGCGTCAACGACCTGATCGTGCCCACCGCCGACCCGCGCTTGCCCTTCGGGGGGCGGGGCGATTCGGGCTTTGGCGTGACGCGCGGCGCGGAGGGGCTGCTGGAGATGACGCGGGCCAAGACGGTGAGCGTGCGGAAGCTGAACCAACACCCGCACTATGATCCGGCGGGCGAGGAAGATGCCGAGGCCTTCGCGGCGTACGTGCGGGTTACGCACGGGCCGAGCGTGGCGTCGCGATTGGCGAGCGTGCCGGGATTGGTTCGGGGGTTGAAGGCGTTATCGAAGAAGCCCGGGGCCGAACAGGGAAACAAACATGATCGCGAGCAACACGAACCGTGAGGCAAAAGTCGGCGTGATCGGCGCGGGCTTGGGCGGGTTGGCGGCGGCGGCGACGCTGGCGGCGCGCGGCTACCGCGTGGTGTGCTTCGACAAGAACCCGTGGCTGGGCGGGAAGGCGGCGCAGCTCCACGGCGAAGGGTCGAACGGTGAGAAGTTCCGCTTCGACATGGGGCCGACGATTTTGACGGTACCGAAGGTGCTGGAACGCATCTTCGGCGAAGCCGGCAAGGACATGCACGATTACCTCGAGCTGGTGAAGCTCGACCCGCAGTGGCGGTGCTTCTTTGACGAAGACGCGGGCGGCGGCGTGCTGGACCTGCGCGAAGACACCGACACGATGAAGCGGACGCTCGGCGAGTTCGGTCTCTCGGTCGGCGATGTCGGCAAGTACGAGGACTTCGTCAAGTACACCGAACGGCTTCACCGCATCAGCGACGACTTCTATTTCTGGAAAGCCATCGGCGGCATCAAGGACATGATGGACGTGGGCGGGGCGATGAACCTCGACACGCTCAAGGATGTGCTGGCCATGCGGATGGGGCGGAGCGTCGCGAGCACGATCCGCAAGTACGTGCCCGAGAAGCGCGTGGCGCAGATGCTCGACCACTTCACGCAATACGTCGGCAGCTCGCCGTATGGCAGCCCGGCGATCCTGTGCGGCATCGCGTCGATGCAGGTCAACGAGGGCGTGTGGTACCCGATCGGCGGGACCCGGGCGGTACCCGAAGCGCTACAGAAGCTCGGCGAGGAACTCGGCGTCGAGTATCGCGCCGGCGAGGGCGTGGCGCGGATCGTGAAAGAAGACGGCGCCGTGGCGGGCGTCGTCCTCGAGAGCGGTGAGCAGGTCGCACTTGATGCGGTGGTTTCGAACATGGACGCGGTGCGGACCCGGCACGAGCTGATCGACGGCGACCGCTTCCGCGACGGCAAGGCGACGGGTGCCGACCCCGAGCCGGCGTGCAGCGGCGTCGTGCTCTACCTCGGTCTGAACAAGGCTTACGAACACCTCGCGCACCACGACTTCGTGTTCAGCCGCGACCCCGAAGAGGAGTTCGACGCGATCTACAAACGGGGCGAACCCGCGCCCGACCCCACGGCGTACCTCGCCGCGACGGCACGGACCGAAGCGCCCGGCACGGTCGCGCCCGAAGGCGGCGAGGCGTTGTACGTGCTGGTGCACACGCCGTATCTGCGTCCGCACCACGATTGGCGCAAGGACGGCGAACTGTTCACGGCGTATCGCCAGACGATCCTGGACAAGCTCAAGCGGACGGCGGATATGCCGGACTTAGAAGAGCGGATCGTGTTCGAGCAGGCGCTGACGCCGCAAGACATCCACGAACGGTACCGAGTGCTCAACGGCGCGATCTACGGTCTGGCGTCGCATGGGTTGTGGACCGGGGCGTTCAAGGCGAGCAACCGCAGTGATCTCGCGGACGGGCTGTACCTGGCCGGCGGGGCGGCGCACCCGGGGCCGGGGATGCCGATGGTGATGATGAGCGGCTGGATCGCGGCGGACACGCTGGATCGCGACGGGGCGGCACCCGGGGCCAAGCGAGAGGGAGCGGTGGTTTGAGCGTGGCCGGCGGCCCGGCCCGTGGCCGCAGACCGCGGCCGTCGGGTGCGTTAGAGTGAAGGTTGGTCGGCGGTCGTTGCCGACCCGCTCTCCGTCCTCCCAAACCCCGATCTCGACATGCCTGACGCCACCGAAGAACTCCGCCTCCAGCACAAGAAGATCCTGATCGTCGACGACGATTCGGAGGTTCGCACCGCGATCGATCACTCGCTGCAGGCCGAGGGGGCGCTCACGCAGACCTGCGGCGACGGCAATACGGCGGTGCGGATCGTCGAGTCCGACCCGCCGGACCTGGTGGTGCTGGACATGATGCTGCCCAAGCGGTCGGGCTTCCTTGTGCTGGAGAAGATCAAGCGGTTCGAGACGTGCCCCAAGGTGATTATGGTCACGGCCAACGAGGGTAAGCGGCACCAGGAATACGCCGAGGCGCTGGGCGTGGATGGGTATCTGCACAAGCCGGTGCGGATGGAGCGGCTGATCACGGCGGTTTCCGAGTTGCTGTGATTCGGTAGGGCGCCGTACGACATTTCAGGCTTTTTTCGTGTTGGCGGTTAAACTAAGTTGACCGGTTTTGTTGTTTGTTTGGAAAGGGTCAGCCATGCGAAATACGCGTCTGTTGCGGGCGTTGGGCGTCGGGTTGTTGGTGATCGGTTTGGCCGGCGCCGCGAGTGCGGCCGAAGTCCGGGAAGCCAAGGCGATCATGAAAGACGGCCGGACCCTCGAAGGCCGGCTGGTGATCCAGAACGACCGCGTGGTGGTGCTGGAGATCGCGGGGATCGAGACGACGCTGCAGCGCGGGGAGGTCGCCGAACTCGAGGTGCAGCAGACCGCTCAGGAGTTGTACGACTCGGTCCGCCCGACGCTGGCGGATACGGACCTCTCGGCCCGGCTGGACCTCGCGCGCGAGATGGCGGACCGCGACGCGTTCGCGTTGGCCCGGCGGGAGCTCTCGGACTTGGCGCGGCTGTTCCCCGGCGACCCGCGGATCGCCCGCCTGGACACCCAGGTCGCCGCCAAAGAAGAACTCGCCCAACAGCGGGTCGAGCGGGACGACCGCCCCGCGGCCCGCAACGAGCGCCGGCCCAGATCGCGGCGCGACCGCAACGCCCGCCCCGAAGCGAGCGACCTGCTGAGCCCGGACCAGATCAACCTGATCCGCGTCTACGAAGTCGACATGAGCGGCGAGCCGCGGGGGATCACCATCAAGCCCGAGACGCTCGAAAGGTTCTTCACGATCTATCGCGGCGCCGACAATCAGCCGCTGAGCCGACGTGAGCAGAGCCGGTTCCGCCGTCAGCCCGGCCACGAACAACTCGACGCGATCTTTTCGACCCGCGATCGCTCGTTGTACGACGGCGTGGTCATCGCGAGCGACCCGCCGGCGTTGGCGACGTTCCGCAACCGCGTCAACGGGCCCTATGTGGTGAACTACCTGATGCGGCACTTCGGCCCCGACGCGGCCGGTACCGGGCCCAAGTTGCCGCTGGTCGGCAGCCGGCCCAGCTCGGTGGACGAGGCGTACACCAATTTCTACGTGCTCAACGCGTACGTCGGCCCGTCTGGGATGCCCATGATCGACCGCCGAGCGCCCGAGGAGTCCCTGTTGTTGCAATGGGGGCTGCCCCGCGAGCGCGCGATCCACCCCGCCCCCCAAGGCGTCGAAGGCTGGGAGCCCGCGTTCCGGAGCGTGGACGACCCGCGATTCCAGTTGATCGTCGCCTGGATCAACTCGCTGTTTCCTAATCCCCCCGCGAACTACGGCTTTTCGTTCACGCCCGGCGGGGTTGCGCCGCCGCCGGCTCCCGCCCCCCAGGCGGACGAGGCCGACGATTCGCCCGCCCCGTGATCATCGCCCGAAAGCGCTCGCTCGTTGCGTTGAACGGCGGTCACCGTGGTACAGTTTGGGTCTGCGCCGCGGCCCGGGTAGCCCCCGTCGCCCGCGCGGATCCGCTGCCGCCGTCCCCGAGGAATCGCGTTTCATGAAGTTTGCCCCCGCCGCCGTTTCCGCCCCCCGCTTTGCCCGTCCCGTCGCCGTGGTTTCGACCGCAGTGTTGCTGCTGACCCTCGCCGGCTGCGATCAGTCGGCGAAGGACCGCGGCGAGGCCGCCCGCCTGCTGAATCAAGGCATCGCCGAGATGCTCGAAGCCGATACGGCCAAGGCCGAGGCGGGTCAGCGTCTTTCGGACGTTCGGATCGCGCTGCTCGCCGACGCCGTGTCGCCCCTGGAACAGGCCGCCAACATCGGCGCACCCGAGCAGAAGGCCCAGGCGAACATGCTGCTCGCCCGCATCGAAGCCCAGTCCGCCGAGGCGTTGGGCCGAGACGCGGCCGCCGGCGCGTCTCAGACCCGGTTGGCGTTCGTGGGGTTGCTCTCCCAGTTGGACTCGATCGAGTCGCTGGGCTCGACCGCCCTGATCGCGCAGCGTGACCCCGAGCAGGCCATCGCTCAGATGGACGAAGCGATCGCCGGTGCGGAAACCAAGCAGTCCGAGCTGGCTACGCAGGTCGACGCCCTTCGGTCGAAGGTTGCGACGCTCGACGCCGAGATCACCCGGCAGCAAGAAGCCGCCCGCGGCGCGTTTGCCCTGAAGACCCAGCGGGAAAGCGACGCGTTCGTGCAGAGCGGCGACGAGAAGTATGACACCCTCCGCGAAGCGACCGCCGCCCAGCGCACCGCGAACGCCGCAGACATCGAAGCCCAAGAATTAACGATCGAGCGTGATCAGGTCGCGGCCGAGTTGGCGATGGCCGAGCGAGGCCTCACCTTGGCCGAGGAATCGCTGGACCATTTCCTCGATACCCGCGAGGCCTTCACGCAGGCCGGCCAAGACGCCGAGCGGATCGTCCGCGAGCTCCGCGACCAACAGACCGAGTTGATCGAAGCGCTGGGCGTCGATCTGGAAGCCCAGGTCAACGCGTTCGATCAGGTCGTAACCGGCCCGATCGGCCAGGCCGCCCAGCGGGCCGAGGCCGCGGTCGGCTTGGTGACCCGGGCCGGGTCGGGGCTGCGCGGGGCCGATCAGCGTCAGCAACGGCTCGAAGCACTCGACAAACTGCATTTGCAGACTCAGATTCTCGCCGACGCCGTGGCGTACCACGCGGACCTCAACGCATCGCTGAAGGCCGTCGCGGGCCGGGCGGCGTTCGAACAGGCCCCGGAACTCCGGGAGACGATCGATGGGCTCGCGGGTGACCTGGCCGCTGCCGCCCAGGCCTTCCGCGAACAGGCCGGCGAAGCGTTGGCCGCCACCCAGCAACAGCTCGAAACCCTTGGTGAAGACAACGAGGCCGCCGCGGGTACCCGGGACGCCGTCGCTCGGTTGGCCACGCTGATCAACGCCGGTTGACGCCGCGTCCGCTCGTCATGCCTTTCCGCGCCAACACAGGCTCTGTTCGTTGAGGGCCCTTACCTTTGGTTCGCCTTCGGCCAACATCTGTTCACCCAACGCGACCGCGTCTCGCAGCTGGGTTTCGTCCAATTGTTTGTATGCACGCAGCCGGCGGTCGAGGTGGTCGTACCAACATCCGCCGAATAGCGCGTCGAGGATGATCCGCATGAAGCAATGGTCTTCGCGGATCGGCCACCCGTCGCGCCGGGCGGCCGCGGGCAGCTCGACGCGGGTGAGCTCGAGGTAGCGGGCTTGGAGGTCGTACCGGTCGGGCGGCTCGGTCTGTTCCGGAAGCCCACTCACGATGGAGCGGCTTCGGGCTCGTCGTCTCCGGGCCGAGCTGGTTCGGACAGCGGCGGCACGGCGGCGGCACCGGCATCCGTGGGATTCACCGACGCCAGCACGGTCTGGCCCGCGAGCACCTTCTGGCCTTGCGTCACCCGCACCGCCGGCTCGAGCGTTTCCGGCAGATACAGCTCGGTGGTCGAGCCCAGCTTGATGATGCCCATCCGCTGCCCGCGCTGAACGATCTGCCCGTCGTACAGCGCGTTGTGGATCGTCCGCGCCAGCATCCCCGCGACCTGCCGCACGGCCGCGACGGGGTGGCCCTTGGACGGGTGGACCAGCAGCGTGGTGACCGACTGGTTGTCCTCGATGCTCTGCGGGTTGAGGGTGTTGCCGAAGCGGCCCGGCTGCTCGGTGATCGCCGCGACCTTGCCGTGGCAGGGGGCCCGGTTGAGGTGCACGTCGAAGACGGACATGAACACGCGGACGCAGGTCGCCGGGCCGTCGAAGGGCGGGAAGTGTTCGACCTTGTGGATCGACGACACCCGCCCGTCGCACACGGCCACCACCGCGCCGCGCTGGCTGGGCGGTTTGCGGACCGGGTCGCGGAAGAACAAGACCGTCGCCACGGCGACAATCACGGGCAGCGGCGCGACCCACCACCAGCCCAACAGGGCGGCGCTGACGGTCGTGAGGCCGCCGACGAGCAGGATGATCGACCATTCGGCACGCGCGTAACCGGAGAGCATAGCGGGATGATACGAAACAAGCCCGCGTCGGAAGGACGCGGGCTTGTGTGGATTGAAGAATAGAGCGGCTCGGCTTGCCGAGGTTAGGCGTTTTTCTTGCCCAGCACCAACCCGACCATGCCGAAGACCACGGCTCCTACCAGCAACGCGCCGGCGAGCGTCATGACGCTCATAAAGCCCTCACCGTCGGTGAGCGCGGAGGTGATGACGCTGCGGTGGCCGAGCACGGCGGCCGCGGTGGTGATGAAGCCGATGGCCAACGCGGCGAAGGCGACGAGAAGCAGGCCGAAGGACATGCCCGAGCCGGCGGGGTCGAATTCTTCGGCGGCGTACGCCGCGGCCCCCACGGGAGCCGCACCCGCGGCGACGCCCGCCCCGGGCGATTCGAACACGGCCGAGGCGTCGGCGGCGCCGCTGACGCTGCCGCCCAGGTGTTCCAGGCCGGAGGGGCCAGAGGCGCCGGTCTCCATGCTCATCGCGCCGTCGAACACGCCGGACGAGCCGACCGAGCTTTCCATCTTGAAGTCGGCGGAGGATTCGTCGCCGCCGGGGTAGATTTCGTCGAGCAGCTCGGCCCCGAGCGAGGTGTCGTCGGACTCGCGGGTCAGGTCGAGCAGGCCCGAGCCCGAACCGACCGATTCGAGGGCGAGTTCTTCGTCGTCGTCGGAACGAGCGGAAGTGACCTGGGTCTGAGCCATCGGGTCGGCGGGCTCGATCTCGCCGGCGTCGAACACGGATACGCCCGAGGCTTCGCGGGGGTCTTCGTCCTCGAGGCTGTCGTCGATCTTGGTGTCGCCCGAGTCGTCGAGCAGGATCATGGAGCTGCCGGTGGCGGACATGCCCGAGGCCGAGTCGGAGGCGATGGGGATGGCCCCGGACGAGCCGGAACTGGCGGCCAGGCCGTCGACCTGGTCGCGCTTGAACATGAGCTTGTCGCGGTCGCGGAACTGCTGGAGCTTGCCCTCGGCGGCCATTTCCTTGATGGCGTCGGGTTGGACGCCGAGCTTTTCGGCGGCCTCGTCGAGGGTGTAGAACATCTTGGCCATGGCAACAACTCCGATGAAACGACAGAAACGCGGCCCGCACGGCGCGGAACGGCATTCACGCCGGAGAAACTAGTGTAAGTCCCGGGCGGACCTGCGACAAGGAGCGTTGAACGGGGCCGGGACGCCCGGATTTAGAAAGGCCGAACGCCGGCCGTTGGCGATTTTTACTCATTCCCCAGTCCGCGATGCTCGACCCTCAGAACCTCTCGCTGCCGCGTTTGCCCGAGCCTTTGGCGGGGTTGCGGATCGCGCATCTGACCGATCCCCACGTTTCCACGTCCGAAGCGGACGGATTACGCCCCCGTTTCCGGCGGATGCTCGCAGAACTCGGAGCCGAACACCGCCGCCGCCCGATCGACCTGCTCGTATTTACGGGCGACTACATGTCGCAAGAAGGCGAGGAATCGGCCGGATTGCGGTTCCTGCGGGAAGCGTGCGCGGCCGTGCCGTTGGCCCACCGGACCTTCGGGGTGTTCGGCAACCACGATTCGGACGAGCTGATCGACACGTGTTTGCGTGAAGGCTCGGAAGCTCCGCCGGTTTCCTGGCTGCCGGACCGAGCGGTGGGCCTGAGCCTGCGCGGCACGACGATTCGCCTGCTGGGGCTGCATACGTCCATCGCGCGTTGGCCCGACGCGGTGCGTCTCGCGCGGAACCTCGGGTCGAGTTCCACTTCGCACCGCGACGACCCCGATCCGCCGTTCACGTTGATGCTCTGCCACTTCCCGCGCGTCCTGCCGACCGCGGCCGACCTGGGCGTGGACCTCGTGCTCTCGGGCCATACGCACGGCGGCCAGATCTGTCTGCCCGGCCGCAAGCCGATCAAAAACTCGTCGTCCCTGCCCAACCGCCTGACCGCCGGTCGGCAACGCCACCGCGATACGCTGCTATGCGTCTCGCGCGGCTTGGGCGAGATGACCTTGCCGTTCCGCGTCTTCGCGCCGCGGCAACTGCCGATCTACACGCTGACTCCGGGCCCGCTCCCGCCGCTGGACGAGACCCGTCCCACCCATGCCCGGACCGAACTCGTCCAGCGGTGGTGACGCCGCCCGCGCATCCCGCACCGCCGGCACGACCGACGTTGTCGCCCGTCGGCCAAAAAAACTTCTCGAATCCCGTTTGCCCGGGACGCCGCTGAATCGTCGCTTGCAGGGTCCGCGATCCAGGATGCGGTGGAACTGCGATTTTTCCTCGCTGCGCGGACATCCGAACCCGCCCAAGACTTGCCCGGAGGCCCCATGCATCTTTTCTTCAAACCCACGACCGAATCGACGGCGTCGCTGTCGGCGTCATACGCGGCGCAGGCGGCGTGCTGGGCGGTCGCATGCGGCGCAGCGATCTATCTCATGATCCGCGTGGGCGTCGTGGAACTGGCGGGTTCGCCGTGGGCGGTGGCGGGGCTGCTGTTGATCGGCGTGGGCTTGGTGAAGCACGCGAAATCTCGGGTCGGCTGAGGCGGTTTCGCCGCGGCCGTATGATTTCGGTATGGCCGACCCCTACGAACGCAAGCCCGAACCGCTCGAACCGGAAGACGACGGCCTGTACGAATTGGCCGAAGACCCCGACGCCGCGGAGCCGTCCAGCGCGCCGCCCCCGCCGCCGGGCCTGATGCCCGACGCGGCCGCCGGCAACGACCGCCTGGACCCGATGCTCGACGACCCCGCCCCTAAGCGGGACATGAAGACCGGCGCGGGCGGCAAGGGCGCCGCCTCCCACTTCTCCGGCGACGACCCCGAGTACGTCAACCCCGAGATCGCGCGGATGCGCCGCGAAGAGGCCCGGATCGCCGCCGCGGCGGAGGAAGCGTCGGCGGCGGCGCTGAAGCAGAAGGTGGTGCTGGGCGTGGTCGGCGGGCTGGTCGTACTGGCGGTCGTGCTGTACTTCGTGTTTTGACGCGTCGGCGACTGCCAGGCGTGTGTATCCGTCGAACAAAAACGCCCGCCAAGGCAACGCTCGACGGGCTGTGGGTTGGATCATGGCCGGTTAGTTTGGCCTCACGGCTCGGCGGCAGGCAGTTCGGTTTCGGGGACGTTGCTACGTAGCGAGTAGTCGCCGTAGAGCACGGTCCGGCCGTTGCCGTCCTCCGACTTCCAGTGAGCGATGGCCCGCGTGGCGTCGCCCTGCTTGGTGCCGCCGCCGACCCACCGGTAGTCTGCGGTTTCCTGGAGGTACCCGAGGAGCATCGCCGTCCGCCCGATGGTCTGGCTTATGGCCAGGGACTGTTCGCGGAGCTGCTGGCCGGTAGGGTTCTCAATGTCGGCATAGACGCGGACGATGCCGGTCCAGTGCTCGAGTTCTTGCTCGCTGGTGAGACCGGTCGGCCGCATGAACTCCATGACCTCGGCAATGGCGTAAGCGTCGAAACGATCGGGGAACACGCCATCGCGGGTGTGGGTCCAGACCCTGAGCAGTGCGACCGCGTCCGAAACATCCGGGCGGCTCTGTTCGACCTCGCCGATCGCGTAACCCACGGGCACTTGCAACTCGAACAGCGAATCGTCGAGCGGAGGGTTCCAGACAAAATCGCCGACGACGATTGAAGCCGGCTGGTCGGCCGTGTCCGAAGTGCGCCACTCCGACCGGTAAGGCAGCTTGGTGTCGGGATTGATCCAGACGGTTCCGACGTAGTCGCCTTGCCGGAAGTCGTACCGCAGGTACGCCCGTCCGTCGATGTTTTCCTCGCCGACGAGTTCGGCGTTTTCGTCCTCGATCCGGCTCAGCTCATCGATCAGGTTGAGCGGAACCTCGCTCTTGGGCAATCCGACCATGCTCGTTTGCGTGGCCACGTTGACTTCGGGCACGAGCGTCAACATCTGTCCGGCGGCGTAATCGAGGATGTTGATGATCTCTTGGCCGTTCACCTCGGTGACGCGGTGCATCCCACCTGGGTTCTTGATCGAGCAGAACGTTTCGTGCGTGCCTTGCTCCGAACGGACGGTGATTGTAAACGTTGCGGTCTTTATCGCGTTGAGCTCTTGACGGATGTCGGCGAAAGCTGGCGTGCCGGCAGACCAGGGGTTAAACAAAGCAATCACGGCGACCACGATCGCCGCGGCGGCGGTCAGAGGGCTGGCGATCCGCATGATGAGCCTCCAATTCGGGAAGGGGTTGGGAGAAGCTTGCGAAGTCACGCCGGCCGGAACGTTCGGCCGGGTTTCCATGATCGGGAGATTGGGGATTGATTCGGTCGGCCGGCCGTCGAGCCAGGCGAGCGTCTCGGCGTCGTCGGGGCGCGGCGGCAGCGGGTGCGGCACCGTCGCGTCGAGGGCTTCTCGAACGACCGGATCGAGCGCATCGTCCGGCTCAACGTGTGGATGCGAGTTGGCGTGAGGGTCACGGGTCATCGGGGGCCTCCGGGTTGGCCGGCGTGGCGCGGCGATGCGGCGAGGTTCGGATCGGCCAATCGGTCGCGCAACGCCGTCGCGGCGCGGTGCACAAGCTGCCGGGCGTTGGCGGGCGTGGTGCCGAGGTGTTCGGCAACTTGTGTCGGGGTCAGCTGCTCGGCGTGTCGGAGCCAGAAGGCCTCGGCCTGTCGCTCCGGTAGCTCGGTCAGGGCCTCGCGCAGCGCATCGCGGAGTTCCTCCGATTCGAGTCTTGCCGACGGGTTGACCGGTGTTGCTCGGTTTGGCAACTCGTCGAGTTGGCCCGCCATCTCGCGTCGCCGATAGGTCTGCCGGAGCCGGTCCATCGCGCGATTGGTCGCTACGCGGCGCAGCCAGGCCGACCACTCCGCGACGCTCCCGGGGTCGGGGTGACGCAGCGCCGCGAGGAACGTCTCCTGGTAGCAGTCCCAGGCTTCGTCGACGTCGCCCAGCAGCCGAACCGACGTCCGCCAGACCGCGTCGCCGTGTTTCTGGATCAGGGGGCTCGCGTCGGGCATGGGGGTCTCGATTTGCTCGGCCGATCCGGTCGGCGACGCTCGCCGCTCACCTCGCAGGGATAGTCGCCAGAGCCGGCCTGTGTGTGACGCGCGACGCAAAAAAAATCGAAAAATTCGGCCAATCCGGGCCGGCGGTGTCATCGCCGTAAGCCGCGCATGGCCCTGCGTTTTCAACTAAAATCTCGTGTTCCGCCTTCGCGGACCGTTTCTCCGAAACACCTTGATCCCATGGCCGAAGACATCACCCCACCCGAAGATTTCGCCCCCAACGACGACGCCGGCGAACCGACGCCCCCCACCATCGAGGGGCGCATCACCGATTTGGCGATCGAACGTGAGTTGGCCGACTCGTACCTGACCTACGCGATGTCCACGATCGTGGACCGGGCCCTGCCCGACGTTCGCGACGGGCTCAAGCCGTCGCAACGCCGCATCCTCGTGGCGATGAACGACCTGAACCTCCGGCCGGGGTCGAAGCACCGAAAGTGCGCGAAGATCTCCGGCGACACCTCGGGGAACTATCACCCCCACGGCGACGCCGTCATCTACCCCACCCTGGTCAACATGGCCCAGGACTGGAAGATGCGGTATCCGCTGATCGACCCGCAGGGCAACTTCGGCAGCATCGACCCCGACCCGCCCGCCGCGATGCGGTACACCGAGGCGCGCATGGCCCCGCCCGCCGCGGAGATGCTGGACGACCTGAAGCTGGACACCGTCGAGTGGCAGGAAAACTTCGACGCCACGACGGACGAACCGAAGTACCTGCCGGGCCGCTTTCCGAATCTGCTGGTCAACGGAGGCCAGGGCATCGCGGTGGGCATGGCCACGTCGCTCGCGCCGCACAACCTGGGCGAGATCTGCGACGCGATCCACGCCCAGCTCGCCAACCCCGACATCGAGCTGCCCGAGCTGATCTCGCACGTGCCCGGGCCCGACTTCCCCACGGGCGGGATCGTTATGGGGCGGGGCGGTGTGCTCTCGGCGTACAAGACCGGGCGCGGCCGGGTGTACGTCCGGGCGAAGATCCACCACGAAAAACGCGGCAAGCGCGACCTGCTCGTGGTCACCGAATTGCCGTATCAGGTCGCCAAGAACGACGGCGTGATCGACAAGATCAAGCAGCAACGCGCCAACGACAAGCTCACCGAAATCAGCGCGGTGACCGACGAGTCGTCCAACCGTGCGGGCATGCGATTGGTGATCGAACTGAAGATCGGGGCCGATCCGAACACGGTCGAGAACCAGCTCTACGCATTGACCCCGCTCCAGGCGACGTTCAGCATCATCAACATCGCCCTGGTCAACGGGCAGCCCAAGACGCTCGGGCTCAAGGAGATGATCGGCTGCTACATCGACCACCGCGTCGACGTCACCCGCCGCCGCACCGCGTACAAGCTCCAGCAGGCCCAGCAGGAAGCCCACCGCATCGAGGGCCTGATCTACGCGGTCTGCGACTTGGACGAAGTGATCCGGCTGATCCGCTCGAGCCGGACGCGTGACGAAGCGATCGAGAAGCTGATGCAACGCGGCTTCCGCATCCCGGCCGACCACGAGTACGCCCCGCAGATCCCTCAGCGATTGCTCGATGCCGCGAGCACCGACGTCGCGCTCACGCGGGTCCAGGCCGAGGCGATTGGGCGGCTCCAACTGATCCAGCTCGTCGGCCTGGAGATTGAAAAGCTGGTGTCCGACTACGCCAAGCTCGTGGAAGCTATCGAAGAGTACGAAGCGATCCTCGCCAGCGAAGAGCGTGTCAACGAAATCATTCGCGAGGAAGTCGCGAACCTCAAAGCCAAATACGGCGACGCCCGTCGCACCGAGCTACGCGACGCGGAAGTCGCGGGCTTCGACATGGGCGACATGATCGCCGAGCACCAGGTCGCGGTGACCATCACTCACGCCGGCTACGTCAAGCGCCTGCCCGTCGACGAGTACAAGACGCAGGGCCGCGGCGGCAAGGGCGTGATCGGCGCCAAGAGCAAGGATGAAGACTTCACCACCGAGGTGTTCGTCGCGTCCAGCCACGACGACCTGCTCTGCTTCACCGACACCGGCCGGGTGTTCAAAAAGAAGGTCTACGAGATTCCCGAGGGCACACGGACCTCGCGCGGCCGGGCGATCGTGAACCTGATGAACCTCGCCCCCGGCGAGCGCGTCGTCGAGTTCATGCCCATCGCCGACTTTGAGAAAGGCGAGGACTTCCTGCTGTTCGCCAGCGAGAACGGCCTCGTCAAGCGCACCGCCCTGGCCGACTACCGCAACGTGCACAGCGGCGGGCTGATCGCCGTGGGCCTGAAAGACGGGGACTCGTTGGTCGGCGTCAAGCACGTCGGCGACGACGACCACGTCCTGCTCGGCACCGCGACGGGCATGGCCATCCGCTTCCGCGCCGACGATGCTCGGGCCATGGGCCGCAACGCCGCCGGCGTCAAGGGCATCAACCTGGGCGGCGACGACCGCGTTGTCGGCGTGGTGAACTGCGAGTCCGACTGCGACGGCGACCTGCTCACGCTCACGGCGAACGGCTTCGGCAAACGAACGCCGCTTATCGAGTACCTCGTCCGCAGCGAGGACGGCAACACCCGCCCGCAGTCGCGTGGCGGCAAGGGCCGGCGCGACATCAAGACCACCGACCGCAACGGCCCGTCGGTCGCCATCCGCCGCGTTACCGAAGCCGACGACGTCATGCTCATCACCACGCAGGGCATGATCGTCCGCACCCGCTGCGCCGACATCCGCCAGACCCACCGCGACTCGGCTGGCGTCCGCGTGATCGGCGTCAAGGACGGCGACACCCTCGCCTCCGTCGCCCCCGTCCGCGACGACGGCGATCCGGAAGCCGACGCGTAGCCCCGCGGGATCGTGGATCCCCGCCCGAAGGTATGCTGACCGAATGCCCGTCGAACGCTGGTCGGATCGGATCTGGATGTTGGCCCTCTCGCGTGAGCCCGATCTCACCGAAGACCTGGACAACCTCGACGCGGCGTTGCGGAAGCAGTCGCGGATGCCGGACGTGGTCGTGGACCTGTCGGGCGTTCCCAGCGTCACTTCTTCAACACTGGCCAGGCTGTTGCGGCTGCGTAAGCGACTCGCGGAAGAGTCGGCGTCTTTGGTGCTGGCGGCCCCGAGCGACCAGGTGTGGCTGGTGTTCTTGACCACGGGTCTAGACGCCGTGTTCCGCTTCCGGGAAGACACGGCCACGGCGCTGGCGGAGCTTCAACTGCCCGAGTGATCTCTAAAGATCCAAATCACGGAGCGGCCCCGTGTTCTGTCGGCGATGCATGTACGACCTGCGCGGCTTGGGCGACGATCCGAACAAGTGCCCGGAGTGCGGCGCCGCGTTCGACCCGGACAAACCGCGCAGCTTCCTCGCAGCGCTCGACGCCTCGCGCGGCCTGCGGCGACGCGGCTGGGGGTGCGTCGCGGTGCTCGGCACCCTGCAGGCGATCCCGCTGTCGTTGTCGGGCGGCGCGTGGCTGATCGGTCGGTGGAAGCTCGGGTATCCGCCGAGCACGTACCGCGACCGGCCGTGGGAAGACTCTGTCGGGCCGATCGCGGCGTGGATGATCGAGCGGCTCGAGTACCCGATGCTCGGCTATTACCTCGTTTGGGTCGTCTCGGTCGTGACGATGGCGGTTTTCCTCCTCGTTGCGGCCGGCCGATTGGCGGACCCGCCTGGCCCTCGCGATCGGCTGGTGGCGATCCCGGCCTTGCTGCTGCTCTTCTTGAGCATGACTCCGTTCTTCCTGGGCTGTCTCGATTGGGACCCGCTTTGGTGGTGGGACTGAGCGTGCGGTCGCCCAGGCCGTACGACCCGAACAACCAGAATCGCGACGCCGCCCACCGCCGCAAGGTCCGTTTCGACTTACAGCCTCGCGTGAATCCTGCCGACGTCCCGTAGCCGGCGTGTCCGCTTCGGATCTGCCGCGCTCCCGCCACGCACCCCGAGGACCGGCATGCTGCAACTTACGACTTCCGAGGAACGCGACTTCGATTTCGGCGAAGGCTTCGGGCAACCCGACACGCTGCGGCTGTGGGTGTCGGACCGCCAGTGGCTGTCCATGCTCAAGCGCATCGAGCAGGGCGACGAAGACGGCAACTTCGCGGGCGGCGGCTCCGACGCCACCGGGGAGCGTGAGCACGAACGCGTGGCCGGCGATTTCCGCTGCATGATCCGGCTGGGCAACCCCGACAACCCCGCCGACGACCACGGCACCTACGTCGTCCGCACCCGCAACGTAGGTGGCGGCGGCATCGGCTTCGTGCACTCCCGCAAGCTCCGGCAGGGCGTGCGGTGCACCGTGGCGCTGCAGCCGATCGCCGGGCCCGGCCTGGTGCTGGGTGGGCGGGTCGCGTGGTGCCGGGCGATCGAACGCAGCGGGGAAGACCCCGTGGACTTCGAAGTCGGCGTGCAGTTCGACCAGCCCGTCGACTTGTCGGGCTTTGTGAACGCGGCGTGACCCCGGCAAGCCGCTAACCCCATCTGCCCGATCCGCGGGCTTCGTTACCCCACTTGGATTTCCGTATGACGCCCCCGCCTATCGGCTTGCTATCCGACGACGATTGGCACGCCGCCATCCAACGCATCGACCACGAGTCCGCCCTGATCCCTGAGCGGATGCCCAAGCAGCCCGACGCGCCGACCCGCGCCGAGCCGCGTGCGGCCCGACGGGTCAAGTGCCTGATGCGCACCCAGCCGCAGAGCGACGCCGACACCCCGCACACCTTCCAGGTCGGCAGCCGCAACCTCTCGAGCATGGGCGTGTCGCTGCTGCACGGCGTGCCGCTGGACGAGGGCGATCGGCTGGTTCTCGCGCTCGAGGCCGACGAAGGCTTCGGCGCGATCGTGCCCGCCGCCGTGATGTGGTGCCGACGCATCGGCATGGTCGGCTACGACGGCGCGGTCGTGTACGAGATCGGCGTGAAGTTCGATCGGGCGCTGGACCTCGACCGACATCTCACCGCGGCCTGACGCCGCGGCACGCTGAAAAAAAGAAGCCCACGCTCGAGGTGAGCGTGGGCTTCAAGGTCAAGGAGTGGTTCCCGTGCGTCCCGGAATCGGTTTGCCGCGGAGCCAGAACCTTCCGCGAACCGTTGCCAACTGTAGGCAGCCGTTTACCGCAGCAGGTCGGATTCGATCTGTTGGCGGATTTTTTCCAACGCTTTGTTTTGGATTTGGCGGACGCGTTCCTTGGTCACGCCGATAGACCGGCCGACCTGTTCAAGCGTGAGGGGCTTGGGCTGGCCCTTGCTGTCGAGCTTGGGTTCGTCGCCGACGGCGAAGCGCTTCTCGATCACGCCACGCTCGATCGGTGAGAGCTCGGCCTTGTTGTTGTGGAGGATCCGCTTGAGCTCGTCGACCAGATCGTTTTCGTGCTCGGCGTTCTTTTCTTCCTGCCAGTTGGACTTCTCGTACTTGGGGTCGAAGTCCGTGGGGAACATCGTCTTGTACTTGGTGTGCTTGATGCCCTGGCGGGAGAAGGCTTTCAGGATCGCGCGGCAGGCGTAGGTGCTGAACTTGAAGCCGCGCGTGATGTCGAACTTGTCCACCGAGCGGAGCAGGGCCATGTTGCCCTCGGAGATCATCTCGGTGAAGTCGTTGTCGAAGCCGCGGACCCGCTTGGCCATGGCCAGCACCAGCGCGAGGTTCAGACCGGCGATCTGCTCGCGATAGGCCCGAGCCTTGCGGTGCCAATCGAGCATGGTGCGGACTCGGTCGGCGTCGGGGTTTGGCTCGTGGACGAGGTCTTCACGGATCGTGGCGACGCGGAAGCGGCAGTAGTTGTATTGAGCGAAAATGACCCGCTCCTCGGCGGCGGTCATCGTCTTGGTGGCCGATTTGCCAAGGCGGGGTTCGTCCATCCAAGTCATGGCCGGGTGATACCACGAGGTATCCGGCTGAACGATGGGGTCCGGCTCGTCGAAGATCTGGACCTCGGCCTGCTCGGCGGGCAGCGCGAAGAGCGGGTGGTCCATGTAGTCGTATTTGTCGGCGAGGATCGCGTCGAAGAGCTTGCGATCTTCGGGGCAGAGGGGCAGCGCGGCCGAGGCGGCGGCGTGTTCTCCCCGGAGGCGAGCGGCTTGGGCGAGGGGGGAGTGGTCTGCGTGGGTGGCGGTCATCGGCTTCGTGCCTTCGTGTGCGAGGTCCGCGGCTTCACTGCGGAGGTGGAAATGAGTCCGGAATCCATCGAGACGATCAGGGGTAACCCGCCGCGCGATCGATATATTCCCCTAGCAGTTTGCGCCAAGAGGGGGTGAACGGTCAAGACGTTTTGACCGTTTTTCACGTTCTGACGTGTTTTGAACGTTTTGGCGATCATTGAAGTCGTTCGCTTAACTTGATTTACGTCAAAAAAGTTTTTTTGTTCGGTGTTTTCCGGGTAAACAACATTCACACAACCGACGCCGGAAATCTATTTCGTGGGTTGATTGGCCCCGGTCGCCGGTGCTAGGCTGGGGAAATCGACCACGCGAGTGATCGATGTGAACGTTTTTGCCCGAAAATGTGGACCATCCTGCTGCCACGGCATCGCTCATCCACGGGCAACACCCACCTTTGTGAAGGAAAATTATGGCTTTCACCCTCCCCGACCTGCCTTATGCCTACGACGCCCTGGAACCCGCCATCGATGCCAAGACGATGGAAATCCACTATTCCAAACACCACGGGGCGTACGCCTCGAAGTTGACCGCGGCGGTAGAGGGAACGCCGTTCGCGGAGCAGGACATCGCGGATATCCTCAAAAATCTCGATCAAGTCCCGACGGATAAGCAGGGGGCTGTGCGGAACAACGGCGGCGGTTACTTCAATCACAACCTGTTCTGGTCGGTCATGACGCCCGGCGGCAAAGCGGTCGGCGGCGATCTGGCCGCGGCGATCGACGCCGAACTCGGCGGGTTCGACAAATTCAAGTCGGCGTTCAGCGATGCGGCAGCCACGCGCTTCGGCTCGGGCTGGGCCTGGCTGTGCGTCTCGCCCGAGGGCAAGCTGCACGTGTGCTCGACCGCGAACCAGGACTCGCCCATCATGCCTCCGGCCTTCGGCGGCGAGGGCGCTGGGCACACGCCCATCCTCGGGCTGGACGTCTGGGAGCACGCTTACTACCTCCACTACCAAAACCGCCGGCCGGACTACATCGAAGCCTTTTTCAGCGTCATCGACTGGGACGCGGTCGGCCGGCGTTACGCCGCGGCGAAAGGCTGAGCCCGATCAAACGCAAACTTCGACTTCTGCGAAGCCCACGCCCGATCGGCGTGGGCTTTGTTTAAAGCCGCGGCCTCCTTCAGAAACCCGCGGGTTCCGATTCTGAAGGAGGCTGCGCGCTACCGGAACCTTGCACGCTCCCGGCATCCGTCTTGGGATCGGTTTCGGGGCCGTTGTCTGAGCGAAGTCCTTGGCGCGACGCATTCCGTTTTGGAGTGATGCGAAGGGCCGGGTCAGTCGTCGAGCAGCGTGTCGAGGCGGCGGTCGAGGGCTTGTTGGAAAGGCGGGGTGAGAACGGTGGGCCGGGTGTCGCGGCTGTAGACCGCGCGGAGGGCGAGGAGGCTGCCGAGCGAGACGCGGAGCTCGCGTTCTCGGCCGTCGCGGACGACGTGGAGCGTGACGGAATCGCCGGGGGCGTAGCGCTGGATGAGGGTGTTGAGCGGGGCGGCGATGAGGGGCTGGCCCGCGCGACGGTTGGCTTGATTTGGTTGGGGGGCGGGAGGAATCGGTCGGCCGTCGAAGCGGAAGAGGGCGTCGCCGGGGCGGAGCGTGGGGTAGGCGGGGAAGCCGGGCAGGGTGTCGAGCACGAGCGCCTCGATGCCGTCGCGTTCCGGCATGGCGTCCGCGGGGCTGGGCGCGTGGTTGATGCCCAGCGATCCGGCCTCGACGGGCGTCCGGCGTTGGGCGTCGGCAAGCAGCGACCGCCACTGCGTTTCGTCGGTCTGCGCGTCGGGCGGCTCGGGGAACCGAGCGATCATCTCGGCCAGCAGGCGGTGTCGCAGCGCGAGGCGAACCCGCAGCTCGGCCTCGATCGACAGCCCGTGCGTGTTGATCGCGTCGGCGAGCACCCGCGGCGAGGCGTCGGGCAGGACCATCAGGGCTTCGGTCGCGCGCTGCCGGGTCGGCCAGTCCGGCGCGTCGAGCACGGCAATGAGTTTATCGACGGGGCGGGGCTCGGGTGTCGCTTCGAGCGCGGGCGCGACGGGAGCGACGGCGGGCTCTGGCTCGCCCTGGGGCCCCGGTTGGGAGGGGGTGTCGGGGCTCGGGTCGGCCGGTGGCGTCGAGGTTTCCGGGGCCAGCCTCGCCACCTGCGCGGCGGACCAGGGAACGGCCAGCGCAACCATCAGGCAGGCGAGCGCGGCCCGGGTCACGCGACCGCCTCGACGAGTTGGTCGGCGTGCTTGCGGAGCCACTGGACCTTGCGGACCACCATTTCGAGGAACTTGCCGCCGGCCATACGCGAGAAGAACCCGGTGGCGGCGACGGGGATGACCGACTCGGCGATGAGCGCCTCGACCATGAGCCAGGGGACGGCGCGCAGTTCGGCGTTGGTCAGCATGTTGTCGGGCACGGCGTCGTAGCCGCGGAGGAAGCGTTTGTAGCGAGAGACGTCCAGGTCGTCGGGCCATTGGGACGGGTCTTCGCCCCCGCCGCGGATGGAGAACTGGAGCGAGCCGTTGGCGGTGTCGAGGACGCGCGGCGCGAAGCGGACGGTGTCGTAATCGATCACGGCGACGACGCGGCTGCCGCGGAAGAGCATGTTGCCCGGGTGCCAATCGGAGTGGACGACTTGTTGGGGCCAATCGGCATAGCCCTGGTCTTCGACGCGCTTGGCGGCTTCGAGGTAGGCGTCGGCGAGGAACTTGCCGATCTTCTCCTGGCGTTTGAAGTCGTCGTCGGTCGTGGTCGGCGGGGCGGTGCGCTGGAGCGTGTCGGGCAGGGCCTGCATCGCGCGGTGGACGGACTTGCTGCGGTGGTAGGTGCCGCGGGCGGCGTCGTAGTCGGAGGTGAAATCGAGCAGGAGCTTGTGGAACAGGCCGAGGGTCTGGCCGGCGTCGCCGGTGGCGTCGAGGGAAAAGTCGTAGCCGGTGCCCTTGATGTACTCGAACAGCTCGTAGGTGTTGCCGTCGTGCTTGAGCATCGAGTTGTTCGTGTCGAGCGTGCCGATCAGGTGGGGCAGGGGGAACTGTCGTTCGGCGAGGTGGATCTGGACGGAGTGGCAGAAGGCGACTTTGCGCGGGTCGTCCTTGCCGGCGGCGCGGCGCTTGAGCAGGAAGTCGCCGTCTTTGGCTTTGACGCGGAGCTTGGGGGCTTTGCGGGAGCCGCGGGCGAACTCGCGGGCCTCGGTCAGGATGCCGGTGGGGTAGTGCGAGAGGACGATGGCCAACTCGTCGGCGGCGAACGCGGAGCGGGCCGCGGAGGCGGACGCGCCGGTGCCCGCGCCGGAGAGCGCGGCGGAGGGGCCCGAGGGCAGCGCGGTGGCACCGTTGCCAGAGAGCCGAGTTTGATCGGCGGCGCTTTGGGGCGCTTCGGACATAGGGGGAGCTTAGCGGGATGGCCCGCGAGACCCACACCGCGGCAGCGCAACGGCGAGCGTTGGCGAAGGGTCACTCGACGTTCTGTACTTGCTCTTTGATGCGGTCGACGATGGACTTGGCTTGCACGACGCGCTGAGAGATGTCGGCGTCGTTAGATTTGCTGCCGATGGTGTTGGCCTCGCGGAGCATCTCCTGGGCGAGGAAATCGAGCGTGCGGCCGGCGGGCTCGCCGTCGTCGGCGGCGATGACGGTTTCGAATTGTTCGAGGTGGCCGCGGAGGCGGGTGAGTTCTTCACGGATGTCGCAGCGATCGGCGAAGACGGCGATCTCTTTGATCAGGTCGGGCTCGGAGACCTGGAGCTGGGCCTTGGCCATGAGCTCGCCGACGCGTTGGGAGAGGCGGGCGTGGTATTCCTCGACGACGTGCGGCGCGCGGGCCTCGATCTGCCCGACCAGCGTGAGCAGGCGTTCGGCCTGTTCGCGCAGCTCGACGGCGAGCGACTGGCCTTCGACCTGCCGCATGGCGACGAGTTTGTCGCTGGCTTCCTGCACGAGTTGGAGGACGACCGGGCGGGCCCGCTCGACGAGGTCGAGCTGCGGGGCGTCGCCGGTGCCCGACAGCACCCCCGGCAGCGCGAGCAGGTGGGTCAGGTCGATCGTCACCGCGCTGTCGGGGAGCTTGGCCTTGAGGGCTTCGAGGTGGTTGACGTAATCAAGCAGGGCGTCGTCGTTGATCTCGGAAGGCGTCGTGTCGTCGCCGACGCGGAGCTTGGCGGCGACGGAGAACGACCCGCGGGCGAAGCGTTTGCGCAGGGCGACTTCCAGCTCGGCTTCGAGCCCGGCCAGCTCGTCGGGTAGGCGGCTGGTGCACTTGAAGTAGCGGTTGTTGAGCGAGCGGAGTTCTACGGCGTAGTGGACGCCGTCGTGCTGTGTGGCCGCGTCGCCGAAGCCGGTCATCGAGCGGATCATGGAGCCAGCGTACCGAGATTGGCGGGATCAGTCGCCGCCGCCGCCGTCGCCCCCGCTGCCGTCGCTGCCGGAATCGCCGTCCACGCCGATCGCCGCGTCGGAGCCCTGGGCGTTGGGCTGCGCGGCGAGCAGCGTGGCGTCGACGGCGAGCGACGCCACGTCGTGCTTGAGCTTCTTGATTTCGTTCTGCCAGACGACCGAGCCGTCGTCTTTACGCAGGCAGAAGACGATGCCGAACGCGCAGGCGAACAGGAAGTGCTTGCCTTCGAGGAGGGTGACGAAGTCCTTGCCGGTCTTCCAGAAGCCGGGCTTGAGTTCCCGTTCCCAGACGACGCTGCCGTCGTGCTTGTGCAGGGCGTAGACGAAGCCGT
>JBCDDH010000011.1:0-62563 GCA_039180415.1 Planctomycetota bacterium | reverse complement strand
CCCGGGGTGCCCGCTTCCGCGGGCACGCACCTCGCCCACGACCTCCCGCAACGCCACGTTCCCCAGCCGATACCGCCACGCGTCGGGGTGATTGAAGTGCCACCACTCCTCCCGGTACACGCGGAAGCCGTGGTCATGCATCACCGCGATCAGCAGGTCCCGCCGGTCCCGCAACTCCTTCGGCCCGCCCGCGTAATCCCACTGCGCCCGGTCCGTGAACTCGTCGAACCCGCTGGGCATCCGGGCCAGCTCGCCCGAGTCCAGGTGGTACAGGCCGATGTCCACCGCCGCGCCGCGGTTGTGGATCGAGCCGCGGCGCGGTTTGGCGAGAAACTCGTCCCGCAAGGGAGCCGGCGTCGCCAAGTACATCGCCACCGTCAGGTAGTACGGCCGGTACCCGTCGAACACCACGACCCCGTAACCCGACTGCTTCAGTTCCGCGTTGCACCGCGCGAGGTCTTCGGCGACCGGCCGCTGCAGCACCGCGGCCGCCACCTCGTACACCGCCGTACCCATGAAGTTGTCGTCCGTCGCGTAACGCACGTCCAGCTGGAACGTGTCGTCGATCGCCGTCACGTCCACCAGGTCGTCGTCCAACCAGCCGCCCTCGGGCGCTTCCTGCTCGGGCACCTCGTACGTCCGCGCCAGCGCGATCGCCTCGGCCATCGGCATCACCAACTCGAACTCGCCCATCGCGTCGCTCACGCCTCGCCCTCCGCGCTCGCCGCCGCGCTCAACGCCGGCCGAGGGCTCGACGCCGGCGCCTCAACGCGGCCGCCCACGGGGTCCCGTCGGTCCGCCAACAACCACCCGAACAGCAACGCGAACCCCCCGCCGATCGGCGCGTACCACGGCCAGGCGATCGATACTTTTTTCGGTTCGCCCGCTTCCAGATCCTTCAACGCCACCTGCTTCGCGTCGCTCGCCCGCAGCGGCCGCCCGTCTTCCCCCAATAGCGCCTCGTCCGTGATCGGGTGCGTCAACATCACCGGCTCCGCCTCGGGGTCCAACACCCGCTCCCCCGCGTCGTCCACCATATCCGGATACACCATCACAACGTTCTCGCCGTCGTACGCGTGGAAGTATCCGAACTGCTGGATCGCCATCACCCCCGCCGCGCCCAGCACCAGCCACCCCGTGTTCCACAAGCGCTTGGTCCGCACGCCCGGACCCGTCGCTTCCGCCGCCAGGGCCCGCGCCACCCACATCACCACCAACGCCGCCACCCCCACCCCGCACGCGACCAGCGCCCAATCTTCATGGAACCGACACGCGAACACCGCCAACACCCCCAACGGCGCCGCCCACACCAGCCCCCGCCCGTTCACGTTCACCGGCAACCACGCCAACAGGAACGCCGCGAACAACCCGCCCACGATGTAGCTCGCCAACGCCAACGCCAGGTCCAGGATCGGCACGCCCGTCGCGTCCTTGAACGCGTCCACCACGAACGCCGCCAGGCACAACGCGACCCCCCAGAACACGATCCACGCGCGCGAGACGTTGACGATCCGCTTGCCTTCGCGCGGGTCGTGTTCGGCCAACGCTTCTTCGGTCGCCTCGTCCACGCCCAGCTTCCGCGCGCGGGCCGGCAGGTACACCGACGAGATCGTGGTCTGCGCCAGCGCCGCCAGGATCGACGTCAACGACGAGATCGCCGCCGCGAAGATCCCCGCGATCACCAGCCCCGTCACGCCCACCGGCATCTGCTCCAAAATGAACGCCGGGAAGATCTTGTCGTTCTCTTCCGCCACCCGCGCCGCGAACGCCCCGCTCAACCGCTCCGGGAACGCGGTGTAGAACACGAACAGCCCCACGCCCACCAGCAGCATCAGCGTCGTCACCAGCTCCGCGAGGTAGCTGCTCATCATCGCGTACTGCGCGTTGCGTCGGTCTTTGCAGCAGAAGATGCGCTGCGCGAGCAGTTGGTCCGTGCCGTACACCCCGATGTTCCCCACCACCACCGCGAACCCCGCCGCCGCCAGCGTGTACGGCTCGACCAGGCTGAACGCCTGATCGATGTTGAACACCGTGAACTTCTCGGCCGCCGAGCCCACCTCCACAAACTGCGACCAGCCCCCCGGCAGCTCCGACAGGATCACCCACAGCGCCGCCACCCCGCCGGTCACGAACACCAGGAACAGCAGCGCGTCCGTCCACACCACCGTCGCGATCCCGCCCAGCATCGTCCACGCCACCGCGATGATCCCGATCAAGATGATCGACGTCGCCAGCGGGCTCAGCCCCACCGCGTCCTCCACCCACGCCAGCTGGTCCGCCATCACCAGCGTGAGCACCAATGCCGTCAGATACACCCGCGCCGACTGCGCCAACAACCCGCCCAGCGTGAACAACGCCGTGGTCACGCCCTTGGCCCCGCCGCCGAGCTTGTCGCCCATGTAGTCGTACGGGCTGTAGACCCGCTTCTCGTAGTACGCCGGCACCAACACGAACGTGATGAACACCCGCGAGATCAGCCCCGCGATCACGCCCAGCTGCAGGTAGGTCATGTCGCCCGCAAACGCCACCGCCGGCACGCCGACGAACGTCACCGCCGAGATCGTCGTGGCGATCAGCGACGCCGACACCGCGTACCACGGCAGCTTGTCGCCGCCGCGAAAAAAGTCCTGCATGTCTTTCTGCTTGCCCGCCAGCCACACGCCCAGCACCGACACGAACGCCATGTAGCCCACCAGCACCGCCCAATCGATACCGGTGAATGTAGCCAGCGTGGGGTTCATGCGGGCGGCGCCTCGTGCGTGAACGGGATCGGTTCGAACGACCGGCGTGTCGTGGCCAGCCTAAACAAAATCCCGCGGTGAAGCGGGATAAGTTTCAGAAGATTCCACGGCCCAGCCACGGACACTTCGAGCGCCCGAGCCCAAACCGCCGACCAGCTACTCCTGAATCCTGTCGTCGTCCGGCGTCCATAACGCAACCAGTTCGCTGAGGTTGTCCGCCTCGTTGGGATTGGTCGTCAGGTCTCGGGGTTGAAACGTCGAGACATGGCCATCGGCGAACGAGATGTTGACGCGGCCGCCGTCGACCTCGAGCGATCTCGTCACGGTGCCGTGGTTCAGCCAGTTGAGCTCCGAAGCGCCCCGCGGAGGAAGACCGTAGCGTGCAGGAATCTGTGAGCGTTCCGGCCCGGTGACGGAACCGCCGATGGTCCGGCCTCCCGGGATAGCGCCCGTCAACAACTGAGCCGGGCCGTTACGCGTCCCGATCACGCCCGCCCAGCCGCCGATCGTCGAGGGGCTCACCCACTGGCCGTCGACGACATTCACCGGGAACGTCTCCGACGTCAAAATCAAGTTCGAAACGGGACCGGAATTCAGGTCCCACAATCTCACGAAGCTCCTCGGAGCGGAGGAGCCCGAGCCGGGAACGGCCTGGGTTTCGTCCGGCAAACCTCCGGAGTCCTTCCGAGTCGCGGCGCCGTACCACGCGCCGCTTCCGAACAAATTCATCGCGTAGCTTCGGCCGGCTTCGTCTTCGCTGGGGCAGGCCATTACGCCCCCGAGGATGGTATCGACGCCCGGCTCGATATCTCCCGGCAAATAGTCTCCGATCACGTCTCGCTCGTACCACTCGATCCCGGCAAAATTATGCGCGGGGAACTTGTCTCTCTCGTCGGTGGCGTAAGCATTTAACGCGATGGCGATCTGCCGTTGGTTGCTGGCACATTGGCTGAGCCGGGCGGTCTCCCGCGCCGCCCCCAACGCGGGCAACAGGATGCCGATCAGCAGCGCGATGATCGAGATCACCACCAGCAGCTCGATGAGCGTGAAGGCGGCACGGCGGGCGACGGTTGAGGGCGTCAACATGTTCAAACTCGCAAGGATCGGGGTCGGAGCAAAGCCCCGCCGCGGCGCTAACCGCGGCGGAGCGGGAGTCTTGTCGGTCTCACGCCACACGGCGACGCAGCAGCGCCAGGCCACCCAGGCCCAGCAGCGCGGCGGTCGCGGGCTCGGGAACGGCGAAGCCTTCGAAGATCGGCTCGAACGACGAGCCCCAGTTGTTCAGCACGATGTTCAGGTCGCCCTGCTCGACCTGGCCCGAGCCGTCGTAATCGCCCTCGCTGTACTTCGAGGTAAACGAACCCCAGTTGTTCAGCACGGCGTTGAGGTCGGCCTGCTCGATGTTGCCGGAGAAGTCGACGTCGCCCAGCAGCACGCCCGCCACGTCCAACAAGCTCAGGACGTCGGCGCGGGTGTACACGCCGTCCGAATCGATGTCGTCGGCCGCCGCCGGGCCGTTGACCACGGACGTGCCCACCAGCTGGGACACGACGTCGATGTCGAGCACGTCGACCACGCCCGAGCCGTCCAGGTCGCCGGCGCTGGCGTCGGCCACCTGGAAAATGTAGACCGAGCTGTTCGAGAAGTCGGAGACGGCGAGCGTCTGGGTGACCGGGTCGTAGTCGAAGTCGTACGCCCCGCCGTTGCCGGGGATCAAGTCCAAGCCTTCGTTGTCCGGGTCGTCGAGGAAATCGACGGTGACGCTCTTGGCGCTGCCCGACGGATCGAAGAACTGCAGGTTGTCGATGATCGGGTTCGCGGAGAAGGTGGACCGGCTGTTCAACACGATCAGGTCTTCGGCTCCGGCGATCTCGGCGTACTCGAGGTTTTGCGCCGAGACGAACAGGCCGACGGGCAGGTCGCCGATATTGACCGCTTGCTCGGCGGTCTCGTCGCCGGTGCGATCGACGTAACGAAGCAGGTTGCCCGCCCGGATGTACGCGTCGCCGTTGGCGGCAAACTCGAGGTCGCGGTGCAGCGTGGTGGACGGGTCGCCTAGCCCCAACTCGGGCACGACCGGGAAGCCGTCGGCGAAGGCGGTCACGATCGAACCGTCCGTCGAGCTGTAGAGCTGCCGGCCGTTGGTATTGGAAAAGACGATCGCGGCGGGGCCGGCGCTGACGCCATTGTTTTGGAAGCCCGGGTCGATCGCGGGGCCGGCGGGGAAACGAGCGCCATCATCAACCGCCGGGTTGTCTAACCGCACGGGCGTGCCGGACGAGATGTCGAAGATCTTCAGGTCGTCGCCCGTGAACGAGCCGGCGCCGCCGAAGTCGAACGCGCCGACCAGCGTGCCATCGGCCGAGAGGTCCAGGCCGAAGTAGCCTTGGAACGCGCCCCCGAAGTTTTGGCCAAACGGGGTGCCGAACTGCACGTCGGTGGACGTGATCTCGCCGGCCTGCTGCTCGCCGTTCACGAACGTGAGGCCCGACGCGTCGCCCGCGTTGAGCACCTCGACGATGCCCGGCGTGCCGCCGGTGCCCAAGCCGTCGATGCCGCCGAGGAACAGACGCTGCCCGTCCCACGCGACCGACGTCAGCGCGCCGATGAACTCGGCGTTGATGCCCGAACCGTCGGGATTGGCGCTGGCCGACTGGAACGTGTCGAAACGGGCGATCTCGGTCAGCGTCACTTGGGCGGACGCGGGCAAGGCCGACGACGTGAGCGCCGCGGCGGGCAGGGCCAAAAGCAAGGCACGGGTCTTCATCTTTACATCTCCGGGAAAGGAAAAACGGAAGGGGCACGGGCGCCGCATCGCAGCAAATCTACGCCACGCCAGGCGTCAAGCGAACGGTTCCCCATCGCTGCTTCGCAACGCGTGAATCACAGGCGAATGCAATGTAGATCGCTCCGCAAAATTACGCAAGAATAAAAGCAAAAACCTATAATTTAAAGCATAAGACTATATCAATCCGAGGACGCCTCCCGCACTTCCCCAAACACCCTCCGGCGACCGCCAAAAAAAACACCGCCCCAGCCAACGCGGCCGGGGCGGTGTGGATGGGTGCAAACAAGATGAACGAGCTTAGGCACCCCGGCGGCGGAGCATCGCCAAGCCGCCCAGGCCCAACAACGCGGCGGTCGCGGGCTCGGGCACGACGCTGAACGCCTGGATGCCGTTGTTGGTGTTCAGGGCGTAGAGCACGGGATCGCCGTTGAGCACGCCGAACGACACGGCGGAGGTGCCGTTGCCGTTGCTCGCGGTCGAGGTGGTGAGGTTCTCGCTATCCAGCAGAACGAGGTTCTCCACGTCGGTAGCGTCGTACAGGCGGACGAGGTTGCTGACCGTGTCGATGGTGGCCAGGTAGGCCTCGCCGTCGATCACGGCGTAGTCCATGCCGCGTTCAGAGGCGGAGGTCAACGCGACCGTGGCGTCCAGCACGCCGGCCGAGCCGGTGAAGGTGGTGATCTGGCGGCTGGTGCCCTGGGTGCCCAGAACGGTGTCGGCGTCGGCGAAGGTGATGCCCAGGCGGTAGTCGCCGGCGTTGGGTGCGGTGCCGGCGTAGGACACGCCCGTGGCGGCGGGGGTGGCGGCCCCGGTGGGGATCACGCCGAAGCCGACGGCACCACTAAAGCCCGCGGCGATCTGGCCGGTGGCGTCCGGACCGTCCACTTCCAAGGCGTCGCCGAGGCGAACGCCCGCGGCGGGGGCCCCGCCGTCGCCGACGAAGTAGGCCGTGGGCACGGAGGATTCGTCCGCCCAGCGGTAGATCCGCAGCGGGCTGGTGGTCGAGTTGGTCGTGAGGTTGGAGGCGTAGACCACGCCGTCGTCGGTGACGCCCAGGGCGTTGAGGTTGAACGTGCCACCGCCGACGCCGGTGTTGTCAAAAGTCGACACCACGGCACCGGTTTCGCCGCTGATCGCTTCGACGGTGTTGCGATCGACGAACAGGACGTTGCCCGTGGCGGAGTTGAAGGCCATCGAACGCACGAGGTTCGCCGAGGCCAGGTCGCCGCCCGCTTCGGCCGGGGACAGCCAGCCGTCGCCGGAGAAGCTGGTCAGCGCTTGCAGATCGTTCAACGCCGCGGACGCGGGCATCGCCAGACCGGCGGTCACGAGGGCGGCGGCCGAGAACGTTTTCCATGGCATATCGCTTCGAGTCATCTTTCGTCTCCTGGATGAGAAATGAACGGATCGGGGTCAGGGTGCGTTGCGGAAACGCGAGAAATGCGCTACCTCCAGCCACAAGATAACCATCCGGCCGCACAACGCAAGGGGTCTTATGCAAGATTTGTGGTCTTATACGAATTCCGCGTCCCAAGGCCAGGCCAGTGACACCCCATGTAGACGCAGCGCCGATCGCAATTCGGCGGTCCGGGCGGCGTCGCCGTGAAAATCTGCCGGCGTTTCGCCCCGCGCGACCGCGAGCGCCGCGAGCGTGCCCGCCGCCTCGCCGACGGCCCATTCCACCGGGTGCAGCCGGGTCGCCGCGTTGGTGATGTGCGTCACGCCCAACGCCTTGCCCGCCGCGATCAGGTTCGAGGTCTCGGTCGGCAGGATCGCGCCCAGCGGGACCTGGAACGGGCAGCACGCCGCGTACATCCCGCCCCGACCCGCGGCGCTGGGGTGCAGGTCGAGCCGGTAGTACCCGATCGCGACCGCGTCTTCGAACACCTCGCAGCCCGGCGTCGGCGTGTTCAGCACGGCGCTGGGTTCGTCGAGCGCCGCGTAGCCCGCGGCCAACCGCTGCTCGGCCCCGACGTGCGCCTCGGTCAACGTCGCACGGCACACCGGCCGACGCGCCTCGCGGATGTACGGCGTCAACGCGAAACCGTCTTCGGTCCCAATTTCCTCGCCCCGCAAACGCAACCCGGGATAGCCCCGGCGGTCGCCCTTGCCGTGGCGCGGCGCATCGACGCGCATCCAATGCAGGAACGCGGCGCTCTGCCGTCGGCTCTCCGTGAACACCTCCGGGTCCGACACGCTCTGCGTGAACACGTTGCCGTCCACCGCGTCGCCGACGCCCACGAGCAGCGGCATCCGAAAGAAATCCATCTGCACGCAGTTGATCACGCTGACGTCCGGGGTGGCGTCCGCGTGCTGCGCCGCGTCCACGATCCGCCGGTACCGCCACATCTCCAACCGCCCCGCCCCAGGCTCGTCCGGCCAAGGCACCATCGCCAGGTCCAAGGGCTCGCCCGACGCGTGGCCCGGCACCCGCCACGAAAACAGCGGCCCGGTCCAAGGCCCGTGTTGCGTCGCATCGCCGAGCGGGTCCACGATTTGCGGCACGAACGCTTTCCACGCCTCGTAATCCGCCGGCGCATCGCCCACGTGATCCGCTTCCGGCTCGTGCGTCAACGCAAAACACCAAGAAATCGCTTGCTGATCTTCCACGACCGCGCGGTCCGGCCGGGCGTGCAACTCTCCGAACGCATCACGATGTTCCGCGCCGATGCGGTGCGGCAGCCGAAGCAGCGGATACAGCTCGCCGAGCTCCGTCGCGTCGAGCACCACGTCGGCCATGACCTGCACCGTGCCCGACGCGTCGACGTCGCCTTCGCCCGACCAACCCGCAAACGATGAGGTATCCGGATCGTGCACCTTGAACCGCACGCTGCGCACCCGCGACCCGCTCCGATCGGCGTGCAACGGAAACCATCCGCATCGCACGTCGATCTGCTCGCCGAATTCCGCGAGCATCGCCCGCAACACCGTGTGCCCGATCCGCGGCTCGTGGCAGAGGTGCGACACCCACCCGCCGCCGGGGTTCAGCAGCATGTCGCTCTTCGCCGCATCGGTCAGCGCCCGCTTTGACTTCGTATGAGCCCGCACCCGCTGTCGATAGTCCGCGTACGACGCGTTCGCGCCGCGGAACTGGCTCGAGGCATCCAACCCGTACTTAGCCGGCTCCACCCACGGGTTCTCGTCCGGCGGCACCGCCTGGGCCGTCAACTGCCCGCCGACCCACGCGGTCGGCTCGGCGAGCAGGCACCGCCCCCCGTTGCGGGCCACCGCCAACGCCGCGGCGCATCCGCCGACGCCGCCGCCGACGATGAGGATGGGTACGTGCAACTCGGACATCGCGGCAAGCTAACGCTCGCCGCGGCGAAACGCAGGGATTTCGTGAAACGCAAAAAGCGCAGGAGAGCGGCAGAGCGTCATGAATGCCGGCACATCTTTCCTGCGTTTTTCACGCCGGCGGCGCCGACGAGCTCGCCCGGATCAACAACTCTGCCCGCAAGATGTGGTCGTGCGGGCCGTCGTCGTCGCGCAGCAGGTGCTCCACCACCGCGTTGACCGCTTGGTTGCCCAGCTCGATCAGCGGCTGCGCAAACGTCGTCAACGCGGGGGACAGATACGCCGAGCTGGGCGGGTTGTCCACGCCCACGACGCTCAGGTCGTCCGGCACCTTCATCCCCAGCCCGCTCGCGACCTCGTACAGGTCCAACGCCAGGTAGTACCCGCCGGCGAACACCGCGGTCGGCCGGTTCTTGCCGTTGAGCAGGCGGGACAGGTCCATCTTTTCCTTGGCGTCCAGCTGCCACGCCGCCGCCTCGAAGACCGGGCAGCCGTCGGCCCCGCACCCCAGCGCGTTGCACGCCTCGACGAAGCCTTCCCGCCGGTCCAGCGAGTTGGGCAGCTCGCTCGCCCCGCCGACGTACGCGATCCGCCGGTGCCCCAACCGGTGCAGATGCGTCACCGCCTGCTTGGCCAACTCACGGTTGTCCACGTCGAAGCTCGCCACCCCGTCGACCGACGCGCTGGCACCCACGACCGCGACCGCCTGGTCCTTGCCCAGCCGGTCGGTCACCTGCGCCAAGCTCTGCGTCGTCGGGTTGATCACCAGCACGCCGTCCGCCCCGGCCGTGGGGTCCTGCCGCATCCGCGTGACCATCAACTCGACCTGCCGATCCTGCGCCGCCTGCCGCATGCCCTCGAACAGCTGCGAGTGGTAGTAGTCGGCCATCGACGCCTCGGGCTGCATCCACACGCCCAACCGATACCGCGGCGCCGCGCGTCGGCTACGCTCGATCACGAACGTGCCCCGGCCCTGCGTCCGCTCCAACACCCCGCCGGTCACCAGCTCCTGCAACGCGCGGTGTGCCGTCACCAGCGACACCGACATCTGCCGGCTGATCTCCTTGGTGCTGGGCAGCCGCTGGCCGGGCTTGAACGTGCCCGCTTCGATCGCGTCGATCAGCGACTGCTTGACGATCTTGTACAGCGGCCGACCCGGCTGGGCCTTGACCGCGTCCAGCGGGTCGGCGGCATCGGACGAAGTGGAACGGGCGGGTGAACGGGTCATGGCGACTCCTGCAACGGTGCTTCGGCTCTCTCTTTGCCTTCCAAATCCCGAGAAAACTCCGCGCTTCCCGGCCCCCCAGGCTCACCCCCGCCCAGCGGCTTCCCACCGCTGAACACATCTTCGGCTCCCGGAACGAACGGCGGCGGCGCTCCGTAACGCGCCCCCGCCAACCGGAGGCCCACCTGATTCGCTACGGGACGATAACGACCATCGCTCGGCCGGTTCGTCACCCAGCCGTCCCCATCGGGGTCCGCCCGATGCCGGAAGGCTTCGACGACGTGCCCCGCGCGACCGATCAGGCTGCTGCTGCCCCCGCCGTCCAGCGCGACCGCGTCGTCCGCGCCGAGTTCGATCAACAAGCCTGCGACCTCCGGCAGCGTCGCGCCCACGCTGTGCCCGAGTTGCCGGCCGTCGATGACCACGACGTACAGCGTCATCCCGTCTTCGCTCACCCCCGCCGCCGTCCGCGGGTGACGGTTGAGCGGCTGAACCCGCGCGGAGTGGCCAAGGTTCTCGCCGTCTTTGACCAGCAGCGTGCCGGGGACATCGCTCGTACCCGATGGGCCGATGCCCGCCACGCCGTCCCACGAATCACCCATCGGCGGGCCCGGCTCGCCGGGCCCGCGGGTCACCGCCCCGCGACCTCCCGCATGAAAAAGCAGAACGGGATCGGGCGAATGATCGTCAAACCTTCGCCGCGTGGAAATGACTTCGCCGTCGCTCACCGACAGCCCGATGATGTCCGCCTGCGTCTTGTTTCCGTAGGCGTCTTGCTTCCACGCGAAAAAATTAGCGTTGAACGCCAAGGCCACGCCGGTCCGCGCGACGAACGAATCCATCGGCGTCAGCACCACCTCCGCGCCTTCGGCCAAATGCGTGTCCGCGTCGTCCAGATCGTCGTCGCCGTCGGCGTCGCTGACCACGACTTCGATGCCCGGGGCGGACAAATCCACCGTTGCCGCCCACCCGCGGATCGGGCCGTGCTCGGTGGCCCGCTCGATCGGGGTCAGCACGATCGGTTCGGCCGACAAACTCGGGCCCGACCCCAAGCACGCCGCGGCGAGTAGCGCGACCGCGCCCGCACGCCGTACGCCGCCGACTTGTCGTCGCGTTGGACTCATGAGCCTGCCCAGGTAAAACCCAATCTCAAGAAACCGACGGCCCATCGACGCGATAAGACACGCCACGACGCGGACCGGAAACTTTTACAGGTTATAGAACCGTTGGGGAAAATGCACGCTTTTTTCTATCGCCCCGCTTCGGCCGACTCGCCGTCAATCCACCTAAACGCCCGAGCCACCATCCCCCACATGCCCGGAATCCCGCTCGGACGGCGGATCCGAAGTCGATCCCGCGGTGGTTACCACAAAAAGGCGAAATACTCCCCTCCCTCTGGGAGGGGTTAGGGGAGGGTGCTCGTAATGGCTTTCATCATCACGCGGTAACCACCAAGCGGGTGCTCACCGAGCACCTTCCCCCGGCCCCTCCCGGAGGGAGGGGAGAGGAGCAGAATTCAGCGCCGCGCCCCCAGCGGCGTGACCGACACGACCTCGGGCAAATCCGCGCCAGGCTCCCACTTCAACGCCACCGCGTAACGCTGCGGCCAGTTGTGAGCTTTCAGGAAATTTTGGTGTTGGATGGTCAACACACGTTCATGGGTACGCGTGCCGTCTTCATGAGTTTGAAACTCCAGTTCATTCCAACCGATCTCGGCCGTACCGCCGGAACCAACCAGAAGCACAGACTCCAACATCTCGGTACGCGGCTCTTGCTCGGTCGGAGTCAGTTCGCCATGACGAGCCGGCGACTTGTTCGGCAGATTGTCCAATCCGATGGCAACGCTCTCCGGCAGGACACGACCCAGATCATGCCCCCACCAGGCCGGCTGGCCGTCGCTTAATTCGGTTTTCACGACTAAGCCGATCGCGGTTGCTTGGACTTCCGGCAAACTCTGCGTCGGCCGCCCCGCATACGCCATCTCACACAACCCGCGATAGATCGCGTGGGCTTCTCGCAGGAGATAGCCGGGATCGTCGAGGCGTTGTTCTTCTTTGGGGTTGGAGAAGAAGCTGGATTCGGTGAGCACGGCCGGCACCGTCGC
Organism: Planctomycetota bacterium; assembly: GCA_039180415.1. Classification (GTDB taxonomy): domain Bacteria; phylum Planctomycetota; class Phycisphaerae; order Phycisphaerales; family Phycisphaeraceae; genus CAZIXN01. Next base: position 50,411 of record JBCDDH010000011.1, on the reverse strand, counting down.
GTGACGCAGCACGGCGAAGCCGGTCGGGAACATCTGCTGGTCGTTCATCACCGGCGAGGTCAGACCGACGTCGGTACGCAGGGCGTACCCCACCTCACGAGCCAGGTGCCGGGCGGCGTCGAGTTCGATCAGGGCGTCCTCGGCGGGGCCGTGGAACCACATGGTGGTGTAGTTGGACTTCGGGCTGCTGCTGGCGTTGTGGTGCAGGGAGATGAACAGGTCGGCCCCCATGAAGCCGCCCTTCCCGTCGGGCACGCCGCCGGGCCGAGCGTTTTCGGGACGCGGGAACGTGTTCGCGAAGTGGGCCCGGCGTTGGAGGGTCCCCCAGTTGGCCGGGTCGTTGGGGTCGGCGTCTTGCCCGTGGTCGTAGCTGCCGATGCGGTCGTCGGCGATGTCGCTGACTTCTTCGGTGCGGGTCATCCCCACGATCGCGCCGGCGTCTTCGAGCAGCTCGCGGAGCATCAGCCCGACGCGGAGGTTCATCTCGGCCTCGCGGACGCCGGTCGGGCCGGTCTTCCAACCGGGCGTTTCGAGGCTCTTGCCGCCGTGCCCGGGGTCGAGCACGATCACCCAACCTTCCAGATATTTCTCGGCCGGGTGGCGCGGCAGGTTCAACGGCGGGTGCGTCGTCCAGTCGTCGGCCGCGTCGAGGCGGGACAACGCTTGGTCCATCGTCATCTTGGTCGGCGCGACGATCGGCGAAGGCGTGACGGGGTCCTCGACGTGGTAGCCGGTGCAGACCTTGGGCGAACAACCGGTCAGGACGAACAGTAAGCACGCGGAAACGCCAAAACGCAGGGTGGTGAAGGTTCGAAGCCGGAGCATGAGTGCATTTTACGGGCGGAGCGGGGTTGGCCTGATCGTATAAGCGACCAGGCCGAAACGCGGCGAGGAGATTCAGTCGACCGCGGGCACGTCGATCCAAGCCCCACCCCGCTCGAGCGAGCGGTGGGCGGATTCGATCACCGCGAGGTTTTCGACGATGTCGCGCAGGTCGGCGGGGGCGTCACCGCCCTCGAAGAAACGCACCATGCCCTGCACGAGCCGGCCGTAGACCGGAGCGAAATCGACCTTGAAATGATGGACGCCTTGCGTGCCGTGCAGCGTGGCGGCGAAGTCGTAGCCGCCCTTGCGTTCGAGGCGGAGGTGGGCGTACCGGCCGTCGGCGTAGCGGAGCTGCATCGTGTCGCGGTCGTCGCCTTGGTCGGCCCGGACGTGGGTCACGCCCGGGCCCCAGAGCGCGTCGACCATCTCGACGGTGTGCACGCCGTAGAACAGCAGACGCGGCATCGCGTCGTTGAGTTCACCGGGGCCGACGGCGTCGATGGCCACGAGATCGCCGAGCGTGTAGCGGGGCACCCGGTCGAGTTCGGTGGCGAAGCGAAGCGACGACGCGGAATAGCAGCGAGCGTTGCCCGACCGGGCGGCGGCGAGGATGCGTCGGGCCGATTCGAGATCGTTGGCCAGCGGTTTGTCGATGTAAGTCGGCAGGCCGCGCTTCAACGCCTCGGCGGCGAGGGCTTCGTGTTGGGCGCCGTTGACCGCGAGGACCAAGACGCCGTCGACATCGTCGAGCAGCGCGTTGAGCGTGCCGGCCTCGCGTACGCCCATACCCAAGATGTCTTCGCGCCACTTGGCGACCTCTTCGGGCGGCATGTGGTGGTCGCCGTCGGTCCAGAGCTGGGTGACGGTGCAGCTGGTGTCGCCGGCGTCGCGGAGGGCGTGGATGCGACGGGTGAATTCGGGGACGTGCGAAGAGTCGAGGCCGACGATGCCGAGTCGGAGCGGGTCGAGCGTGGAGTGAGTCATCGGAAGGCTCAGGCAAAAAACACGGGCGGACGGCGAAAACCGCGGAGCTTAGCCCGGCTGAGCGGGGTTTCGGGAAACGCGAGACTCAGGCGTTGGCGGGCTTGCCGGGCCGGCGGCCACGCTGGAGCTTGGGGGCCGGGACGTCGGCGGCGACCACAGGTTTGGGCGCGGGCGCGGGCGCGGGCTTGGAAGGCGCGGCTTCGGCGGCGGCGTACGCGTCCTGCACCAGCCGGGCGACGGCGGCACCCTCGCCGAAGCTCGCCAAGCCGTGGGCTTCGTGGAGGCCGGCCCGACCGCCCTCGACGAACGCGTGGGCGAAGGCCGCGAGCTGCCGGACGAACCGCACGTCGTGGTTCTCGACGGTGATCGCTTCGGGCTGCCCGGCGTCGGGGTGGCTGGGCGTAAAGCGGAGCACTTCGGGCTGGTCGAGGAAGTCGTACGCGAGCGTGCCGCGCGTGCCGGTGATGGACACGGTGAAGCGGTCGGCCTCGCACCATCCGGAGTGGATCACACCGGCGAAGCGGTCTCGATCAAGCGTCGCGTCAACGAGCATCGTGGCGTTCGTGTCGCCGCGGCCCTCCCATTGGTGGTTCAGGGACACGGCCCGGACGTTCACCCGGTCGAGGCCATCGACGAGGAAGCCGAGCAGATCGAGGCTGTGGCAGCCGGTGTCGACCAGCGAGCCGCCGCCAGAGATCGACGGGTCGGACATCCACTTGGTCTGCAGCGTCGGGTGCCAGCACGCGAAATGGTTTTCGAAGCGGACGGGTGCCCCGACCTTGCCGGCGTGGAGCAGGCGTTTCATCTCGACCAGCGCGGGCGTAAACCGGTGGCAATAGGCGACCGCGGTGAGTTGGTCGGGGTGCCCCTCGGCGAGCGCGACCAGCGCGGCGGCTTCCCGCACCGTATGGGCGAGCGGCTTTTCGGCGAGCACCGCCAAGCCCGCGTTGAGCGCCGCCTCGACCAGCGGGATCCGGCACGACGGCGGCACGCAGAGCACCGCCGCGTCGACCGCGACCGTGCCCGCCGCTCGCGCCGCGAGCAGGTCTTCCAGGGTCGCGAACGCCTGGGCGCCGGTTTTCTCCGCCAACGGCGGCCGGGCCTCGGCGACCGGATCGACCACCGCGGTGACCGAAACGTCTTGGACCACAGGCGCTTGGGGATTAGCCTTGGCCAAGCCTTGCTTCAGCGACGCGACCGCCCCGGCATGAGCTCCGGCGATGCCCCCGCAACCTATAAGACCTAGGCGAATACTTCCCATCAAGGTAATATAACGATACCCCCCCTTCGCGGAAACCAATCTTTCCGCTCGCCGCACGATTTCTGCCCTCCCCCGCCCCGAGCCCGCGAATCATGAAGTGTCTTAAACGCGGAAATCGTCAAATCTTAACCGCCGTCGTCGTGGCCGCCTCGGCTACGGGTGCCTCCGCCGAAGTCCGCGGGACCTGGCTGACCACCACCGGCGTCGACCACATCAGCTCCGGCGTCAACAACGAGCGGATCTTCGAAATCCTCCGCCAAACGGGCCTGAACACCGCCTACATCGAGTCCTGGAAGAACGGCTTTCCGCAGTTCCAGTCCGACGCTTGGGACGATGTCGTCGGCTCTTCCTCGGCCAATCGACAGGTCCTCGAACGCGCGGTCATCCAGGCCCACCGCCAAAACCTGGCCGCGGTCGCCTGGTTCGAGTACGGCTTCGCCGCCAGCTTCGCCGGGGCCAACACGACGGTGCCCAACGGCAGCTTCGCCCGCGCCGCGGACGACCGCGGCTGGCTGCTCCAAGACGCGTCCGGCCGATTCACCAACTCGCAAACCAGCTTCCAGTGGATGAATCCCGCGATCCCCGAGGTCCGGACCTTCCTGGTCGATCTGGTCGTCGATTCGATCCGCGGGCTCGACCTGGACGGCATCCAGTTCGACGACCGGCTCGCGTGGCCGACGACACTCGGTTACGGCCCGGCGACCCAGGCCGCCGTCAACGCCCGAGCCGGCTTCGACGTCCCGGTCGGCACCAACGCGTATGAGCAGTGGCTGGACGTGGTCCGCGACGAATCGCTCGCGGCGTTTGTCGACGAGTTGCACACCGCCGTCCGCGCCGTCGATCCGGACATCTCCATCGGCCTGGCCCCGGCGGTTAACGGCTTCTCACAGCAGCAACTCACCGCAGACTGGCCGACGTGGGTCGCGCAGGGCTATTTCGACGAGGTCGTCCCGCAGGTCTACCGGCCTTCGATCGCCAGCTTCAACGCGTCGCTGCCCAGCAACGTCTCTCCGTTCACCTCGACCGGGCGGGAGGACATCGGCGTCATCGGTCTCCGCTTCAACGGCTCGGGCAGCGATACGCCGCTGGCCGACGTGTTGGCGATGATCGAAGCGACCCGCGATGCGGCGAGCGGCGAATTGGCCGGGCACTCGATCTGGTACAGCGACAACGTCGTGGACTTCGCCGACGAATTGCGGGCGTTTTACGACCCGCCCGGGCGTGCCGGGCCTTGGGTACCCAACCCGTGGCTCGAACCCGGCCAACGCCCCGACGCGGTGGTCGGCGTCGCCGACGCCACGGACGACGACGCCTGGACCGTCGTGGTCACCGAGGAAGGCGCGTATCGCGTGGTCGCGCCCACCGACAACTTCGGCCGCTGGGAACAGATCGACGTGCGGTACTTCCGGCCCGGCGAATCGGTTGTGCTCGCCCCCGAGGCCCGCGACGAACTGGAACTGCTGATCGATCGCCGACCGCTGGACTTCGACGTGGACGGCGACGGGTTGTGGCGAGCGGTGGACGCCGACGCGTTCTACGCCCAAGCCGAAGCCGGCAACCTCGACTTCGATCTCACCGCCGACGGCGTGCTCGACGGCGACGACCTCATGGCCTTCGCCGCGCTGGCCAGCACGACGCCCGGTGACCTGGATTTCGACGGCGACCTCGACCTCGCCGACGCCCAAGCCCTGATCGCGGCGTACGGCCAGACCGTCTCGCGGGTCGACGGCGTACGCGGCTGGACCTCCGGCGACCTCGATCTCAACGGTGAAATCGACTTCGCCGACGCGATGGCGCTGCTGCACCACGCCCGCGCGGCCGGCCTGAACGCGACCGAGTTCGCCGCGTTGTCCGATTCGCTGATCGCGTTGCCCGAACCGGCCTCGGCGGTGGCGCTGCTCTCGGGCGCCGCGTTGGCGATCCGAAACCGACCGCGAACCGCCAAGCCCCGCCGTTAACCGCTCGCATCTCCCGTCACGAAAGACGCCTGCCATGTCCCGCCGATCCCCGCTCCATTCCGCGTGCCTGCGTGCCCGTCCGTGGCTGATGGGGCTGGCCCTGTTCGGACTGACCGCCACGCCCATGCGCGCCCAAACCCCGAACACCGCCGAGCCCGAAGTCCGCGGCACGTGGATGACCACCACCGCCAACGACGCGATCGCCAACCCAACCAACACCGCGGAGAGCATGCGCCGCCTCCGCGAGATCGGGCTCAACACCGTCTACGTCGAGTGCTGGAAGAACGGCTACACCGAGTTCCCATCCGAAGCGATGGACGAACGGGTCGGCGTTTCGATGAAGATCAACGACGCCCCCGCCGAACTCCAACGCGACCTCTTGGACGAGACCCTCAACGCGGCGCACCGCGAGGGCCTGATCTACATCGCCTGGTTCGAATACGGCTTCATGGCCGCGTTCAAGGACACCCACAACTCGCTTCGCAAGCAGCATCCCGAGTGGATGACCACGACGGCCGACGGCTCGCTCGTGTCGGACCAGAACCCGTTCGTCTGGATGAACCCGCTGCGGCCCGAGTCGCGGCAACTGATCCTCGACATCGTGACCGAAGCGATCGAGAAATACGACCTGGACGGCGTGCAGCTCGACGACCGCATCGCCTGGCCAACCAGCATGGGCTACGACCCGTACACCGTCGCGGTCTACAAGGCCGAGCACGAGGGCCAAGCCCCCCCGCGTGACGACAAGGACCCCGCTTGGGTGCGGTGGCGGGCGGACAAGGTCAGCGAGTTCGCCAAGGAGTTCTACGACGCCTGCAAGGCCGTCAACCCGGACATCCTCGTGAGCATCAGCCCGGCGGTCTACGACTGGTCCCTGACGTACTACGCCTGCGACTGGCCGCGGTGGGGCGAGGCCGGCTGGATGGAGGAGTACGTCCCGCAGGTGTACCGCTTCGACTACCCGGCGTTCGAGCGGACGTGGCTGGAACAGGTGCGCTACATCGGCGACCGGCGGCGCGACCTGATCGCCGGCATCCGCGTGGTGGGCGACGGGCCGGACACAACCTGGCCCGACATGGTCAAGAAGCTCGACCTGACGCGGAAGACCAAAACCGGTGGCCACGTGCACTGGTTCTCGCGCGGCGTGTTGGAGGTGTACCCCGAAGAACTCGAGGCGTACTACGACGTCGCGAAGAATGGCCCGGCGGCGCACCCGAAGTTCGGCTCCGAGCATCGGCCGGCACCGATCCAACTGCGCAAAGTCTTCGAGGGCGACCCACAGGCGGATGATCCATCGCAACGAAACGCCGCGTGGCATTATCACGGCCGGCCCGATCTCGGCGTCCCCCCCGAGCCGCTGACCGGCCGCTACCGGGTCATCGGCCGTGTCGGCGACGCGTGGCACACCATCCGAACGGTCGATTTCACCGACATTAAACACAACGTCATTCGCGACATCGACCCGCGCTTCGACGCCGTCGAACTACTCGTTGATCGCCGTCCGCAGCAACCGTGATGACCACGCTACTCCGCCACCTTGATGCCGTGTGCGTAAACGCCGGGCTCGCTGCCTTCGATCACGGTCGCGCCAACGGTCTTGGCGTACCACGCGACGGGGCCGGCCCAGCCGATGAAGGCGTAGCCGTAGCCGAGGTGTTTGAGTTCGCGCAGCGCGGCGTGCAGCAGCGCCGCACCGATGCCCTGGCCGCGCTCCGCTTCGTCAACGCCCGTGGGTCCGAAGAAGCCGCGCGACGTCGTGTCGTAGCTCGCGAAACCGAGGAGCTTGCCGTCGCGGATCGCCAGCAGGCAAGGGATCGGCTGGCGCGACCAGACGCTCGTCGCCTCGGCGGCCCAGTCGGCGGTGAAGTGTTGCGTGACCCAGTCGCGGACCTTGTGCAGGTCGTAGGGCATCGCGTGGCGGATGACCACGCCGGCATCGGCGACGCGTTGCATCACGGCGGTGTCGTCGGGCAAGTCGTACAGCTTCACGAGGAGGTCGGCCATGCCCGATAGCATGAACGCTTTGCCCCCCCGCCCGCAAGCCGACCGCGACCGCCCCCCTCCCCCGGCGCCTGGTTCCGGAATCCACGACGTGAAGCCCCCCCCCCGATCGGACCCGCCGGGCGACGCGACACCGGCGCAGCGCGCCGCTCACTTCGTCCGGCACGAGACCGCGTTTCGATTAGGAGTCCTGCCCACCGAGCAGCCGCACCCGTCGACCCGGGACCTTGCCGCCGCCGCGCAGCGAGATCCCGCCGAGGCCGTCCGCCTGATCCAAGGCGTCGACCGCGAGCTGTTGAACATGCTCGGCCGCGTGCTCGCTTCCGACGCGTTCGCCAAGCTCGCCTTCGCGCTGAGCGCTTCGCTGACGCCCGCCGTCGACGGCCTTAGCCACGCCACCACCCGAGGCCGCGCGTTCTTCACCGGCTGCGGCGCGACCGGCCGGCTGTCGATCCTGCTCGAAGCCTGCTGGCGGAAGGCGTGTCAGCGGGCCGAGCGTCCCGACCTCGAAGACCGCGTCTTGTCCGTCATGGCCGGCGGCGACTTCGCGCTGATCAAGAGCGTCGAGGGCTACGAGGACTTCTCGGATTTCGGCCGGCACCAACTCGACGACACGGCCGCTTCCGCGGGCGGGCCGCTCAACGAAAACGACACCGTCGTCGCGATCACCGAGGGCGGCGAGACCAGCTTCGTCATCGGCACCGCGTGGCGCGGCGTCGAAGCCGGCGCATCCACGTGCTTCGTGTTCAACAACCCCGCCGACGTGCTCGCCGCGAACGTGCAGCGCTCCCGCGAAGTACTCGAAGAACCCCGCGTCACGAAGCTCGACCTCTCCGAGTCGCCCATGGCCGTCGCCGGCTCGACCCGTATGCAGGCGACGACCGCCGAGTTACTCGTCGTGGGCGCCGCGCTCGAGATGGCTTTCGATGCGGCGCTGGGCCGCGACCCCCGGCCGCCGATGCACTACCGCGATCGCTACGCCCGCCTGCTCGACGAGCTCGAAGCCGACGCCGCCGTCGACGCCATCGCCGGACTCGCGACGCTCGAAGCCGAGGCCTACCGACGCGAGGAAAAGGTCACCTACCTCGCCGACGCGCTGCTGCTGGACGTGATGACGGACACAACCGAGCGTTCGCCGACTTTCTCGCTGCCGCCGTTCCGCCGCCGGGGCGACGACGACGCGCCGGCCTCGTGGTCCTTTGTGCAGAACCCCGGTGTCTGCACCGATGACGCGTGGCGTGGCCTGCTCGGCCGACCGATCCGCGGCATCGACTGGGCCAGCGCCGACTACGCTCAGATGCACGCGCCGTCTGCCATCATCGCCGACCCGCCCCGGCTCGACGCCGCGACCGTCGCGACCTTTCCCATCGGCGACGAGCCCCAGCCCGACCGCAAGTCCGGCGTCGCCGTGCTGCTGCTCAGCCCCCACGACGAACAAGCCGCCGAGGCTTGGAGCGCCGAAGCCGCCGCCTACGCCCAGGCCGCGGCGCTGTCGCTCTGCGACCCCGGCCGGCTCCCGCCGACCCGCGTGATCGAACGCGTGCAGCGCTTGCTGGTGGTCCCCACCACGCTCGCCGACGACGGGCCGATGCAACTCCAGTTGCACTTGGCCGCCAAGCTCGCGCTCAACACGCTCTCGACCGTCGGCATGGCGATGCTCGGCCGGCTCGCGGGCAACTGGATGGTCCACGTCTCGTGTACCAACAAAAAACTCATCGACCGCGGGGCGCGGCTGATCGCCGACCAATGCGGGCTGGCCTACGAAGACGCCGTGCGGCGGCTGTTCGAAGCGATGGCCCAGCTCGCCGCCGACCCGCAGCTCGCGGCGCGGACCTCGCCCGTGGCGCACGTGATCGCCAAGCATGCCGGGCGGGATTAGCCACAAGAAGCACAAAACCTCCCAAGGAAAACGATATGCCCTCTCATGTTTCACGCCGCCGAGGCGTTGCGTCCGTCTTTGGTTGTTTTTCGCTTGTCGTGCTTTTTGTGGCTGCTCTTCCCATCCACGCCCAGGACAACGCCCTCGACGTCGCCGCGGAGGCCCGCCGCATGAGCCCCGATATCCCCGAAGTCCCTCGCGAGTTCCGCGCCGCCTGGATCGCCACCGTCGCCAACATCGACTGGCCCTCCAAACCCGGGCTCACCACACAAGAGCAGAAAGACGAGATGCTCGCGCTGCTGGACCTCTGCGTCGAGATGAAGCTCAACGCCGTCGTCTTCCAAGTCCGCCCCCACGCCGACGCGATGTACGACTCAACCATCGAGCCGTGGTCTTATTACCTCACCGGCAAGCAAGGCCAATCCCCCGAGCCCGCCTACGACCCGCTCGCCTTCACGGTCGAGCAGGCCCACGCCCACGGCCTCGAAGTCCACGTCTGGTTCAACCCCTACCGCGCCCACCACCCGGCCCAGGAAGACCGCGCCGTCGCCGGCAACCACATCGTCAACACGATGCCCGACACGGTGCGGAAGCTGGGAGAGGCCCAGACCTTCTGGTGGATGGACCCCGCCGACCCGCGCGTCCAGCAACAGTCCCTCGCCGTCATCGCCGACGTGCTCGACCGCTACGACGTCGACGCCGTCCACTTCGACGATTACTTCTACCCCTACCCGTCTTACAACGACGGCGAAGACTTCCCCGACGACGCGACCTACGCCGCCTACGTCGAGGCGGGCGGCCAACTCCCCCGCGCGGACTTCCGTCGCAAAGCGGTCAACGACTTTGTCGAAGCCCTCCACCACCTCATCCGCGCCAAATCTCCCCACGTCAAGTTCGGCATCAGCCCGTTCGGCATCTACCGCCCCGGCCACCCGCACTACATCCAAGGCTTCGACCAGTACGAACAGCTCTACGCCGACGCCCACCTCTGGATGACCCGCGGCTGGGTGGACTACATCGCCCCGCAGCTCTACTGGGAGATCCGCAACCCCGACCAGTCCTTCGTCGGCCTGCTCCAGTGGTGGCACGCCAACAACCCCAAGGGCGTTCACGTCTGGCCGGGCCTGTACACGTCCCGCCTGCGGGCCGAAACCGCGGAGGGCCGTCGCTTCGACGACAACGAGATCCCGCAACAGATCAACTGGACCCGCGCCCTGGCGAACAACCCCGAGGCCGTCAGCGCCGGGCACATCCACTTCTCGATCAAAGCCCTGCAAGACAACGCCCGCGGCGTCGCCGACACGCTCAAGGCCCGGCACTACACCGACCCGGCCCTCGTGCCCGCGTCGCCTTGGCTGAGCGAAGGCCCCGCGCCCGCCCCGCGCATCGCCGCTCAACTCGACGACGGCCAGGTCACCGTCGCCAAGTCCGAGCCGAGCGACGGCTTGAACTGGGTCGTCCAGGTCGGCGTGATCGACGGCGACGAGGCCGCGTGGTCGCACGTCATCGTCCCCGCCGGTGAGCAGAGCGCGACCGTGCCGCTGCCCCGGCTTGCGCAAGCGCCCGCCCAAGACGCGGGCGACGACGAACCGATCGTCACCATCGCCGTATTCACCGTCGACCGCGCCGGCGTCGCCAGCGCCAAAACCGTGCAGACCCTCACCGAAGCTTCGGGCCGCACCGCCCGCTAAGCATCGAGCCCACACCCCAACCCCCCCTGAAGCCCACGGCTCCCGCCGTGGGCTTTCGTTCGTCAGATCGGCGTCTTAAACCCCATCGCCCGGACCGCGCACCAGCCGCTCCAGCCTTCGTAAACGCAAAACGCCCCGCCCGCCGCGACGCCGCCGACCAACGCCCACCACCACCCGCCCGGCAACACGCCCGCGATCGACAAGACCGTCAGCGCCGATGCGGCGGCAAGCTGCGCGAAGCCCAACGTCAGTCGCAGCGCCTTGCCCTTGCTGTCGATGTTGCATTGCATCCGGCAAGTTTAGCGCGAGACCGACGTGCGCCGAATGACCGACCAAGCGTCGGGCCGTATCTTCGCGTACCGCCGCACGGCCCCCTCACCCGGCCTACGCCGCGCTTGGACATCGCCGACGGGTTTACGATGGGCTCGTGCCCGCCCCGCCGCGCTTGTTTATCCACCTGCACATCCCCAAGACCGCCGGCTCTTGGGCGCGGCAGCACCTGCTCGAACCCAACTTCGACCCCGACGCCGTGCTATGGGCCGACCGCGGGGCGCGCGGCCTGCCCGCGCTGATCCGCGCCATCCGGAGCAAGCGGCGCGCGGGGCACGAACGCGTCCTGGTCACCGGACACCTCGCGTTCGGGCTGCACCGATTCGTCGCCTTGCCTTGCACCTACCTCGTTCTGTTGCGCGAGCCCGTCGAACGCGCGGCCTCGGAGTACTACTTCGTCCGCGACGTTCGGGTGCAAGGCCGACCTCACCCCGACCACGCCTTGGCCAAACGGCTGGATTTCGCGTCGTTCACGAAACGCCCGGCGTACCGCGACGTGCAAAGCCGGATGCTCGCCGGCCTGGGCTGGCACGCGCTGTCGGCACGGCGGCGCGGCGGACCGATCGAAACCGCGCTCCGCCGGCGCAGCCACGCCACGCTCCGCCGCCCCGACGTCGTGGTCGGCGTCCAGGAGAACCTCGAAGCCTTTCGCGACGCGCTCACCGGTCGTGCCGGCCTCACCCGCGCCACCGACGGCCCGACGATCAACACCACGCCCTATCGTCCCCGCGGCGTCCACCTCGAACGCGAACACCGCGCCGCCGTTCAAACCCATCACCGCCTCGACTTGGCGCTCTACCGCGAGGCCGTCCGTCGCCTCACGGCCTGACCCATAAACTGCGCCGATGCTCACGCGACGCTTTACCCGCCGGCTGCTCAGCCCCGACGAACTCACGCCCAGCCGGCCCGACCTCCGGGTCCTCGGGGTGTTCAACCCCGCGCTCGTCGCCCGCCACGACGGCGCGCCGATCCTCATGGCCCGTGTCGCCGAAGCCCCGACCGACACCCGCGACGGCCACCACGCCCTGCCGCGATACACACCCGACGGGCAACTGGTCGTCGAATACCTGCCGCACGACCAGGACGTCCTCGGCGACCCCCGCAAGGTCATCCGCCAAGCCGATCAACTCATGCGGCTCAAGTTCGTTTCCCACGTCCGCGTGTGGGAACTCACCGCGGACGCCGACGCCCTCGCGGACGAGCTTCCGTCGATCACGCCGCAGGCCGCCGGCGAAACCTTCGGCGCCGAGGACCCACGCGTCACGCCCATCGCCGGCGGCGACGGGCAGCTCACTTACTGGATTACCTACGTCAGCGTTAGCGAACACGGCGCCTGCACCTCCCTCGCCACGACGCGCGACTTCCAAACTTACGAACGCTTCGGCGTGTGCTTCGCCCCGGAAAACAAAGACGTCGTGCTCGCGCCCGAACGCGTCGACGGGCGGCTCGTCGCGCTGCACCGCCCCAACACCTTCCAGCGTTTCTGCAAGCCCGAGATGTGGTCCGCCACGTCGAGCGACGGCCGCGACTGGGGCGAGCACCGCCCGCTGTGGTCGGGCCGATACCACTGGGACAACGACCGCATCGGTGCCGGCCCGCCCCCGATCGTGCTCGACGATCGGCGTCTGCTCTGCGTTTATCACGGCAGCGCGGTCAGCACGGCCAAAGGCAAGGTCGGCGCGTACCGGGCCGGCCTGCTCGCGCTCGACCGCCACGAACCTTGGCGCGTGGTCGCCCACACGCCCGAGCCGGTCATGCAGGCCGAACTCGATTGGGAGCGGCAAGGCTTTGTCCCGGACGTCGTGTTCCCCACCGGCCTGATCGTCCGCCGCGGCGACGGCACCCCGCTCGGCCCCACCGACATCCCGCACGACGACGACGAACTGCTCGTCGCCTACGGCGCCGCCGACACCCACGTCGGCCTCACCGCCTACCGCATCGGCGACCTCAAGACGGCCCTCCACGCATGAGCGTGCCTCCCGCCAACAACAACGAACCGGCCCGCGTCGCCGTCACCGGTGCCACCGGCGCCGTCGGCCGGGTCTTGACCGAGCGGCTGTCCGAACGCGGCTTCGACGTCGTCCCGCTGTCTCGCTCTGTCCACGACACCGACTTCAACAACGCCGAGCGACTCGCGGAGTCCTTCCGCGGCTGCGTCGCGGTCGTGCATCTCGCCTGGCAGTACGCCGGGGATGCCGACACCTCCGGGCACACCTACCTCGACAACCTGCTCATGAACCGCGCGATCCTTCAGGCCGCGCTCGACGCCGGCGTCCCCCGCGCGGTGATGGCCAGCTCCGTCCACGCCGACTTCTTCTTCGATCACGACGGGCCGGACCTCATCCAACCCGATCGCGACCCGCGCGGCAACGGCCCCTATGGCGGGGCGAAGCTTGTCGCCGAACAGGACGCCCGCAAATTCGCGCAACAAGGCCTCGACGTGATCGCCCTCCGTCTCGGTGCCGTTACGCCCGACAACCGACCCCACCCCACCGACGCGTGGGAACAGCGCGTCTTCCTGCACCACGACGACCTGCTCCAACTCATCGACACGCTGGCCCGGGCTCCGAAGCGGGACACCCGATGCACCGTGATGTACGCCGTTTCCAACAACCCCGGCCGCGTCCACGACACCGCCAACCCCTTCGGCTGGCAACCCACGCACCCCTAGCGAAGCCCGGTCACGCCATGCTTCAACGCCTCAGCACCACCCACCTCATCCGGCCCGCGGACATCCCGCCGTCACGCGACGGCTTCGAAGTGATCGGCGCCTTCAACCCCGGCGCCTGCCCCGCGCCCACCGTGCAACACCCGCGGCGCGTCGCTTTGCTCGTGCGTGTCGCCGAGCGGCCGCTCGAAAAACGCCGAGGCTTCCACGCCTCGCCCCGTTACACCGAAGACGGCGACCAGCGCATCGACTGGATCGACGACGCCCTCGTCGACGCGACCGACCCGCGCAAGGTCGTCTTCCACGACGGCGGCTACAAACGATTGACCTTCACCTCGCACCTGCGCGTCGCGTTCACGCACGACGGCACCGCCCTAGATGAGCTCGGCCCGGTCGTCACGCCCGTCCACCCGGACCACGGCCTCGACCCGCTCGCGACCTTCGGCTACGAAGACCCCCGCCTCACGCCGATGGCGATCGACGGCCGAGCCGCCTTCGTGATCACCGCGGTCGGCGCGTCCGAGCACGGCGTGGTCACCCGCGTCCTCCGCACCGACGACTTCGGCACCTTCGAGTTCCTCGGCGACCCGCGGGCGTGCGGCTTTTGCCGTGAAAACAAGGACGTCACGCTCTTCCCCGGCCGCGTCGGGGCCGACGGGAATTACGCCGCGATCCATCGGCCGACCGGGCAATTCAGCGTGTCCCCGCCGAGCATGTGGCTCGCCTCCTCGCCCAACCTGATCCACTTCGGCGATCACCGCCCGCTGTACGCCGCGACCTTCGACGAAGCCTTCGAACTGCCCGAACGCTGGGACAACCGCCGCATCGGCGGGGGCGCGCCGCCCGTCCTCACCGACGACGGCTGGCTCGTGCTGTACCACGCCGCCACGCCGCCGGAACCCGGCAAGCCCGCGGGCACTTACTCCGGCGGCGCGATGCTGTTGGATCGCGACGACCCTTCGCGCATCCTCGGCGTCCTGCCCGAACCGTTTATGACGCCACAAGAAGACTTCGAGACCGCGGGCTTTATCAACGCGGTCGTGTTCCCCACGGGGGCCGCGATCGAAAACGGCTTGTTGCACGTGTACTACGGCGCGGCCGACACGCACGTCGGGCGTACTTCTTTCGCGCTAAGCGACATGCTCGAAGCGCTGCGAACGCAGCGCCGCTGATCGCTTGGGCATGATGAACCACACGGGTTTTGCTCAAGTCTTTTGCTCCGGTCGGCCGATGTTGAACGCGCATCGTGGAGGCGCGCGCGATTTTGTGTTGACGAGATCGCGTCACGCTCCTTAGAGTGATGCAAGCTCCGTTGGCGTCTGAAAGGATCAACGCCATGGCAAAGAAGAAGGCCACGAAGAAAAAGGCCGCGAAGAAGAAGGTGACCAAGAAGAAGGTCGCCAAGAAGAAGGCCGCCAAGAAGAAGGTCGCTAAGAAGAAAGTGACCAAGAAGAAGGCGGCGAAGAAGAAGGTTGCCAAGAAGAAGGTGACCAAGAAGAAGGCGAAGAAGAAGGTCGCCAAGAAGAAGAAGAAGGTCGCTAAGAAAAAGGTGACCAAGAAGAAGAAGTGAGTCGCTGGGCCGATGGGCCCGGATGACTCGTAAGCCAAGTTGGGGAGAAAGCGAAGTTGGGACGGCGACACGCGGCACGTGACGCGTGACCCCCGCCGAATTCTGGGTCGGACCCCGCCGCTCCGAAGTTTCAGGTTCCCGCGCTACGCGACGAATCGAACCAGGCGGCCCGACCTCACACCCCAACGCCACGGAGCTCGAGTAAGGGCGGCCGAGAGGCCGCCCTTCTCATTGCGCTCGCGGCCAGCCGCACAAGGCGGCGCGAGACCCCGACTCGATGAGACCGCGGGTTTTCCGGGCTGATACGCTGCCGGACATGTGGACGCTGCGCGCCGCGAGAGACGGAGATCTGCCCGCCCTGGTGGAGCTCGCGCGGACGGCCGGGCCGGGCCTGACCACGTTTCCGGCCGACGCCGGCAGGTTGGCCCAACGGCTCTCGGCCAGCGAAGCCCGCGACGAGCCGCTGCTGGTGCTCTGCGACGCGGACGGGCGGGCGCACGGCGTGTCGGGGCTGGTGCGACGCGTCGGCGACGCCGCGCAAGACGACCCGTTCTACGCCTACCGCCGGGAGCGCACCATCCACCGCAGTGAAGGACTGGGCGTCCGCAAGGAGGTCGAGGCGCTACACCTCGTGGCCGAATACGACGGACCGAGCGAAGTGGGCACGCTGTTCCTGCACCCCGACGCGCGCGGCGGCGGCTTGGGTCGGCTGCTTTCGCTGGGCCGGTTCCTGTTGATGGCCAACGACCCGGAGCACTTCCAGCGCTGCGTGATCGCGGAGCTGCGCGGCGTGGTGGACGAACAAGGCCGGTCGCCGTTTTGGGACGCGCTGGGCTCGCACTTCTTCGGCGTGAGCTACGCGGACGCCGACGCGCGCTCGAGCCGCGACAAGCGGTTCATCGCCGAGCTGATGCCCACGCACCCGATCTACGTGCCGCTGCTGCCGCGAGGCGCGCGGGACGTGATCGCCCGGGTGCATCCCAAAACGGAACCGGCCAAGCGGCTGCTCGAGAGCGAAGGCTTCTACGCGACAAATCTCGTCGACATCTTCGACGCGGGGCCGGCCCTGCGCTGCGACGTGTCGGCGGTCCGCACGGTGCGGCAGTCACGCGTCGGGCCCTGCGCGATCGATGACGTCGACGCCGACGACGCGAACGGCAACGCGATGGCCTGTACGACGAACGGAGCCTTCGTAACCGTGCGTTGCGCTGCGTCCGTACCGGACCATGAAGGCGACGCGGTGCGGCTGTCCCGGGCGGCGGCGGCGGCGTTGGGCGTGGAGGCGGGCGAACCGGTTCGGGTTTCGCCGTGGCGTTAGAGATTCAGCGACCCAAAACGTCGAATAGCGCGTCGCACGCGGCTTGTTGGAAGTTCACCCCGGCGAACGCGTCGGCGATCGCCCGGAAATCGGCGCGTTGGGCGTCGCGTCGATCGGCGTTTTGAAGCAGCGGCTCGATCGCGCGGAGTACGGGCTCGTGGCCGCCGAAATGGGGGACCAATTCGGGCACGACGCGCCCGCTGTCCGCGGTGGACGCGAGTCCCAGGTGTTCGCCGAGCAGGTTGGGCAGGGTGAACGTGCGAGCGCGGATGATCGCTCGGCCGACGGTGTTCCACAGCACGGGGCTCGCCCGGTAGAGCGCGACGTGCGGGCAACCGCGGGAGACGGCCTCGAGCGTCGCGGTGCCCGAAACCACGACCGCGGCGTCCGCCCAGTCGAGCGCCGCCGCGGCTTCGCCGACGACCATCCCGACGCGCCGCGGCAGCCGCCCGCCCGGGCACTGCCGGGTGATTTGATTGGCCCGGGTGCGGTCGGACGCGGCGACGGCGGCCACCAGCTTGGGAAACCGGAAGCGGAGCTGATCGAACGCGCCGAGCATGTCCGCCCAGTTTTTTTCGACCTCGCCGGGGCGCGAGCCGGGCAGCAGCGCGAGCCTCGGCGACGCATCGGCCGCGACGCCCGGGAGTTGCGAAAGGCCTTCGGGCTTGGGCTTTTTTTCCAACGTGTCGGGCGCGAAGAGCGGGTGACCCACGAAGGTCGCAGAGATGCCGTGCTCCGCGAAGTAGCCCGGCTCAAAGGGCAGCAGGCAAAGCACGTGGTCGCTGAGCCGCTTGAGCCAGTTGACGCGCCAGGTCGCCCACGCCCAAACCTGCGGCGCAACCAGGTGCACGATCCTCGCGCTCCGAGAAGCTTCGCCGGCCGAAGCGGAACTTTGCTTGCGGACGGTTTTGCAGAAGTGCCAGTTCGCGGCCGGGCTGTCGACGGGGATCAGCGCGTTGATCGGGTGGTCGGCCAGCCAATCGCGAACGAACTTGACGCGTCGCCGCAGTTCGGCGACCTGTGCGACGGCCCCCAGGCCCATCTGCGCGTGGCCGGTGGTTTCCTCGAGCAGCGTCGCGCCGGCGGCTTCGAGCTTGGGGCCGCCCAAAGCGAAAGCCTCGACGTCCGGCTCGCGCCGCCGGATCGCTTCGAGCAAACGCGCGGCCAAGACGTCGCCGGAGGTTTCGAACGCGGTGAACAGCAGGCGCATCGGAGGAGGTTAAGAAAATCCGGGCGGGCGAGGCGTCCGGCGTGCGTGCTTGATCGATTCGATGGTCTTGATCGCTCAGATCTGGTCCGCGATGTAGGTCGCGGGGCGTTGGCCGATCTGTTCGACGCGGAAGGCCAGGGCGGTCTGGTCGTCTTGCGGGCGGCCGCCGGCCTGGAAGGCTTCGAGGTGGGCGTTGAGCGTGTCGATGAAGCACTGGGCGTGCCCGGAGCAGGTCTGCAGCGCGTCGCGGACGCCGGACTCGCCGAAGAACGCGCCATCGGGGGCGCGGGCTTCGAGGATGCCGTCGGTGAACATCGCGAGCGTGTCGCCGGGCCGGACAAAGACCTCGGCGTCTTCGTACTCGGCGTCTTCGACGATGCCCAAGGGCAGGCCGCCGACGTCTTCGAGGCTGCGGATTTCGACGGCGTCGTCGCCGGTTTGGTCCGGGTGATTCCGACGCAGCAGCGCCGGCGGGTGGCCGGCGCGCGCGTACCACAGCCGGCCGTCCTGCGGGTCGAAGCCCACGACCAGCGCGGTCACGAACGTCTGCTCGATGCGTTTGGCGCAGAGGTGCCGGTTCAGGAAACGCAGCACCGCCGCGGCGGACTCCTGGTCGCCCACCGGCAGGCACATGAGCATGCTCTGGACCATGGCCATCACGACCGCGGCGGCCGGGCCGTGCCCGGAGACGTCGGCGACCATCATGCCCCAGCGCCCGTCGTGCCGGCCCTTGAGCAGGCCGTCGACGCCGAGCGGGTGGATGTTGTAGTAGTCGCCGCCGGCGGTGTCGTAGGTCTGGTAGGTCGCGGCGACGGTGGCGCCGTGGACCTCCGGCAGCTCGTCGAGCAGCAACGCACGCTGGATGTCGCCGATGCGGTGGACTTCGCGATCGATCTTCGCCTTGGCGTCGCGGAGCTGCTTGGCGGTCTGCACGAGACGCACGGTCCCACCGATCAGGTTCGAGCGGATCAGCGAACGTTCGAGGTCTTGCTCGGTGTAACCGTCGGGTTCGTGCTTGAGCTGGAGCGACCAGTTCTTGGCTTCGCCGCCGTCGTACAGGGGCACGGCCAGCGCGCTGCGGATGTCCTGGAGCGCATCGCCGATCACCGGGTCGTCGGTCACGTTGAGGTTGGTGAACACCCGGGGGCGGTCCGTTTCGACGACCTGACCCAGGAAGCCGCCGCGATGGATCGCAAGGTCATTGATCTTGGACCACGGGTCGGCCTCGGCGATCCGCGTGGACGTGACCCCTTCGGCCTGCTCGGCCGTGTGCAGACGGGTGATCCGGTAGTGGCCCGGCGGCAGCCCGCGCGTCGACAGCGAGATATACCCGGTCGTGCCGTACATCTTCCGCATGACCTCGGTGAATTCGGCGAGCACCGCTTTGGGCTCTTCGGCGAGGCTGACCCGGCGGAGCATGCCGGTCATCTGCTCGAGCAGGGGCGTGTTCGGCGCGTCGGGACGGCGAGTCGTGGTGGGCACGGGGGGGGCGGTCACGCGGGGCTCCGGAGGCGGCGGCGTCTGAGCTTACGGCTCGACGGGACGGCGGACGTAATCTCTCAATCGAAATGGGATTCGGCGGGAAACCGCGGAAAGCCACGGGAATCGAGCGTCAGGGGTCGTGAGGTCCGTTTGCGAGCAGGCTCGGGCTGTGGAACCAAAATAGGACTTCCGGCCGGATCGCCGCAAATATTCTCAGCGGTTGGGATTTCGATCGGCCTTTACGGCCGTACCAACGGCCGATCAAAACGGGATTCCGCGGACACGCGGACACGCCGCGGACACCACGGATTTGCTCGCCTCGCAACGAAAACAAGCCCACGCGGCGGAGGGCTTTTCGGGGTTCGGGATGGTTCCGGGCCGCGCGGCTCGCTGCCGGCCCGGTCGGTTCAGAACAGCGGCTCCTGCCGGTGAGCGGGAGGCGGCTCGGGGTCCGGCTCGTCGAGCCGGTAGAGGTCGTGAGCGTGTCGGCCGGGGGCCGTGCTGTGGATCTGGCTCAGGTCGAGCTGGCCGGCCGCGACGGCGCGGGCGTGGCTGCGGCGGATGCCCGCGGCGGTGGCGAGCTGGCCGAGGCCCATCCGGCGGAGGAAGCGTTCGGTGGTCTCGAAGTCCTGGACTTCGGTGGCCAGGTAGTAGCCGGTGCCCCGGCTGGCGATCGGCGCGCCCTCGGTTCGCATCTCGGCGACCAGTTCGCGGAAGCGGCGGCGCCGGGTTTCGGTGGACCTGCCGGGGAGGCCCAGCCACCGCGCTGCCGGCGCGGCAACGATCGGGCGATCGCGGCTCGAACGTCGGCGCAGCGCCTCCATCAGCCGGCGCTTGGTGGCGTCGGTGTAACGGGGATCGGGGTGGGGGCGTCCGTGCCCGGGCATGGTGGTTGGGCTTAGAGAAGGCGGGCGTGCCCGCGACTACCGGCGTATTAGACTTTCATGCATGGATATGCCTTCACCCAAAAAGCCTCTGATCTTTAATCCTCCTCCGTGGAGAAATCACAAGCGGGTGATTCGTACGCCGGAAGAGCTTCAAGATTTTTTTTTGCTTCAAGCAGACAAATGGAAACCCGTGCTCAAGCAGTTTCTGCGCGCTGAGTGGCACCCTTCGACGGTACCGAGCCATTTGAAGAGGTCGGCGGATGGTTTCTTGGAGCTTGCGGAGTACACGAGAAACATTCCGGAGACTCAGAGGATTAAGCCCAGCACGCTCGAAACCATGCTTCAACATATGCGCAGTCTGTGCGAAGCATTCCTTCTTGACGCCGAATCTGAGGACGGCGTAACGCTTCTGCAGATCGACGACTGGATCATGGATTCCGATGGACGAGCGGCGATGCACGCCATGGTCACGGCCGGAGCGATGATCCACCGCCAGAATTGGCATCTCACCGAGGCTTCGGGGGAGCACGTCGAGCTGGGGCGGATGTTGGGCGTGCTTAACTGGACAGGCGATCTCAGCCCGCCCACGGCGATGGAATCCAAGCTCGCCCGGATCCGACGGGATTACGCGGAGCTTCGCATGCGGTTCGCGAAGGTTTTGAAAAGCCAACGGAAGCGGTTCCGCGACGTGGTCGCGCAATTCGAGCGAACCGTCGCGACCAAGGCGGCGCAGACCTACTGGCAGCGACGGGCCAATCAGGCGCGGCGCAGAGTCGGTTTGTTGGTGCTCGTGGCGTTGGGTTGGGCGTTGTCTGGGATCGCGATCGGGCTGTGGACCGGAGCCCTGTACTTGGAAACTTCGCTCTACGACAGAGATAACCGGCTCTACGAGCTGCTGCTGAAGGTGACCCTGGCGGCGCTGCCGGTGGCGGTGTACTGGGCGGGCCTGCGGACGGTGGTGAAGATGCTGGTGTTTCAGTTGCTCGTGCACAACGACGCGCGGGAGCGGGAGACGATGGTTCAGACGTTCGAGGCCCTGTCGGAATCGGAGTCGGCCCAGGGCCGGACGGTCGATCCGGCATTGTTGACCATGGTGGTCGAGCGGCTGACCCGCCCGTCGGTGACGGGGCTGACGCGGGGCGAGACGGTCGGGCCGTTGGCCCTGATGGGG
The DNA here is from genome assembly GCA_039180415.1 of Planctomycetota bacterium. Taxonomy (GTDB): domain Bacteria; phylum Planctomycetota; class Phycisphaerae; order Phycisphaerales; family Phycisphaeraceae; genus CAZIXN01. The sequence goes on along the minus strand of JBCDDH010000011.1, from coordinate 29,176 downwards.
GTAGCCAAGCCGTCGTCGGCGTCGGGCTCGGGCTGATCGGTTTCGGGTTGGCCGGGGCGAGCTGCACATAGCTGAGAGATCTCGGACCTCGGTCGAGCCGCACTTACGTGGGGCTTGTCGGGCCCTTGACCCCCGCCCCACCCCTATGTAAGATGATCTAACGTTGACCCGTCTTACCCGGCCCCGAAAGGCCCGCGACCCATGCCCCGCCTCCCGCCCTACACCCCGTTGCAATTCGCGGTCCTCTCCCTGGTGGTGCCCGGAGAAGTCCCCGGCCGCGCCCTGCGCCAAGCCCTCAAAGACAAGTACGGCCACAAACGCTCCGGCCCGGCCTTCTACCAACTGATGAGCCGGCTCGAAGAGATGGGGCTGGTCGTTGGCACCTACCACACCGTCACGGTGGGCGAGCAGGACGTGCGGGAACGCCGCTATTCGCTGACCGGGGACGGCGTCGATGCGCTCAACGAGATGCAGGCGTTCCACACGCTGCCCGATGTCAGCGGCTACGCCGCGGGGGAGGCGTAAGTGGCACACGGAAAAATCAATCCTCGAGTTTTCGCAATATCCCACGCTTTGCTTACATACCAATATAAACCGGGTTTTCTGCCGACGCTGGTTGAAGACGCGAGACTCAAGCAACTGATCCTGGCTTATTGTCGCAAGCGGATTGATGAACGTAGTCTTCGCTTTGCGAAATACATGGGAATGATCAACGGCCCAACACAAGAAATTGAATACTTGAGGCAGCTTGAAAACGCTATTAAGTCTGGTCGCCTGGATAAGACGCACCCATTGAGTTACCTGGCATCCGGCCTTGTCATGGACATTATGTTGGAAGCGGTGTCCAGCCCTGACGAGGATTTTTACTTTCGAGTCGAACGCCAGATTTCTCGCTTCCTGCTTCGACAGACCCGATTGGGGCGGGTGATGGAAGCCTGCGGCTGGGTGTTTAGTCGCCGCATACGAACCCGGATCTACGACGACAGCTGCTCCGACCTCCAACAAGAATTCGCAGAACTCGAGCTCAGGAACCTGCCGATCTGGACGGCGCGGTGGGTTCACCTGCAGCTGTGCTTCAAGGCCGTCTATTTCTGGTTCGATACCGCTTTTCGCGCCATGCCCCGGCCGCTTCGATGGGCTTGCGCCGTGTTTGGTGCGGGCTTGCTGGGCGGCCTGATGGCCCAACTGGGCATGAGCTCGGGGCTGCTGCCCTAGCCGAAGCAGGTGTGCGCCGAGGATCATGCTTCACCCCCGTCCGCCTCAACGATCCGGACCTCGCTCGGCGGGCCGTAGTCCCACCGGACGTTGCCGAGGATGGTCTTGAACTTTTCGAGCTGCTTACGGGTTCGCGTGTCCAGCAGCGGCTGCCCGTCAGGCGTCAAGCCGAACATGATCCGAGACATCAGCTCGGGCGCGATGCGCTCCAGCTCGGCCAGGTCCCCGGCGTGGACCTGAAACATCGGGGTGCTGACCGGAGGCGCTTTCATGCCGCTGCCACTCCTCGGAAGCAGTAATGCGGCACCGGCGCGAGCTTGGCCCGGGGTTCGCGTCCGTGCGAAGCCTCGGCGTCGCGGAGCCGCTTGCGGGCGACGCCCAGATTGTGCGGGTCCAACTCGATCCCCACGAAACGCCGCCCCTCCTTTAGCGCGGCCACGCCGGTGCTGCCGCTGCCCATCGTCGGGTCGAACACGATCCCGCCCGGCCGCACCAGGTGCCGGACCAGGTACGCCATGACCTCGACCGGCTTCTCGGTGGGGTGGCGGCGTTGGGCGGGCGGCACGTTCGGGCAGCGGAGGATCGAGTCGGGCCGGCCGCAGGGCAGCCGCCACCGACCACGCGAGGCGATCCACGCCCTTTCGTCGCGCGGGGAGAAGCTGCGGGCGCAATCCCCCATGCCGCCGTGGCCCTTGTCCCAGATGAACTGGCCGCGGGGGGTAAAGCCGGCGATCTCGATCGCGGCCTTCCACTCCTGCTGCAGGCGCTCGACGTGGAAGCAGGCCAACGCCGCGTCGGGCTTGAGGACGCGGTCGAGGCCGCCGAGGAACCAGATGAACGGACGCCGATCGTTGGCGATCGGACGGCGTTGGTCGTCGACCCCCTTCCACGAGACGCCGTAGGGCGGGTCCACGACGCAGGCGTCGAAAGCGCCCGCGTCCATCGCGGCCATGGCCGGGATGCAGTCGCCGCCGATGGCGACGTGGCGTCGTCGGCCGGCGATCAGCTCGTCGAGTTGTGGTTTCCAGCGGGGCATCCGTGCCTCGGGGTTGAGTACTTCACAAAGCGAGTTCGGGTCTCACGCGGCGGCCTCCGCGGCCTTGGGGGTTGATGCGGTTTCGTGGCCGCGTCGAAGGACGTTCGAAAGGGCGTCGATCACCCGGCGCAGCTGCGCCTCGTCCAGGTTGTCCAGGTCGCCGTTGAACGGACCGACGGCCTGCTCCGCCACGCCAACGGCGTAAGCCTTGCCCCGGCCTTTCGCCACGCGCTCGGCCAGATCGCTCGCGCGGAAGTGCAGCCGCTTCCAACCGCCCTCCTGGGCGGCACGCTGCCAGTAGCCGTAGCCCTGCCCACACAGGCCGTGGCCGGCCGAGAGTTCGAGCTGGGCCATGAACCACTCGAAGTCGGCGTTGGTGAGCCCGGGTGCCGTGCTGGTCAAACGCCCCGCGTGGAACGCCCGGCCGCTCAGCTGGCGAAACAGCAGCTCGCGGTCGTCGAACCGACCGGCCTCGCGGGCGGCCTGCGCCGCCCGCTTCCGTTGGGGCTTCGACCATGCCATCAGGCGGCCCTCCGATCGATCAGGCGGTTGAGCTGCGTGGGCGTCATCGCCATCGCTTCGAGGCGTTCGCGGCGGCGCGCCGAAAGCTTCGACCAAGTCGGCTTGTCGGAGAGGTAGGCGATCAAATACTTGGGATCGATCATGCGTTCGCGCTGGCCGTCGCGCATCGGCGTGTAGGCCAGGCCGTGCTCGGTCCACCAGCGCACCGCCTGGCGGCTCACGCCGCAGAGCTGGGCGACGTTGCCCGTGGTCAATAGTGCGGTTTCGTGGCGGCGGTGCAGCCGGAGATGAAGGGCGCGTCGGCGAACGGCCTTGACGGTCCGGCCGTGCAGCCGGGCGATCGTCTTCGTCGGGGTGCCGGCGGCCATGCGATCGGCGAGTTGCGCGTCCTCGGACGCGGTCCAGTCCCGCTTGATCGGGCGATCCAACAGCGCGATCGTTTGGCCGAGCGGCAACGCGGTCAGCAGGCCGCGCGGGGCTTGCGGGGAGCGGGGCACCCGGACGCGGACGGGCATAATGCGCCCGTCTCGGATGTACGCCGATTGATGCCCGGGCCCGACGCCGAGGATCCGGGCGGCCACGCTCGCGCGGAGGTAGCGGACGCCGTCGATCTCTTTCGACGCGGCGGTGAGCTCGGCGGCGAGCCGCTCTCGCTCGGCGGGGCTCCGGATCACGCGGCCACCGCCCTTTCGGCTTCCAGCTCTTCCAGCTCGTCGACGATCTGCAGCGACTCGGTACCCAGGCAGATCTCCAGCATGTCGAAGACCGTCCGCCGTTCGATCGGCGCCGAGTCGTGCAGGTCCATCGCCATCTCGACGACGTCGTTAAGCAACCCCAGGGACCCGTGCTCGTCGAGGTTGGCGATGTCCACCAGCAGCCCGAAGACCTCGGGCCCGTCGGCCTTGGCCAGCCGCACCTTCTTCATCGCCAGGAACTTCTTGATCTCCTCCTGGCTGAACAGCCGACGGCCGACCTGCTGCGTGTCGGGGTCGAGGGTCTGCTCAGCGCGGCGCGTGATCTCCAGCTTGAGACACCGCCGCCAGAACTGGCCGCCGCCCGACGCCTTGTCGGCGTTGCGGATCATCTCGAAGATCTGCTTGCTGCCCAGCAGCACCACCGGCACGCCCGACTCGTCGTAGACCGCCCGCAGCACCGAAGCGCAGCGGTCGTCGAGCTGCTGGGCTTCGTTGATGAAAATGATCGTGCTGCGGTCTTTGATCGCGTCGACGATCCGGGCCTGCAGGTCCCCGGCGTTGCGGTTGCCCGAGGCGATCCCGAGCTGCTCGGCCAGCGCGACCAGGAGGCGCTTGGGCGTGGTCGTCACGTTGCAGTAGACGCTCACCGCGTTGAGCTCGTCGCCCAGCACGTCGATCACCATGTCTTTACCCGACCCGGACGGCGAGACGATCACGCCCATCTTCCGACGCCGATCGACCAGACGCACGTGCGCGGCCATCGTCTCGCAGACCCACGTCTCGACGTAGGCGCGGTTGCCCGTGCTGCGCTCGCGCTGGACCGTGCGTTCGATCCAGTTGTTGATGTCGCGGGTGATGGCGTCGAGGTTCGACGGGTACGAGCCCTTGTACCACTGGCTCACCACCGACGGCGAGCGGCCGATCGCGCGGGCGAGGTCGGAGAACGTGAAGGACCGGCGACCCGACGCGTCCTTGCTGAGGCGGTCGAACGCGTCGCGGACGTCCTGGATCTGATCTTCGGTGAGCGGTCCTTCGGTGGGGAGCATCCTTGCCTCCAACAGCACGCGATCCTTCGCGAGCAGGTGTTCGATGATGCGCTTGCGGCGCTTGGCCTCGGGACGGCGCCGGTCCGGCCGGACCTTCCCGAGAGGTTTGGTCTTGCGGGGACGCAGCGTCATTGCTCGCCCCCCGTCAGGTCCGAGAGATCGACGTGGATCCGACCGGCCACGCCCGCACCCCCGGAAGACTCTTCCGGCGTTGCGTTGCTCAGGGGCGTGGGTTGGGCGTCGCGGGCCTCGGCGGCGGCGACCAGCTCGCGGATGTCTGGCGTCGTGCGCGGCGGCGTGCCCTGGCCCTCCGCCCCGGCCGCGAGCCGGTGGGTCGCCGCCGCCACCTTCTGCGCGTGGCCGTCCAGCGGCGTCTGTACCAGGCGCTGAGGGCGCGGCGCGGACGTGGGCTCGGGCGGCGACGGGGGCAGCTGCTGCCGCCGCTTCTTCTCGTTGAAACGCAAACGCTCGGCCGGCGACATCAGGTCCCGGGGGCGCTCCTGCCGCACGGTCTCAAGCGACTTCTGGTACTGCCGCTTCTGCCGGATCAGCTCGCCCGCCTTGTCGCGGTCGGTGGCCAGCCCCCCGCCCTTCTCGTTTTCCTGGAAGACGCCGACGAACTCCTGGGTGTCGGCCGTCCACACCCGGATCTGGTGCGGCTCGTCGGGGTGGAAACTCACCAACAGCTCGCGGCGGTCCTTGACCCGCGGGGCCTTGAACGGCGTGAGCCGCGTGTCGAACGCGCCGTAACTCACCGGCACGCCGTACGGGCGGATCGTGACGCCCTGGCGGTTGGCGGTGACCACGCCCGGCCAGTCGGCGCCGCACACCAGGTCGATCACGTCGGGGTCGGGCAACACCCGCTGCCGGCCCCAGCGGTGCATGGCCATCGACGGCGACAGCCGCGTGCCGTCATCGTCGACCAGGTCGTCGATCGCGTGGTCGGTGCGCTGGTTGTAGGCCGCGACGTACTCACGGAGCTGCGCGTACACGGCTTCGAAGCTGGGCAGGCGTCGGCTCTTGACCGCGGCGGCGTGGGTCTCGGGGCGCTCGACGCTGTTGCGGCCGGTGTACGTCGGGAACTCCCGCGAGAACTGGTCGTGCAGCGTCTTGAACCACCGCTCGACGCGGCTCTTGCCGTTGGGCCCGCGGGGGATCGTGAAGATCACGTCCAGGTCGAGCAGGCCGTAAATGCCCGTGAACTTCGGCTCGTCCAGGTAGCCCTTCGTGAGCACCTGCTCGGTCCGCCACTTGCGGCTCTGGCCGTGGAAGCGCACGCCCTGGTAGTCCTTGCCGTTGTCGATGCGGACCGTGTCCGGGCCGCCGAGGTTGGTCGGGTCGTCCAGCGCATTCTTGAGCGCGGCCTGGATGGTCGAGCCGTTGGGCGACGGGCAGAGCACGAAGCCGACGACCTTGCGGGTGCGCCAGTCCATCCAGGCGGTGAACCACGGCCGGATGGTCTCGTTGCCGAACCGGCAGTGCAGGTCCATCTGGGCGTGGTCCGACTCCCACAGCACCGCCGCGGGCCACGCCTCGGGGTCCTGCTCGATCGTCGGCTGCTGCTGCGCCTTCCACTTCGCCCGGTCCCGGTGCAGCAGCTGGACCTCGGGCGGGATGCGTCGGTCGACCAGCCGCGCGACGGTGCCGTAACTCGGCCAGGACCAGCCCTCGGCCTCGGCCTTGGCGGCGACCAGGTCGTGGCAGCGTTTCTTGGACGGACGGTTGGCGTCGAGGTACAGGTCGCGGAAGAACTGCCACGCCGCGGGGTCGCCCTGGCTCTTGCGGTCGCCGCCGCGGTGGTCCACCAGCTTCAGCAGGTCGGCCTTGCCGCCGTACTCCTGGTGCCACCGGTACAGCGCGGACCGGCTGACCGCCAAGCCGTGGTGAACCTTCCAGTGTTCGAGGAACCCGGGCAGCCAGCCTTTCACGGCGTCGCGGCGGGTCTGCTTCTGCTCACGGAACGACTCCAGGCAAGCCAGGCAGAGAAACGCCCGCTGCTGCTTGTCCTTGGGCAGTTCGAGGAACGCCTTGGGGGTTTGGTGCCCGGCGCCAACGACGCCCGGCAACAGCGACGGGTGGTACGAGCGCGAGATGAACCAGACCGTATTGCCACCCTTCCCACGACCCTGCCTGGCTAAGCCCTGGCGTTCGAGGTCCTCGGCCTTGCGTCGGAGCTGGCGCTCGCCCAACTGAAGCAGCGGTGCCGCTTCCACCAACTGAACCCAGACCGCGGGGTCCGGGGTCGCGTCGGCGTCGGTGGTCAGGCGGAGGGCGGCGGTCATGGGTTAGCGGTGAAGGTCGCGCTGTTCGCGTTGGTGGGCGTGGACGAAGTTGGCGAGGATCATTAGGACGCACGTCGCCGAGACGGCGAGGCCGATCAGCCAGGCGTAGAGCTCGGTGAGGTCGTCGGGCATTAGTCGGGCACCGTCGGGGTCGCGAAGGAATGGCGGCGGAGGAAGTCGAGGTAGCGCTGCCCGCATTGCCAGCCCGGTCCCGAGAGGATGGTTCCGCGCGGGCGGCCGTCGCGGCTGGCGGTTTCCTTCCAGATCACGATCGACTGGCAGTCCGCGCACGCGAATCGGCGGACCACGGCGAAGCAGCCTTCCGCTTCGTCGAACTCCGGCGGATCGGTGACGACCGAGCCCGAACTAGTACGGGTGCCGCAGCGACACTCGAAGTGGTTGTGGTCGCGCCCTCGGGATCGACGCTTCCGCGCCGGATGCACGACGCGGTCGATCTGGTCGAGCGGCTCGATGGTTAGCTCGCCGGGCATGGGTCCTCCTGGAAGTAGCGGGCGCGGGCGAGACGGACGCGCAGCGCGGGGTCGCGGGCGATCGTGCCGATGGGCGCGGCGTCGGGCTTCACGGCTTCGGCGTCGAGGCCGTGGTGGACGGCTTCGCAAAGGAGGTGCGCGACCTCACGGGCCGCGGGGAGGAGTTCACGCGGCATCGGCGGCCTCCTTGAATTCGATGGCTTTGAGCTCGCCAACCGAGGTCAGCTTGAAACACGGCGGCTTGCCGCAGACGGACACGTCGTCGATCCAGCCCCGCTGTACTGCGGCTTCGACAGCGTCGTCGCCAACCTCCCACGCCGCCTTTGCTCGGCTGCCGCCGTTGGGCAGCCACGCCCAGGACGTCCCGACGCCCGGACGCCAAGCAGCCCGGCGTTCCACGACCACCGACCGAGGTCGGCTCTCTAGGGCGAGGATTAGATCGACGGCGGTCTTGATCACCCCCCACCTCCGATCGAAACCGGGCGGCGGGCCGGGCGGCGCCGGGGAGCGTGGGCCTCGACGTAGTCCAGGACGTTGCGGGTCAGCCACGCCTGCGCCAACACCTGATCCAGGTGGTGACGCAGCTCCGCGTGTTCCTGCGGATCGATGCGGCCGTCGGCCGTCGCGGCGTGCAGCTTGCGGACGGCTTCGGCCGACTCGGCCATCTGACCCACGCAGGACTTCAGCGCGTCGTCGGTGTCGATGTCGCCGTCGCCGTCGAGGTCGAGCGAGTCGGGCAGGTTCATGAACACGAAGCCCGTGCCGCCCATCAGGTCGGAGTGGAAGGCTTCGTTGATCCGGTCGTCGCCGCCGTGGCGGAGCAGGGCGCGGAGCTTGGAGTAGCCCAGTTCGCGGTCGACGAAGTACGGGTAGCACGACGAGGGGGCCAGCGACCAGATGTCGGCCAGGGCGGCGGCGTTGAGCACGCCCTGCTGTTCGAGTCGGTGGAGGATCTCGGCGGACATGGGCAGCTCCCGGGGGGTTTCGTCGCTTGGGCGAAGGGCGGTCATTTGTTCGCGTCCTTGCAAACCGGGTCCGGGTTTCAATGGCCCGCATGGCAACCGTGCGGCAGGCAGTTCGAAGTTGGGGGCCGGTCCGTCCCGTGGTTCGGGGGCAGTGGCGTGGTTTCGGCCCCGAAACTTCGACCGGCCCAAGTGAGCCGGCCGAAGCGGAGGGGAGGTCCCCGCCACAGCGGGCGGGAGAGGCAGTGCCTCGAATTCCCTGGGGGCCTGGGGCAGGCCCCGCCGCCGGGTTTCTCTCCGGCGGCCCGTGGTGGCAGGGGGCAGCGACGTCCGGGCCACCGGCCCGGCGTCGGGGTGGTCAATTCAGGCGGCAGCCTCCTCCGCGCGGCGACCGCGCGACGGCGGAGCCGTCGGAAGTGGTGTGGTTCTTCCAGACGGGCGGCCAGTCCTGCTCGTCGTCGACGAGCCATTCAATTGACACTCGAAGGGCTTTAGCGAGAGGAGCAACAACTTCAGCGGGTACGCGGCTACCACGATTGATGTACCGCGACATCGCGCTTGAATTGACCCCCGCGCTCTCGGCAACGCTTCCCATTTTGTGGGATTCAGCGAATTTGCGGAGCTTGTCGTTGATCGTCATGCGAACCAAACCTCTGCACGTGTCACTCAAAAATGGACACTACAGAATATGTTTGGGTCAGTCAACACCCAAACTTGCATTTTCATGACTCAATTTTCGCCTCCACCCCTTTTCGGGCGGCAACGGATTACGTTTAAGACCGTGGACCTTGCGACGAAGATCACCAAATTGCTGGGTACTAGGCCCCTCACCGATCTGGCTGATGCTGTTGGTGCTTCGCGGGGTTCGTTCAACAACTATGTAAACCGCGGCTCGATGCCACGAGCTGATGTCGCGTTGCGTATCTCGCGAGAGCTTGATGTGCCTTTCGATTGGCTCGTTGACGATGAGCAGAACTGGCCGCCATCGCCCGCGGGAGGGCGTGCGATCACCGAGTATCCGCTCGACGAGTTGCTCGATGAGCTGGTACGCCGGTACATCCTGGACCACGGTCGGCTGCTGCGCGAGATCGAGACCCTGTCACGAGTCCCGTGGGCGGTGATCACCCGTGCTGCTTACGAGGCGGTTAAGGCTGGAGAGGATCTGCCTGCCGAGTACCGCAGTCTTATTGATCGAGCGGTTCGTCTACAAGACGAGGTTGGCGGACTCCGAGGCAAGTATGACGTGGTCTTCCACGCTCGACTCTACGACATCGTGGTGGAAGGCAAAGCACCCAGCGAGACGGACGCGGTTTACGATCCCGATGAAGTAGACGTCGCGTTTCGTTCGTTTTGCGGCGAAAACCTCGCATTCGAATGGGCTTTGGACGTTCCTCGCATGCGTCACGCACTCGAGCGCGATCGGGACCATGATGATCCGGATACGCCGCCGTCAATCGAACATGAGCAGGTCGAGGATCGTATCCGGGACCTCAGCGCGGAGGCTCATGCGCTGCCCGCGGCCGCGAACCCGAAGCCTCAACCTTTCCCCGCCCGCCCGAAGCGGAGAAACGCATGACGCAGGGCCCCAACGAGGTCATAGCCAGCCGTGAGACAAGAGGTGCGTCTAACGAGCCCAAACGAGAGCCGGCAATGGCCTGGATCGGCTTCATGGTTGGTGCCTTGCTGCTCATTCTGGCAGTGCTGAATGGCAGCGACGGTATCGCCGTCGGCATCTTGGGCGCGAGCCTGTTCCTAGGCGGGGTGATCCGCGTTTCGGCAGCTCGAATTCAGCGCACGATCTGGGAGACGCGCGGAGACGGGGAGAGCGCGGGGTGACCTTACGCCGCCGGGTGATGCGACGTCTTTTCCGGGTGTTTCTCGCAAAACACACGGCTCTCTTCGCTGGTCATGAACCGCGGTTCCATCGCCACGACACCCGTCGGCTGACCCGTCAGGCTCGACGCCTCGCACCAGTGCTGGACGTGGTCACAGAACGGGCAGAAAAACGCCAACCCACAGATCGGCTGCCCCGTGCTGGGGTGAGGCCCGGGGTGTGTGATCAACACGCTGCCGGGGCCGACGCGCTGCTGACACACCGAGCAGGCGAAGCAGCGGTCGAGCCCGCGTTCCGCAAGCGTCGCCACGAACCGCGCAGGATCGAACTGCCGCGGGTCGTCGAGTTCCAGGCACAGCAGCGCGGCCGGTCCGCCTTGGTTCATGATTTACTTGAAGATCGCCAGCGTCATCGCGGCGTAGTGGTCGGCGTCTCCTTCGTCGTCGGCCGGCCGTGGGAAGGCTTGGCACCACGCATGCCGCAGCTCGTGCAGCAGGACGGGGAAGCGCTCGCCCGGCGGGCAGTCGGGCCCGATCTCGATCAGGTTCTGGCACGGGTGACAGAGCCCCCAAGCCGGCTGGCCGTCGTAGGTCTTGAGGGGTTCGGGGCTGATACGAACCTTGTAGGTACTCGGGCCGACGGTATAGCGCACGCGATCGCTCGCTTTCTCCGGAATCACCGGAAAATGAAGGAAAAACGCCCGTCCGTGGGCGATCATTGGCGGCCTGCCGATACCGATCAAAAAACTATCAAACAAATTTCTCCATGTAAAGGAGATATTAGGTTGTTGTTTGGATTTTTGGCGCTATGCTGGGGCGAAGCTGCCTCGGAAGGATGAAATCACTGATGGCAGCGAAAAGCAAAATCCTCCGGTCGAAGCCGCGCGATAAGGACGTGGCGAAACTCTTTGACCACCTTGCGTACGGTGACTCCACACTCGAACAGGACCTGATCGTGTTGATCATTCCCAGCCATGAAAAAAGCGGCAAACCCGTTCGAGGGCAGAACGCGATCGTGAAGAGGGGAATGGAGCTACTGTGCGATCTGTTCGGTGGAGCTACACAGCTCGAAGCCCGCGCCGGAATCTTCTGGGACGAAAAGTCCGAGACTTATCTCAACGATCGCCCCATGCTGCTTGAAAGCTACGCGAAAATAACCGAGTTGGAGAAGGTGGAAACGCTGGAAGCCATAGTCGGTTTCGTGAAGCAAGTCGGCCGCGATACGAAGCAGGCCTCCATGGCCTTCGTCGTCGACGGACATATGCATTTCATCGAGAACTATGCGGGTGCCCCGAAGGAGCGACTGGTCTCATGAGATCAAAGCGACGCCGAGGCACAAGATTGAACCACCTGGAGATCAGCCGGCGATTCGGAACCATGGTGAGGCCCGCCGGACCGGTAGGGTTTGGAGGCTTTAATGCGGGCCGGTTATCGCATCGGTTTGCGGAAGGGTTGAGCGAATTCGAGCAAGAGTTCATCAAGCCCAGTACTCATTCGAAAACGATGATTCGCGGCATCGTCCGTGCGTTCTGCCGTGCAGCCGAAGGACGTTCGGTTGACAACCTTCTTTGCAGTCCGCAGCGCACCGCAGCTTTTCTCCGAGAATGTGCGAACCTGAATATCCACGCGAGCGAGAATGTGCTCCTTCGCTTGCTCATGGCGATCCGCAAGAATCCCAAGAAGTTTGAGGCCGTGATCCCGCGTTCTACCGTGCGCGATCCAATCACGACCGGCCAGCGCGAAGCCGCCCTCCCTGGCGTGGAAGTGGCGCTGTCAACTTTGGTCTATCGACATCGATCATCGATCGACGATGTGTTGGTTTCTCCTGTTATTCGTAGCGAATTCGACAGTCTTTGCCAAAAATTTGTGAGAGACGCCGACATCGAAGTATGCCGCCGTACGGCGTTGTACCTCAGGAAAGTTCGGATGAATGCAGCACAACATGATGCCGATGAGCGAGCTGACCTGCAGTTTGAACGGCTGCGTCGAAATCTGCGTGAGGCGGGTACTGTCGGGGCACTCAACTTCGATCTCGCCAAAGAAGCCGAAGGTCTCTTCACGTTGCAGGCACCGCGCGACAGCCAACCGTACATCTTCTGCGGCGTCGCAACTCGACTAGATGTTGCCTTACAGGCAGCCGTGCGCGAGGACTTCTGGGCCAACGCAACCGGTGGCTTGATGCCTATTGACGACGTGGCCGATATCCGAGTCCGCATATTCAACCGAAAGTCCCTCGACGACCATCCCGTTGTTACATGGGCACGCAGGCTCATCGAAGTGAAGCAGCCGTACTTCAACCTGCCCCTTGCCGCCGCTTAAACTCATTGCGGTGATCAGTGAACAGCGTGTCATTTGACACCGCGACACTTCGTGCTATTTCTATATCCGGTGGCGATCGGCCTTGGCAGGCTGGTCCGGCAGCGACGTAAAAGAACCCGAGCGACCCCGGCATAGGGCCGCGAGCGACGCCTTCTCCGTGGTGGCAGGCATCGCCCGCGGTCCTTTTTGCGTTTATCGCGAAGGCTTTTCGGCACGGATGCCGCCCACCGTCCCCGACTCATCTCGATCGAGCATGCCGTACGAGCCGTCGATGCCGCTGCGGCATCCCGCCGTGGCCGAGGATCGGCCGACCGTCAACGCCGTGCTGCGGCCGTGGCTGACGCGGCTGATCTCGGCCGCATGTTTTGACGACGCGCAGCCTCTCGCGGTTGCCGAGTGTGATGACCTCGACCTCGACGAGCTCGACGCCGAGCTCATCGCCATCGACGTTGAAACCGCCTTCGACATCGCCGTCCCCGAGCACCGCTTGAGCGAGTTCGTCTCGCTCGACGGAGCGGTCGCGTTCGTCGCGGCGGCGTTGTCGCTGCGCCTCGACCAACCCGCGCCGTTCACGCTGATCGACGCTTCGCCCACCTCTCCGGAAGGACCCACCCGATGAGCCTCAAGCCCCTTTGGTCACGAATTTCAAGCTTCCATGCGGCGTTGCTTGCCGTGGCGTGCTTCGCGGCGTTCGTCGTCTCGCTGCCCGGCTGCACGTCGCAGCAGGTCGCCGAGTGGAAGGCGGCGGCGCAGCAAGCCCGCACGCAATCCGCTGCGCTCGACCCGGTCATCGCCGACCTCGAAACCGACCTCGCCGAAGCGGAGGTCCAGGGCGGCGACGCCGAGGTCCTGGCGCCGCTCCAGGACGCCCTGACGAAAGCCCGCGAGCGCAAGGCCGAGATCGACGCGCTCGCCGACGACTACCTCGCACGGATCGACGGCGTCGACGACCCCGCGGCGTTGGTGGGGCAAGGGCTGCAAGTGAGCGCCCCGCTGATCCCGCAGCCGTGGGGGACCGCGGCCGGCGTGCTCGGCGCGGCCTTGGTCACATTCACCGAGTGGCGGCGTCGGCAGACGGAAGCCGCCGCCGAGTCGGTCGTGTTGTCGATCGAAGGCGCGAAGCACGAGACCGGCGGCGTGATCGACTTCGGCAAATCTGAACACCGGGTCGCGGTTCGCACGCGGCAGTCCGAGGCCGCGCGGAAGCTCGTCGATCAAGCCCAGGCCAAGGCCGGCGGCTCGATCGGTTTCATCCAAGCGGCCGAGCCGCTGAAGCCCGCAGCAACCGCGAACTGATCTTTCTCCTCCGCCACCGGCTCGCCGCCGCGGGCGGGTGGTTTTGTTCCTGACTTTGAGTTTCCCGTTTTCGGGGTGAACCGCATGACCGACCGTGAAGACATCCAGGGCCTCCGTGACGACGTGAAGTCGCTGACCGTGAAGGTCGAGACGTACGCGACGATCGTCGCCGCGCACGTCAACGAGCAAAAGGCCACGAACGACAGCGTGCGTCGCCAACTCGACGGCCACGCCGAAGAGCTGCGCAAGCTCAACGAGTGGCGGGCCGTCAAGGACGCCACCACGCCAGATCGGCTGATCGACGGCGATGAGCTCGACCAACGGTTCCAGGGCATCGACGAAGACCTCTGCGGCATCCGCGGAGCGCTCGACGGCATCGGCAAGCAGCTGGCGAAGTGGGCGGGCGTCGCGGTGGGGGGGCTCGCCGTGCTCGAAATCGGTTTCCAACTCCTGCGTATGCGATGGGGAGGTTGATCACCACGATGTCCAACCAAGAGCGCATCTTGAATCAGGGCCACCTCGCCGAACTCCGCGAGAAGCTCGAACGCCTAACCGACCGAGCGGAGGGCATCGTCGAGTCGCTACGGGTGGCGACGTACGTCGCGCCGCTCTCGACGCCGTTCGACCTGGACGCGGCAAAGGTCCGCAACTTCGGCGATGAACTCGTCGAGGTGGTGCGTGAAGGCAACCGCGTCCGCGAAGAGATCCGCCGTCTGGAGGAGGCGCTGGGCCGGCGATGACAACGAAGCCCGCCGAGACCGAGCTGCGGCTGCCCGGCCGCGAAGCGCTGGCCGAGATGGCGCTAGCGCGCATGGGCCACAACGGCATCCGCGCCGTTGAGCTTGACCGGCCAACGCTGGTGGGTTTGTGTGTGCGGCTCGCCCCAGAGAGCGGCGACGACGTTCGGTCGGCCTGGGCGTGGCTCAACGAGCAGCTCGGCGGCACGGACGAGGCTCCGGCGGTGGACGACAACGTCGTCTACCGCTTCAAGGACCGCTACCGCCCAACCTACGCGCAGGTGTTGGCCGAGGAGGTCCGGCGAGTCTCGAAGCTGGCGGTGGACCGGGTGAACGACGGAAGGCTCACGCGGGTCAACCGCGGGCTGCTCAGCGAGCGCGTGGCCGAGCGGCTGCTCGACGCCAACGCGGACGTGGGGCCGACCGAGCTGATCAAGCTGGCGGCGATCGTGCGCGACTCGGAGCGGACACAGATCGAGCAGCGCGAGCTGGAGGCAAAGCTCACGCTGGCCGAGCAGCGCACCGCCAAACTCGAAGCCGAAGTCGAGCGTCTGGCGTTGGCGAACGCTGCGACCCAGCGTTCGATCGAAGCCGCGAAGAAGACCGTGCAAAGCACCGTCGATGCCGGTTCGAAATCGCTCGACGCCGACGACGTGATCGCGATCCTCGACCGCGTGATGAAGGGAGAGGCCGCCTGATGGTCGCCGCGCTCCCCGATTCCGTCACGCCGGTTACGAACCCCAAGACTTCCGGGGGTCGAGTCCTCCTGCCCTGGCAGGAAGCCTGGCGGCGCGACGCGTCACGTATGAAAATCTGGGAGAAGTCCCGCCGCATCGGCGCGACCTTCACCGAAGCCAACGACTGCGTCTTCGCGCGACTCGCCGGCAAGCGCCGCAGCCACTACTGGTTCAGCTCCGCGGACGAGTCGGCCGCGTTCGAGTTCGCGGACTACTGCCGCTACTGGCTCAAGATCGCCGGGTCCGTCGTCGAGATCGTCACCGAAACCGTCCGCGACGACCTCACCGGCCGCGACGCCAAGGCGTTCGTGGTCGTCGTCAACGGCTTTCGGATCACCGCGATGTCCAGCAACCCGCGGCGCTTCCGTTCCAAGGGCGGCGACGTGTGCCTGGACGAGTTCGCGTTCCACGACGACCCGCGGAAGATGTGGTCCGCCGCGTATCCCTCGATCACCTGGGGCGACGGCATCCGGGTTCTGTCCACTCACAACGGCGAGGGCTCGGAGTTCCACAAGAAGATTCTCTCGGGCCAGCGCTTCCAGGAAGACGTCAAGCTCACCGATCGGTTCAGCGTCCACCGCATCACGATCGTCGAAGCCGTCGAGCAGGGACTCGTCGATAAGATCAACCAGGTCAAGGGCACGTCCCTCACGGACGAGGAGTTTCTCGCGGCGTGCCGGGCGGGCTGCCGGACCGAAGACGACTGGCTGCAGGAGTTCATGGCGATCCCCAGCAAGGACGCCAGCGCGTGGCTGACGTACCAACTCATCGAGATGTGCGAGGACGACGACGCGGGCGACCCCGGGAAGTATGGCGATGGCCAGCGTTACGTGGGGATGGATATCGGCGAGTCGAAGGACCGCACGGTGATCTGGACGTTGGAGCGCGTCGGCGACGTGCTCTGGACGCGCGAGGTCCTCGTGATGACGGACGAGGATCTGTCGGTCAAGCAGGCCGCGCTGCTCGAACGCATCAAGCACCCCAAGGTCGTCCGCGCGTGTGTCGATGCGACCGGTCTGGGCACGCAGATCGCGCAAGAAGCCGAGCGGACCGGCAAGGGCGAAGGCGTCAAGTTCTCGTTGCCGGCGAAAGACGAGCTGGCCTCGCCGCTCCGCGGCTACTTCGAGGATCGATCGGTTCGGGTGCCGGGTGACAGCGACACGCGCGAACACCTCCACGCGGTGCGGATGAGCCGCACGGCCAACGGCACGCCGCGCTACGACGCAAGCCGCACCGAAGACGGCCACGCCGACAAGTTCTGGGCGCTGGCGTTGGCGTGCCACGCGGCGAAGGTCCAACAAGTTTACGGAGGGGCGGTGCTCGCATGGTGACGTCCACGCGCAGCCTTGGCTGGTGGGAACGCGTCCGGCTCGCGGCCTCGGTCGTGCGTGGCCTGACGATCGATCAATGGTTCCAGGCCCACGAGGCCGGGGGTGATGCATCGGGCAAGGATCGGCCTCGCCATCCTTACGACGAGGTCGCCGCCGTCTATGGCTGCGTACAGATGCGTGCGAACGCGATGGCGATGATGCCGCTGCGGGTCTCGACGCTCAACGAAGAAGTGGTCGAGGACGGCCCGATCGTCCGGCTGCTAAGCCAGCCCAACGAGCATCAGACCCGCCGCGATTTCATCAAGTGCCTGTCGGCCACCCTCGACCTCTCGGGCAAGGTCCACCTGGTCTTCCTGGACGGCACCGCCGGCGGGGTGATCGTGGCCCACCCCAAGCAGATGCGTCCGGTGCGTAATCCGGCCGGCGAGCTGATGGGTTGGAAGTTCCGTCCCGCCGGGACCCGCCTGGCTCAGGCCGTGCCCCTCGCCACCGATCAAGTCCACACGATCCGTGAACCGGACTTCGACGCGCCGACGGACCCCGACGCGTGCGTGTCCCCGTTGGCGGCGGTGCGGTTGGCCGTCTCTCAGTACTACAAGGCCGACCTCGCGAACGAGTCCTCACTCGACCACAACGTCGAGCCGGGCGGCGTGTTCACGATGGACGGGCAGCCCACCGAGCCCCAGCTCGAAGACGTCAAGAACCAGCTCCGCGCCCGCGAGGGCAGCCGCAACCGACGCCGCGCCCTCGTGCTTTACGGCGGCATGAAATGGGAGAGCATCGCGGCGGCGTTCAGCGAGATGGAGTTCGCCGAGCTCAAGCGGATGAGTCGGCAAGACATCTGCGCCGGCTTCGGGCTTCACCAGCTGCTGGTCTTCCCGTCCGATGAGGGGTTGAGCAGCGGCGCGATGGACGACGCCGAGGAGGTCGCGTGGACCACGACTCACCTGGCCCGCGCCGAATGGATCGCCGAGCAGTTGACGCTGGCCGTGATCAGCCGCTTCCAGGGCGATGTTCGTCGGAGCGTCGTGGGGGCCACCAAGCGGGCGATGACCCGGACGCAGCGTCACGCCGCGGTGCGGGGCGACGCGCGGCAGCGAGCCCAGGCGTTCGATCTTCCCTATTACGCCTGGTTCGACGCGACGCGGGTGCCCGCGGTGATCCGCCGCATCGCCAAGCAGACCGAGTCGATGGAACGCCTCACGCGCATCGGCGTCCCGCTGAACCACGCGGCGGACCTCATGGGCGTGCCCGTCGAAGACCAGCCTTGGGGCAACACCTGGTGGCGTCCGGCCGGGCTCGTGGACGTCCGCGACGACGCTCCGCTCCCCGAAGGTGACGGCTCGCCGCCAAACCAAGACGCGTCGGATGCGCTGGAGGAACTTGAAACGTTGGAAGCCACCGAAAGCTCGGCCGACGCAACCCGGGAACGGGCCGCTGGCCGAGCTTTCACGGAAGGGCAGCTCGCCGAAGTCTGGCGGTCCTGGCGAGACTCCTTCCGCGGTTTAGAGCGTGCGTTCGACGGGCCATACCGTCGCGACCTTCTGCGTCGTCGGGGCGAGGCCTTGGCCCAGCTCCGCGAAACCCTGCCCGCCGTCACCGATCCGACCGATGACGTCCGCGCGGTGCCGTACCACTGGCTCGACGTGTCCGGCGACGGCGTCGTCCCGCGAGAGGCGGTCTATCGGCTCGGCGTGCAGCAGCGCGACCTCATCGCCCAAGTGCTCTTCGACGTGCAGGCGACGACCGACGGCTTGTCCGCGGTGATCGGTCCGGTGTTGCGGGAGGCCGTGACGCTGGGCGGCGCCCAATCCGTAGACGAAGCGGCGGCCGCCCAAGGACTCGAGCCCGACACGATCGATCCGTTCAACGTGGCCGATCCGGGGGTTGATGACGCGCTGCGTCGGCGCCGCGTACGCATCGCCGACCTCACCCTCGACCAGGCCGACCGACTGCGTGCGACTCTCGCCGAGGGGCTCGCGGCCGGAGAGGGGGCGGCCGCGCTGGAGGATCGAGTCCGCCACCAGTTCAACGTCGAACTCGGCCGCTCGAAGACGGTGGCCTACCAGGAAGTCGGGACCGCGGTCGAAGAGGCTCGTCAACTCGGGCGCGAGCAGGCCGGGGTGCCCGCGAAGAGTTGGCTGTGGTCACGGAAAGAAACCGGCCGTCCTCGCCACGCGGCGACCGAGCGGGCGACGCTGTCCACGCCGATCCCGGTCGACGAAGACTTCGTGATCGCCGGGACGTCGACGCGGTGCCCGCACCCCCGCGGCTCAGGCGTCGCCGAGGAAGACATCCGCTGCGCCTGCACCACGCTGAGCCGTTACCCGGGCGATCGCGTCGCGGAACTTCGGCTCTGCGCTTACCTGACGACCCGCGGGGTGCTGAGCGTCGAAATCCTCCGGCTCCGCGCTGCGTCCCCTCTCCCCTCACCGGACTCCAAGGACTGACCATGCCGCATCGATTCATCACCGCCGACGGCGACATCGTGGACCAACCCGCGGCCGGCCTCCGTTCGCACTCCGAATGGGGCGGGGAGGCCCGCGCCATCGACCGCGATCGACGCACGGTCACGGCCCCGGTCTCGACGCCCGCGATCGACAGCTACGGCGAACGCGTCTTGCCCGAGGCGTTCGACCTCAAGCGGTTCCGCAGCCTTCCGCGCCTGATCGCGAACCACACGTACCAGCTGCCCGACGGCCGCACCGGCCAGATCGGCGAGTGGACCGACATCGGCAACCGCGACGGTGAGCTGGTCGGCACCTGCCAGTTCTTCGACACGCCGCTTGGCTTGGACTGGTGGGAGCCGATCGACAAGACGGGGCGGGCGGCCTTCAGCGTCGGTTGGCTCACGCGTAAAGACGGGTGGGCGCTTCAGCCGGTGGAAGGCGACGACGGCACGAAGCGGCGGGTGCGTACCTACATCGACGTCGAGCTGATCGAAGTCAGCGCGGTCACCGTGCCGAGCAACCCCGAGACGATCCTGGCCGTCAACGCCGGCTTCGGCCGCCGTAGCCCGGTGTCCGTGGCCTGGGGCGAACCCGGCGACCTGGCCGAACTGCTGAACCGTTGGGGCGAGAAGCTCGACGACTTCGGCGAGCTCATCGAAACCATCGAATTTGCGTTGCGTGCCGAGCCCGGCAGCAAGCTCCACCAACTGCTGTTGGACACCGTGAAGGCGGTGGGGCGCGTCGGGGCTCACGGGCCGCAAGGCCGCGGTGTCCAACCTTCCGAGGCCGCCCCCGAGGCGGCGCCGTTGAGAGAGCTCGGCGAAACCGTCGAGCGCTTCCGCAAGCGCGCGTCCTGACTCGGCCTCGCCTTTCCATCCCTTGAAACCCAACTCGACACGAGAACCCACCATGCCCGAACCCAAAGACCTACCCAACTCCGTGCAACAGGCCCTGGACGAAGTCCGCGAGCTGCTCGAAGGCGCCTGCACCCAAAAACAGTTCGACGACGCGATGACCAAGCTCCGCGGCGAGGCGGCCGATACCGTCACGCTCAAGGGCATCGACGACGCCGTCAAGAAGCTCGAGACCGATTTCGAGGCGATGGCCAAAGACAAGCAGCGTCTCGTCGCGGTCAAGGGCCTCCAGGCGTTCGGCGACGGCGGCCGCTACCGCGGCGTCT
This sequence comes from Planctomycetota bacterium, assembly GCA_039180415.1. Lineage (GTDB taxonomy): Bacteria > Planctomycetota > Phycisphaerae > Phycisphaerales > Phycisphaeraceae > CAZIXN01. Next base: position 9,044 of record JBCDDH010000011.1, on the reverse strand, counting down.
TCGCCCACGAGGACGACGCCCGCGCGTTTGGCTTGGGCGTCATGGCCCGTGCCGGCACCGACCAGCAGCGTCAACGCGCCTTGGAAGTCCTCGACGCTGAACACGCCGACGCCCGCGACGCTTGGGGCTTCGAGCAGCGGGCTCCGTTCACCACCACGGACGCCGACCCCGCGATCCCCGAAGGCTTCAACAACACGCTCGTCCGGCTGGTTGAGGACTACGGCACGTTCGAACGCGAGGCGCTGCCTTATCCCATGCCCGAGGCCAAGGTTCGTTTCCCGAAACGTGCCGGTGGTCTCGAAGCCAAACCGCTCGCCGAGGCCACCGCAAGCGACGAACAGAACGTCTCGCTCACGCCCAACACGCTCGACGTGGACAAGTGGGGTGTTCACACGTTCTTCAGCCGCGAGGCCGAAGAAGACTCGGCCATCGGCATCGCCGAGCTCAACGCGACCGAGATGGCTTTGGGCTTCGCCGTGGCCGTGGACAAGGCCGGCTACACCGGCGACGGCACCGCGACCTTCAGCGGCATCACCGGCGTGGTCAACGCCCTGGGCGCGGGCGGCATCGTGCCCGCGTCGGGCAACAGCTGGGCGGGGATCACCGAGGACGACATCAACCGGCTGATCTCGACCTTGCCGGACTACCCCGGCGCCCGACCCAAGTTCCACACCACGCGCCAGTTCTTCTGGCAGGTGATGGAGCCGATCCTCGCCGCGACCGGCGGCCGGACCATGACCGAGGCGCAGGGCCGCGTGCAGCTGCAATACAAGGGCTTCGACGTGGTGATCAATCGCGTCATGCCCAAGGCGTCCGCCGCCTCCCAGATCCCGCTGCTGTTTGGCGACCTGCGCCAAGCCGCCGCCATCGGCACGCGGCGGCAGATGGAGATCCGGCGTTCCGAGCACTTCAGGTTCCTCGAAGACCTGATCACGCTCCAGTCGCTGCGGCGGTTCGACATCCTCGTCCACAGCGCAGGCGACGCCGACGACCCCGAAGCGGTCGTGGGCTTGCAAACGGCCGCGTGATCGACGGCATCCGATATCCCCGCCCCCGCTTCGGAGCGTGGGGGCGGGGTTTCGGCGGCCCTTCGATCGCCCTTCAAACCCCGCTTACGAGAACCCCCTCATGGCCAAGAAGAAGACCAGACCTCGGAAGAAGAAGACCAGCCTCCCGGACGTACGCCGGGGCGCGGTGGCGGCGTTCAAGGGCAAGCGACTCGTGCGCTTCACGCGAGACGTCGCGGGCCCGCCACGTCGCTGCCGAGGCCAACGGATCTGGCTCACTTACGGCCAGGTGCGCCGCTACGGCTACCACGCCGACCAGCTTGTCTTCGTGTCCCGCGACGCAACCCAAGGAACCGCCACATGAACATCGTGATGACCCGAACCGTGACCACCAAAGACGGTGCCCGCTGGCCGAGCGGTGCCCGCCTGACCACCACCGCGGAGGAGCTCGCCGAGCGCGAGGTCCCCGACGACGCCTACCGGCTCCAGGACGAGAAGCCCGGCGACGTCCGCACCTCCGACGTCTCCGGCCCGGACCGGCCCGGTCCGAAGCCCAAGCCCAAGCGCAAAAGCACGACGCCCAAATAAGCACGATGCCCCTCCGCCTCGCTCAACTCGACGACGTCAAGGCCGCGCTGAACTTCGGCGGCGCCGACGAAGACGCCGCGCTCACGCGCTGCATCGAGCACGCCTCGGCCGTTGCCGAACGACTCGTCGGCCATCGCCTTGGTCGCGTCGAGCAGGACATCGTGTACCCGCAAGCGCGGGGGTACGGCGTCTCGGCCCTTTGGCTGCCCGGCCGCCCGATCGAGTCGGTGACGATGATCAAGCTGCTGGGCTGGACCGGGGACAGCGACGACTTTTCCGAGATCGATCCCCTCGACGCCGAGTCGTACCTGATTGACGCGGACGCCGGCTCGATCGATCTGCTCTACGGCCACACCTGGTCGATCCAGCCGCGAGCCAATCTGGTCGTCTACACCCACGGCTACGCCGACGCCGACGCCACGCCCGGAAGCGACGGCCTGCCCGCCACGGCGCTGCTTCCGGGGGACGACCTGCAGCAGGGCGTGGTCGCCGAGGCGATCCGCCTGTACCGCACCCAGGGCGACGCGGGCGTCGACCAGGTCCACGCCGGCAAGGGCGGCGGCTACCGGCCCGACCACGACGCCCCCCATCAAGCCCTCGCCCAGGCGTGCGACGCGCTACGGAGGGTGCGCCTGTGAACGTTTCGATCTCCCGTCCCCGTTTTCCCCTGGTCTGGATCCTCCGGATGGCCGCCACCATCTCCATCGGCCTCACGCCCGCCGCGCAAGCGACGATCGCCCGCTGGCAGGAAGCGCCAAGCCGCGTTGTCGATGCGCTCGACACCGGCATGGATCAACTCCTCAACGAGGCCGAGAGCTACGTGAAAGCGAATGCGCTGTCCGGCCGGTCCGGCGCCGGGGCGCGCGGGCAAAGGCCGGTCGGCCTGCGCTCGGGCACGCTCCGCCAGGACCTCACCCACGAGCGGCTCGGCTCCCCCCAAGACCTGCGCGGCCAGGTCGGCACCACGCAGCGCACCGCGGCGTACGCCCGCGCGATCCTCGGGCCGGACGCCACGACCATCACGCCCCGGCGGGCGAAGTCCCTTTGGATCCCCACCGCGGACAACCTCGACGCCAGCGGCGTCGCCCGCTTCAGCCCGCGGGCGCTTTTCGATCGCTTCGGCAAAGAAAACATCCGTTACCTCCCGGGCAAAGGTGGGCGTACCTACGTGTTCGTCGAAGAGGGCGCGTTCAAGACCGGGGCGCGGAAGGGCCTGCCCAAGGGCAAGGTGATGTTCGTGCTCGCGCAGCGCGTCGTGATCCAAGGCACCGACGCGTTGGCCCAAGCGCTTGACGCTTTCGGGCCGCGCGGCGCGGAGATCCTCGGCTCGCAACTGCGGGGGGCGCTCGATGACTGAGTTCACCACCACCCCCGACGTGCTCGAAGCCGTGGTCGCGGTCGCGCAAGCCAAACTCCAAGAAATCAAGCCCGGCGGGCAAGGTCGCGTCGGCGCCCCCAAGGCCAAGGACGTCGGCCGGCAACCCCGGCTCAGTGTCCACATCAACAGCGACAAGGGCGTAGACCACGAGGGGTATAGCCGCCGCACGCTGCTCTTCACTCTGGTCCTGATGGTTCGAGACGACAAGTCGGACGGCTCGCTGGGCGTGACCGAATTGCTGCGGCTCTGCCGTCTCTACGAGCCCATCCATTTCGACCTGCTGGTGCGGGTCGAAAAGAAGACCGGGCCCTTCGCCGCGTTGCCCCACCTTCAGATCCGCGAGTCAAGCGAGGGACTAGGCGTGCAGTCCGACGGCTTCGACGACACCGACGGGTTAGCCAGAGTGGGCTGCACGTTTCAAGCCATCTTCAACCGCCGACTCCCCGAAGTTTCGACCCCCTGACGAAAGGACTCTGCCGTGGCCGAAGTTGCCGAAATCCAAATCATGAAGCCGACCTCCTTCACGGTCGGTCCGGACTTCTATCCCGGGACCCGCGGGCTTAGCGCCACCAAGCGCGTCGGGCGTTACTACAACGCGCGGCGTGAGGGTGCCATCACGCCCGAGCGCCAAGAACAAATCGCCGACGACCGGATCCCGGTCAGCGGCACGATCAGCTCGATGTCGGCGCAGCTGCTCAACCTGGTGGGCACGCAAGCCGCCAGCGCCACCATCGCGGGCGTCGACGCGCTCACCGGCAACGCGGTGACCGTCACGATCACCAACCCCAGCTTCAGCGAGTTCACCGGGAACCCCACGGAGACCGAGCCTGGGCTCTCGCGGGTTTCGTTCGAAGCGACCGACATCGCCTTCGCCTAAGCCGCATGCCCGACCCCATCCGCCAGGACATCGACGTCAACTACGACGGCCAGCCCGTCGAGGACGCCGCGCGCGACCAGCGGGAACTAGGGGCGGCGACCGAGGAGAGCGCGCAAGCCGCCGACGGGGCGACCGAGGCGGAACGGCGACGCGAGAGGCAGCTGGCCGAGATGCGGGCCGAGCTACAGAGGACGATCCGGGAGCAGCTTCGCGCGGAAAAGGCTACGGAAGATTCGGAGCGCGACACGGTGGACGCGGCGTTGGCCGAAGCCAATCGTGCGGACCGCATTGCCGAGCTCTCCCGTGCCTTGGCAAAGGTCGAGGACGAAGAACGGGCCGTGCAATCGGCCCTGGACGAAAGCATCGCGAAGCACCGCCAGTCCGCTCAGGCCGTTGATGACGGCCTGCGTCCGCAGCAAGATCACGTGGATCTCTTGGGCTTGACCGTGGGCAAACTGGGTGGCGTCGCGGCCGGCTTCGCCGGTGCCGGCGGCGTGATCGAGGTCTACCAGCAGTGGATCCGCAACCTTCAGACCTCGAACGAATACCTCCGCGAAAACCAAGAACTGTTCCGGAGCGCGACGGAAGCCCGGCTCGACTTCGTGGCCCTGCGTGGCGTTGAAGACGCCGAAACGGTGGCTCGGATCGACAACATCGCCAGCGTGGCCGGTCGCCGCCCCGGCGAGGTCTACCGCGGCGCAGCGCTGCTTCAGAGCCAGTTCCCGCAGTTCGAGGATGCGCAAGTTGATCAACTGCTCACCGAGACGGCTGGCGTCGCCCGGTTGACCACGGCCCCCTTCAACAACCTCGCGAACGGCATCGCGACGATCGTCCAGGCCCAGTTGACCGCCCGCGAGACCCCCAACTTCCAGGGCGCGGCCAACCTCTTCCTGTCGGCCGTGGACCAAGCCGGCGAAGCGGACCCGGGGCGGTTGTCCGAGACCATCAGCCAGTTCGCGGGCATCGGTGTCACCGCTGGCTTGCCGGTCGATACGTCGGTGGGCCTCGCGTCGGCGGTGACCGGGATTGGGCTGCCGCGGGAGATCGCGACGACCGGGCTCAAGAACGTGGTGCTGTCGTTGGCGGGCAAGGGCACGGCCGCCGGGCAAGCGTTGTTTGAGGAGCTGGGCATCGCCACCAGCGACCCGCTTGACGCCCTTCGCCAACTCGCGGCGGCGCGGGGTCGCGGGGACGTCGATCTCGCCGATCTCGAAGGTATCGCCGGCCGCGAGGGTCTGCCGGTGCTGGCGGCGCTGTCGGACCCGTCTACCCTCGATACGTTCTTCGGGAAGGTGGGCGCGGTCGAAGCCGCCGACGACCGTCCGACGCGGTTGAGTGATGAGCGTGCCGGACAACTCTTCGAACCCGGATCGGCGCAGGGCCTCGCCTTGTTCGCGCGTCAAGAAGACGCGGCGGCCGAATCGATCCGCGCGAACTCGCCCCGTGCTCAAGCGGCCGCCGCGAGCACCGCGCTCCTGAACCGGCTGCTGGCCGAACGCGTCGAACGCGAAGAAATCAGCCCCGCGTTCGCCGAACGCATCCGCAACGAATTCGCGTTTCAGCTGGGTTACGGGCGATCGCCCGAAGAAGCCATCGACATCGCCGAAGACGTGCCTTTCGCCGCCGCAGACGAGTCGATCTTCGTTTTCCGTGAACCCTTCACGGGGCAGCTCATCGGCCCCCGGCCGCAGCAGGCCCAACGTGGCGCGGCGGACTTTATCTCCGAAGAGTTCCGGGAACGCTTTGGGGCGGGAGCCGTGATCGAGCTCGGCGACACCACGATCGAGCGGCTCACCGCCGGCATCGCCGCGCAGGTCCCCTCCAACCAGCCCGGCCCGTCCTACCTGACCGACAACCCCGCGAGCTCCTCCTTCGATCCGGAGGGCGGATGAATGGCCGATTTCAAAGTCGACGGAAACGCGGTCAACAACCGCCCCGACTGGCGACACCAACCGCCGGTCTACGCGCCGTCGTCGCTGCGCTTCGAGGGGTTCCCGGGCACGGGCGCGACCGTGGCCGTTCAGGGTCCGCTGCGCGGCGTGACGTTCACGGTCGAGGGCTGGCTCCAAGGTTCCGATTTCGCGGAGCTGCACGCGGCGACCAAGGCGGCCAGCGCTTGGCTGATCGGGACGCACCGCGTCGAAATCCAGGGGCAGGTCTACGACGGCATGGTGCTGTCGCGGCCCTTGTCGCCCTCACGGCCGTTGGCCTTCAAGGAGGGTGGAGTAATCAAGGTGCGGTCCTTCGTCCGGTTCGTCTGGCAATCGACGGAGGGCGCGTCGTGACCGCCGTCGACACCCTCTCCCACGACGTCTACTTTCGCTCACCCGGCAGTTCGGCCTGGCGGCTCGCCGAGGACCTGCGTTGCCTCACGATCGAATCCACCCTCGGGCCCTCGGTCGGCTCGGCGACGCTCCGACTCGCCAGCGACACCGGCGACCTGCACACGCTTACCACGCTGTACGACCGGATCGGGCCCGACGACGAGGTCCAGGTCCGCGTGGACCCGCTCGACCTGCCGCGCGTCGGGCCGGTGCTCGACGGACGCGCGGTCGCGTTCGAGGGCGTGGTCCATCGGCGTTCGCCGGTGGTGCAGTCCGCCGACGGCCGCGAGTCCGCCGATGCGACGCTCGCGGCCTGGCCCGCGCCGGTCGAGGCCAACCTCGCCGAGGGCTCGATGGTGACCGGCCGTTGGATCGCGGACCCCAACGCGGGGGCGGGTGCAACCGTTCACATCCTGGAGACCCGCGACCTGCCCGCGGTGTTCAACTTCGACGGTGCGGCCAACCGCCACGGGTCGGCCACCGTGACCGCGGGCGGACTGAACGCCCCGGTGTTCACGCACGACGACGACGCGGCAGGCGCGGCGTGGACGGTGCGCGAAGCGCTCGCCGCGCTGCTTGTGCAATGGATGCCGCCGGCCCAGGCGTACGGCCTGGCGATCGAAGCCGAGACGCTTGCGGCGTTGGACGGTTCCGATACTTCCGGGGCTAGATGGGAGGGGCTCGACGACCTGTTGCCGGAGACCAACGTCCACGGCCTGGGCGTGCTCGACGCGCTGCAGGTCATCTGCGACGCGGTCGGGTTCGAGTTCGCGTGCGTGCCGACGTTCGCTTCGCCCTCCGGAGCGAACTCGCCCTATGAGCTCAAACTCTGGCGGCGCGACGCCGGGCCCGAGGTCACGATCAAGCTCAACCGGCCGGGCCGGGACCGCACGCCCACTCAGGCCCTGCGCAACAACACGCACAGCCGCGTCGCCCTGGTCGCCGACGCCGGACGCTGCCGGCCGGTGACCCGGGTCGTCGGCGCGTCGGTCATCGAATGCACCGTCGAGCTGCGGCCGCTTTGGGATCCGGCCGACGCCGAGACGCCGGACCTGACCGGCGCGCTCGCGCTGGCCGGGACGACGATCTACCACGCCCAGCACGTCGCGGGGGGGGCGAGCTTCGCCGAGTTCGGACACGTCGGCCGGCTCTGGGGCGTCGACTGCACGGGCAGCGCGGTCGGCTACATCGACGGTCCGTACCGGCACCCGGGCGGTGCCGGCCTGGGCCAGATCGGCGAGGGCTTCGACTGGGTGACCGAGCTGGCACTCAACACCCCAGGAAGCGGGCTGACCGCGGACCGCGCGGCCCACGGCGTCACCGACCCGATCGTCTGGTCGCGGCGGCCGCGCCCTTTGCTGCCGCTGCGGCGTCCGGCCGACGTGCGGCGGGGCCTGCCTTACTTCGTGGAAATATCCGAAGACGCCGGGGCCACGTGGGCGCCCGCGCCGATCCAGGTCCGCAGCGCGGCCCCGTTGTGCGGGCTGCGACTCGTGGGCGTGCCCAACCTGGCCGCGGTCAACCTCGCCACGCTGGGCACCGGCGACGCGCCGCCGATCGAAGAAAGCTGGTGGGCGTTGATCTTCGGCGGCAACGTCTCGGGTTCCGGGGGTGGGGGCGTCGCCGCGGGCGAACTCCGCGTCCGGGTGACCGCGTGCGTCCCGGCCGACCACGCCGCCGTCGCCCGCGCGGCACGCCGACCCAACGCGGGCGTGCAGCGCGACCGGCTGTTGCTCCGCGAGTCGTCCGTCGAAGAAGTCTGGTCGGCTCCCGGAAGCGAGCTCAACCAAAGCGGCGGCTGGGAGCTGCTCGCCGGCAACGTCCCCGACGGCGAGACCCTCGACCAGAGGTTCCCCGTGCTCGCGCACGGGGAACGGCTCCGCGACGCGCACGACGGCCTACGGCTCGCGGGCTCGGCGTACAGCTGGGTGATGGACCTGGGCCGGCACGCGGTCGGCGACCGCGTCACCCGCGTGGAGGGACAAGACCTCAGCCTCAACACCTCGCGGCACGACGCCGATCGGGCGCCGACCGTCGCGTCCGTGAGTATCCGGCTCTGGCCCGAGTCCGAGCAGGGCATCGCCCTGGACCTGCGCGATCGCGACGTGGCGACGCAGGCCCGCCTGCCGAAGGGGGGTGCCTGATGGCCACGCTCACCGTCACCGTCGATCTGCCCCCGGAAGCCGAGCCGGACGACACGCTGCGGCTGACCCTGGTGTCCGAGCCGCAGACCGCCGTCGCCGACGCAACGCCCGGCCAGCTGCTGCACACCGATCGCCCGGTCGGAGACGCCGTGCCCGGCGAGCCGGTGACGATCGAGGGCACGGTTGACCTCCAAGGCTCGTGCGGGATCCACCATTGGGCCGTTTCGTTGATCGATGCGGCGGGCAACGAAAGCCCGCTACACGAGAGTTTTGACTTGCTGGCCGATCACCCCGACGGCAACACCGACCACGCGCTGAGCAGCGGCGGCCAGCTACAGGCCGCGCTTTTGACCTGGAACCCGCCCGCATCGTGAACCACCTTTGAAGGACGATCGAATGAGCTTCGGCACCGCCGCACAACAACTCGAACCACGCGTAGTAACTCCCGAAAACTCTAGACGATCTCAAATAAAGAAAGGGCGTGTGATGCGGTGGCCTTGGAACATGTTGAGTCTCGTGGTTGGCTGTTTGGTCCTGTGCGGCGGTGTCGTTGCAGACGAAGTGGTGGAGGTTCCGTCCCCCGGTGCGGTGTCAGCCTTGGCCGATCGGCTGGATGACCTTGAAGCGCGGGTGCAGACGTTGGAACAGAGCGGGGCTGCAAAGCCGCTGGCTGATTCGGATTCGTCGATACCGGTGAGTTCGGACCCGAAGCTGTTGCAGGAATGG
>JBCDDH010000010.1:0-62869 GCA_039180415.1 Planctomycetota bacterium | reverse complement strand
GGGGGGGGGGGGGGGGGGGGGGGGGGGCGTTGGGCGTGGCGGTGCCGGCTGTTTTGGGTGGCGGGCCCGGGGCGGCGTGGGGCCTGCAGATCGATGCGGAGTTTCGCGTGCCGCTGAGCCAGTCGCCGGCGATCGACGCGGACGGCCAACGCCTGGGCGAACTGGTCCGCGCGGCGGCAGACTTTTACGAAGCCCGCATCGGCGACGACCACGAGCTCCGGGTGCAGTACTACTACTTTGATTTCGGTTCGACCTCGAACATCGGCGCGACGACGCTACGTAGCGAGTCGGACGGGCGGATCACCGAGGTGTTCCTGCGGGTGGCTAAAGCGCCGCTCGGCTCGTCGGGCAACTGGTTCTACGACGACACCCCAGACGACCACAGCGAGTTCGATCTAGACGTCACGCGGGTGGGTGACTTGTCCGGCGCGCAGCGGAACGACGGCTTTGTCGGCGACGTGCCCGACACGCTGGAGGTCGGCCACGCCGGCGGGGCGATCGGCGGCGGCGCGACGGGGAAGTTCGACCTGTACACGGTGGTGTTGCACGAGATGGGCCACGCGCTGGGGTTGCTGAGCACCGCGAGCTCGGCACAAGGCGAAACCGCCGACGGCGACTACGACTTCCGCGGCGACCAGCTCGGCGGCCGGGCCGGTGCGGTCCGGCACGTGAGCGGCGAGATCAGCCACTTGCGGCCGGATGTCGCACTGATGACCAACGGGATCGACACGGGGCAGCGGCGGATGCCTTCGGCGACGGACCTGCTGGCGATCGCGTCGGTGTCGGGATTCACTCATTTGGACCTGGACCGCAAGACGTTCGCGCGAGGGAGCGGCACGCACGACTGGACGGGTTCGAATTGGATCGGCGGCCGGAGCCCGGACGGCGGGGACGACGCGTTCATCGGTTCGCGCGACGCGGACCCGACGGTGCGGCTGGTGGGCGACGTGTGGGTGCGCAACCTCGACGTGCGTCACGGCGATGCGTTGGACCTCAACGGACGACGCTTGACGTTGGGTAACGACCTGGACCTGTTCGACGGCGGCACGACGCTCGACGTGCGCGGCGGCGGGGCGGTGCTGAGCGTGGACGACCTGCGGAACAAGCCGGGCACGACCACGCGGCTGCGGGACGGGGGGCGTATCGAAGCCGACGATTGGGACGTCGACGCCGGCGCGACGGTGCGGCTGGGCTCGGGCACGGCCCGGGTGTACACGCGCTGGACCAACGACGGCGTGGTTCGCAACGACTCGGGCGGCGTCGCAACGTTTGAAGCCGGTTCGAGCGCAACTACGTGGGACTTGGACGGCGACCAGGACGAGGGCCGGATCGAAGTCAACGCCGGGGACGTGCGTTTTGTCGGCGGGCGTTGGGCGGGCGACCTGCGCGGGACGATTGTGGTGTCGGCGGGGCGGACGTTCACGGGTGCCGGCGACTTGACGCTGGCCGGTGGGCGGGTCGAATTGAACGGCGATGCGTCGCGCGTCGCGCGGCTGGACGGCGGGAGCCTGATCGTTAACGGCGGGACGTTGCGCGTGGCGGGCCAATCGGAACTCGACGACGACCTGCGCGTAAACGGCGGCACGTTGGAAGTTGGCGGCGACGCGTTCCTGGGCGTGCGGGACGACGTGGTTTGGGCCGGCGGCACTGTGAGCGGCGGCGGCTTGAACCTGACGGCCGGCAACGAACTGGAGCTGGGCGATGGCGCGGCGATTACGCTGGCGAGCCTCGCGGTGCCGGACGTCGAACTCGGCGGGACGGGCACGGCGTCGGCGTCGGTGGCGTGGACGGGCTCGGGGACCGCGGCGGGTACGACGCTTTGGCTGGACATCGTCGATACGGAGCGTCACGACACGCTGACTCATGGCGGCGGCTCGGGCGCGGCGTGGGCCGGGACGACACTAGCGCTGCGGACGGCGGCCACGCCCGAGGTGGGCGACCGCGTAACGCTGATCGATGGATTGAGCGACGCGGCCGTGTTTGCGGGCCTGCAAGGCGTGTCGCTCGCGCCGGACTTGCGGTGGGCGGTCGTGCAGGACGGCGCGATCCTCGAGGCGGTGGCGGCGCGGCCCGGCGATCTGGATCTGGACGGCGACGTCGATTTCGGCGACGCGATGGGCTTCGTCGCGGCGTTCCGGGCGTTGCACGAGGCGGCGGCGGACGCTTTGCTTTCGCCGCTCACTTGGGCGCAGGGCGACTTCGACGCGGACCGCGATGTCGATCTGGATGATGCGCTGGCTTTGGCGGACGCGTTCAGTGGGTCGTCGGGTGGCGCGGCGTCGGTGGTGTGGCTGGCCCCGGCACTGGGCTTGGCCGAAGGTTCGCCGGAGGCGTCATATCTGGCGTCGGGCGGGGTGGTGCCCGAGCCGGGTGCGGGGGCGTGGACGGTGGTGGGGTTGGCCCTCACGCTCCGGCGGAGAGTACGCCGGGCCTACTAAGGGGCACCGGGGCGGACGACGTCGCGGGGGCGGCTGGGGCGGCGTCGGCGTCGGCCATGGGGTGGTGACGCAGCAGCGTGGCGAGCGGCTGGCGGGCGATGTTCGCGAGGGTGTCGGCCGGCCAGGTCGCCCAGGCGTAGCGGTGCAGCCGACGGAGCGAGTCGGGCGAACTGAGGATGGCGTTCTGCGCGTCGCGGGGCAGGTCGGCGATGCCGTGATTGACGGCCTGCTCGGTCGCAACGGCCAGATCGAAGTCTTCGGGCAACGGGCGGGGCTCGTCGTTGTCGGCGAGGATGTCCAGGTGCAACTGCAGCAGCGCGGGATCGGCGATCACGCGGTCGCGGGGATCGACGTCGGCGGCGCGTCCGCGCAACGCGGCCGTACGACGCAGCGCCTGAGAGAAGCGCTGCAACACCCGCGGCCGGATCGTTTCCTCGGGGATCAGCAGCAGCCGGTGCTCACGCAACCACGCGCCCACCGCGGCGCTGCTCATCAACTTGGCGATGGGCACGGCAAAGATCAACCCCGCTAACACCGGCAACGACCAAAGCAACAGCGACGGCGCCGCCAGCCACACGCCCCCCACGGCGAGCACGCCGATCAGCGTGTGCCCGCGATGGTCTTCCCACGCCTCGGCCCAGCCCAACTCGCATTCGTCGCGGTTCTGCTTGCTCCAGTTGACGGTCCTGCCGCGCAGGGTGGTCAGCACAAACCGCGAGTGGTACAGCATCATCAGCGGCGCGATCAGCACGGAGACGAACACCTCGATGATCGCGCTGCCCACCGTCGCAAGCTCCCCGCCGTGCGCTCGCAGCAGCGTCGGCCGTTGCAGCAGCAGGCAAACCGCGTAGAGCTTGGGGATCAGCAGCATCAGCATCACCGCGGCGAACAGCAAGAAGCCCACCAGCGCCGGCGACATCGGGTCCAGTGGCGAGGCGACCCCGCCGATCGCGGTCGGATCGGGCGCCCACCGCTTGGTCGCCACGACGATCAGGCTGACGAGCATAAAGATCAGCCACAGCGGCGAGGCGACGTAAGACATCACGCCCATCGCCAGGTGCACCCGGCTGAGCGGGTGGTAGCCGCGGGTGACCACGAGCCGCGTGTGTTGCAGGTTCCCTTGGCACCAACGCTGGTCCCGCTGCGCGAAGTCGAGCAGGCTGGTGGGGCATTCCTCGTAGCTGCCCGTCAGGTCGTAGGCGATCTTGACGGTGTACCCGGCTTTGCGCATGAGCGCCGCTTCGACGAAGTCGTGGCTGAGGATCTCGCCGCCCAGCGGCGGCTTGCCGGGCAGGATCGGCAGGCCGCAGTGCTCAAGGAACGGCCGCACGCGGATCAGGGCGTTGTGGCCGTAGTAGTTGCCGTCTTGGTGGGTCCAGACGGAAAAGCCGGTGGTGAACACCTCGCCGTAGACGCGGGCGGCGAACTGCTGGCAACGCGCGAACAGCGACGTCCGGCCGACGGGCGTGGGCGGCGCTTGCAGGATGCCGACGTTCGGCTCGTGGGCCATGCGGTGGGCCATCTCGACGACGGTGTCGCCGTCCATGACCGAATCGGCGTCGAGCACGAGCATGCATTCGTAGCCCGTGCCGAAGCGGGTCGCCCATTCTTCGAGGTTGCCGGACTTGCGGGCGGTGTTGCGGTGGCGGCGGCGGTAGTAAAGCCGGACGCTATCGCCCACCGCGTCGCGGAGGGCCTGGGCCTGCATCTGCTCTTCGATCCAGACGGCGGGGTCGCGGGTGTCGCTGAGGATGTGCCAGTCGAAGGCGTCGCCGTAGCCGGTCTGGGCGACGGAGCGGATCATGGCCTCGACGCCGGCGAACACGCGGACCGGGTCCTCGTTGTAGATGGGCATGACCACGGCGGAGCGCGGCAGGTCGGCGACGGCCAGGCGCGGCGTCGGTTCGCGGCGGAGCGGGACGATCGACGTCGGCGAGCTGCGGAGCATGTGCAGCAGGCCGATGGTCGCGGTCCAGAAGCCCTGGGCGACCCACATGAACAAGACCACGAACAGCAGCCAGAGCAAAACCGAGCCCGGGCCCAAGCCGTCGCGGAACACGAGGTGCCCGAACGCTACGGCCGCGACGTAGGTGCTGGCCAGCGACGCGAGCACCAAGCCGGCCCGCGAAAAAATCACGGCGGGGTCGAAGCGCGGAGCGGGTTGGCCCCCCGGTTCGGGTTGGTGCGCGTTCAAACGATTCGCTCCGTACGGACAGGGCGGGGAGCCGGCAAGTGGTGCGGACGACGGGCTCGCGGCGGCGGATCGACCATCGCGAGGGTCATGGTACTTGGGAATCGGCGGCCGGAGCCGTCGAGGCTTGCGGGGCGCGGCTCCAGCGGGGCCAGGCCCACCGCGCCGTCCGTGACCAGAAAGAGCCCCGCAGCACCGCGGGCAGGTCGCCCAGCGGCTGGCGCGGCATGGCCTTGGGGCGGGCCGTCGGCAGCCAGGCCCGGCGTGCGTCGGTCGCGTCGTCGTCCGACGGCGCGGCATCCCGCGGGCGTTCCTGCTCGTACATGTCGATCGCCCGGACCGTCGCCTGCGGTGAACCGAACACCAAGCGGTCTTCGGACTCCACGTGGTCGAGCAGCCGTTCGAGCGCCGCCTCCCGCTCGCGGCGGTCTTTCACGCCCCGTGCGAACAGGTAGCCCAGCACGCGGTGCCGCGCGTCGTGACGCGCGTCGGGTTGCAACGGCGGGGCGTCTGGGCTCAAGGCAGGCCCCAGTCCCAGCGGTACGACCAGGTCTCGGTCAGCACGTCGTCGCCGCGCTTGAGGTGGGCGCGGAGCTCCATGGGGTTGTCGTTCTCGTACGGCCGGGCGTCGATCATCACCTGCCACTTGCCCAACTCCGGGATCCGGACGGCCGAGGGTTGCCCGATGATCTGCCCGTTGGTGACGGTCGCAACGACTTCGGGCAGGCCGGCAAATTGCTCTTCGAGCCCGCCGCCCTCCGCGAGCAGCACGAACCGCAGCGCTCCCTGCTCTCGCCGATTCGGGAACAGCGCCTGGGGCACGCCGCGGAAGGTGTCGGTGAAGCGCCCGGCCGAGGGCACCGGCGGCTGGTCGTCGCAGAACCAAAGCGTGTACGCCAGGTCGAAGCGTTTGCCCGAGCGGAGCATCGCGTCGTCCTGCGGCACCCAGAAGGCGCCGAGGTTGTCGAAGTCCTCGTCTTCAGAATGGAACTCGATGAGTTCGACCCAGCCCTGGCCCCAGTCGCCGCGGGTCTGCACCCAGACGCTGGGCCGGCGGTGGTATTCGAGCGCCGGGTCCATGTAGCTCTCGAATCTGCGGTCGCGTTGGATCAGGCCGAAGCCCTTGGGGTTGGTCAGCGCGAAGCGGGAGACCCGCGACGCCGCCGGGTTGTCGAGCGGGCGCCAGGTGTGTTCGCCGTTGCCGTCGATCAAGAGCAAGCCGTCGGAGTCGTGGACCTCGGGGCGCCAGGCGCCGCTGCGGCCCGGCTGCTCTTCGCCCATGAGGAACATGCTGGTCAGCGGGGCCAGCCCGATCTTCTGGATCGGCGTGTCGAGGTCCTGGCGGAAGAACAGGGCGACGTCGGTTTCGATGGCCGTCTGCTCGCCGGGGCGGGCGACGAAGCGGTACGCGCCGGTGACCGACGGCCCGTTGAGCAGGGCGTAGACGATCGCCTGCCGGTCGTTGGGCTCGGGCCGTCGGAGCCAGAACGCTTCGTACCCCGGAAACTCCTCGGCGACGCCTTCGAGGAACGTGTTGATCGCGATGCCGCGGGCCGACGCGCCCCAGTGGTGGTCGCTTCCGATGGCGCGGAAGTACGACGCGCCCAGGAACGAAAGCTTCTCGCGGAACGTATTGGCCTTGGGGTCCAGGAAGTGCAGCGTCACCCCGGCGTGCTCGATGTTCTCACGCAGCATCTCCGGCGACAGGCCCGAACGGCTCAGATCGAAACGCTCGGGCGAATAAGCGACCGGCTTGGCCTGGTCGCCGACGATCTCGCTGACGCGGACCGGCTTGTCGAACCACGCGCCGCGGTGGAACAGCTGGAAGCGGATCGGCAGGCCGACCTCGGTCCAAAGCGCCTTTTCGGGGATGAACGGGATGGAACGCGTGCCGTGTTCGGGGAGGTTGGCGACGACGTCGGGCAGGGCGGGGCCGTTGGCTTCGTAGTCGCGCTGGGCGAGTTCCCGGGCCTGCTCCACCACTGTTTCGAAGAATGTGTCCTGATCAATCGGCGGTGCGACGGCCTCGGCCGAGGCGGAAAGGGGCCTAAACGGCAAGACGACAAGCAGCGCCGCCAACAGGGTGATCGACGCCGTCCGTGTACCGCGGAACATCATCCGTGAGTCGAGCATCTATTCGATTCCGAGGGGTGAGCCGTGCGGAGCGACGGTAGGGGAGCCGTCGCGGTATCGAACGATCGGAGTGTGCCCCGATCGAACGAGCAATCCAAGAGTCTAGCGGGAAACCGCAAGGCTTATCGGACCCTCGCCCGGACGCCGTAACCGGCCTCAGTTCTTGGATTTGCCGTTCGATTTGGAGCTATTTGTCTTCGATTCCGTCTTGGCGGCGGGCTTGTTTTCCGATTTGGCGTCGGGCTTGGCTTGGTTGCTGGAGGCGGTTTCGGACTTGCTTTCCTTGGGCTTCTTCGCGTCGGCGTCGGCCTTCTTGCCTTGGGCGTAGTTCTCGCTGCGGTAGTCCGTTTCGTAAAAGCCCGAGCCCTTGAAGATGATGCCGGCCCCGGTGCCGATCAGGCGTTGCAGCTTGAGCTTGTTGCACTCCGGGCACTTGCGCAGCGGTTTGGCGGTGATGCTTTGAAATTCTTCGAACGCGTGTCCGCACGCGTTGCAGACGTATTCATAGGTCGGCATACGTTCGGTTCCTCACTGCGCCACGGACACCTGGGCGGGGCGGACGGGCGTGTCTTTCACGAAATAGCCCGGCATGAGCGTCTGGACGACCTGGCCGGATTCGAAGCCTTCGGTCGGCTGGAACATCAGGGCTTCGTGGCGGTTGGGATCGAATTCTTCGCCGGGCTGGACCTCGACGCGCTCGAGGCCGAACGTGGCGAGGGCTTTGAGCAGCTCGTCGCGGATCGAGCCGACGCCTTGGAGCAGCTCCTCGGATGAAGTCTGGTTCGGCTCGACCTGCAGCGCGCGATCGAAGTGATCCAGCACGGTGGTCATCGCACGGGCGACGTCGACGATGCGCTGCTGCCGGGTGGCTTCGATCTCGCGCGTCGCGCGTCGGACGTAGTTTTGGTAGTCGGCGGCGGTGCGGAGCAGCTTGGTTTCGAGCTCGTCGCGCTCGGCTTGCAGCGCGTTGTGAGCGGGAGCGCCGTCGGGATCGGTGCCGCTACGCGTGGCGTCGCCGAAGTCGAGACGATCGAGCATCTCTTCGTCCGACGCGTCCGCATCTTCCAGCGAAGGTTCTTCGCCGTCGGGCGTGAGGTCGACGAATTCGTCGTGGGTTTCGTTGGGGCGGGCGTCGTCGGTCATGGCTCGCGGTCGGGGTCAGCTACCCAGGTAGGTTTTGATCTTGTCCCAAAAGCCCTTGGAGTGGGCCATGCGGTTGGCGTCGTGGTCTTCGGTTTCGGCGAACTCTTCGAGCAGCTCGCGCTGGCGGGCGCTGAGCTTCTTCGGCACCTCGATCATCAGCACCGCGACGAGGTCGCCGCGCCGACCGGTGCGGAGGTTGGGCAGGCCTTCGCCCCGGACGCGGATCAGGTCGCCGTGTTGGCTGCCGGGCTTGATCTCGATGGCGGTATCGCCGTCGAGCGTGGGCACGGCCACGGTCGCGCCCAGCGCCGCCTGCGCGAAACCGACGGGCATCTTCAGCACCAGGTGGTCGTCCTGCCGCTCGAACAGGTCGTGGTCTTCCACCCGGACGACCACGTGCAGGTCGCCGCGCGGCCCGGCCGAACCGTCGGGGCCCACGCCCGGCTCGCCTTCGCCTTGCACGCGGATGGCCTGGCCGTCGGCGATGCCCGGCGGGATCTTGACGCTCAGCTTGCGCTTGAGCGGGCTGCGCCCCTGGCCGTCGCAGGCGTGACAGGGCTCGCTAAAGGTCTTGCCCTGGCCGGCGCACGCGGGGCAGGGCGTGACCATCTGGAAGAAACCGCCGCCGCGGCGGACCTGGCCGACGCCGCCGCAGGTGACGCAGGCGGTCGGGGAGGTGCCGGGCTTGCCG
Organism: Planctomycetota bacterium; assembly: GCA_039180415.1. Taxonomy (GTDB): domain Bacteria; phylum Planctomycetota; class Phycisphaerae; order Phycisphaerales; family Phycisphaeraceae; genus CAZIXN01. Next base: position 54,273 of record JBCDDH010000010.1, on the reverse strand, counting down.
CCCGAGCCGCCGCAGGCTTCGCAGACGTCTTGCCGGGTGAACTCGATGTCTTCCTCGCAGCCGTTCAGCACGTCGGCGAGGGAGATGGTCGTCGAGGTTTCGAGGTCGTAGCCGCGCTGCACGCCGCTGCGGCTCCGCCTCCCGCCGCCGCCGAACGCCCCGCCGAAGATGTCGTCGAACATCGAGAAGATGTCCTGCGCGTTCATGTGCGAGAAGTCGTGCCCGGCCTGGCCACGCAGGCCGTCGTGGCCGAACTTGTCGTACTTCGCGCGTTTCTCCGGGTCTGAGAGGACCTCGTACGCCTCGGCGCACTCCTTGAACTTCGCCTCGGCTTCCTTGTCGCCGGGGTTGCGGTCCGGGTGGTACTTCATCGCCAGCTTGCGGTACGAGCGCTTGATCGCGTCGCCGGACGCGGTGCGTTCGACGCCGAGCACTTCGTAGTAGTCGCGTTGCGTGGCCATGGTTTTCGTTTCTGCGGTAAAGCCCGGGGATGGCCATCCCCGGGCTTTAGGGTCGATGCAACGTTTCGCTTCGCGATTTAGGCCACCGCGGCGTTCACCGGCTCGTCGTCGTCCTTGAGGTCGGCGACCAGCACGTTGGTCGTGAGCATCAGGCCCGCGACGCTCGCGGCGTTGAGCAGGGCGGTGCGACTGACCAGTGCGGGGTCGAGGATGCCGGCCTTGACCATATCGACGTACGTCGAGGTCGCGGCGTCGTAGCCGTGGTTGCCGGCCTTGCCCTTGACGTCATCGACGACGACAAAGCCGTCTTCGCCGCTATTGTCCACGATCTGACGCAGCGGCACTTCGAGCGCGGCGGCGACGATGTCGAAGCCGAGCTTGTCGTCGCCCTTGGCCTTGCCGCGGGCCTTGTCCACGGCCTCGATGGCGCGGATCAAGCTCACGCCGCCGCCGGGCACGTAGCCCTCGGCCGCCGCGGCCTTGGTGGCGTGTAGCGCGTCGTCGACGCGGTCCTTAGCTTCCTTCATCGCCGTCTCGGTCGCGCCGCCGACGTTGAGGATGGCGACGCCGCCGGTGAGCTTGGCCAGGCGTTCCTGGAGCTTCTCGCGGTCGTAGTCGGACGTCGTGGTCTCGATCTGCTTGCGGATCTGGTCGCAGCGGGCGGCGAGGTCCTTCTTCTTGCCGGCCCCTTCGATGATCGTCGTGTCGTCTTTACCGATGGTGACCTTCTTGGCCGAGCCGAGCTGATCGAGCTCGATGGCTTCGAGCTGTAGGCCGAGGTCTTCGCTGATGAAGGTGCCGCCGGTGAGCGTGGCGATGTCGCCGAGCATGGCCTTGCGGCGGTCGCCGAAGCCGGGGGCCTTGACGGCCGCGACCTTGAGCACCCCGCGGAGCCGGTTGACGACCAGCGCGGCGAGCGCTTCGTTCTCGACGTCCTCGGCGATAATCAACAGCGGCTTCTGGGCCATGGCCACCTTGTTGAGCAGCGGCAGCAGATCGGGCAGGTTGCTGATCTTCTTCTCGTGGATCAGGATCACCGCGTCTTCGAGCACGGCCTCCATGGAGTCCGGGTCGGTCATGAAGTACGGGCTGAGGTAGCCCTTGTCGAACTGCATGCCTTCGACGTAGGTGAGCTCGGTCTCGGCGGTCTTGCCCTCTTCGATCTCGACGACGCCGTCGGCGCCGACCTTGTCGATGGCCTCGGCGATCAGCTCGCCGATGCGGGCGTCGTGGTTGGCGGATACGGTGGCGACCTTCTGAAGATCGGCCTTGCCCTTGCATTTAGTTGCGGCGGCCTGGATGGCTTGCGACGCGGCCTCGGCGGCGGCGTTGATGCCCCGCTGCAGAGCGACGGTGTTCGCGCCGGCGGCGACGTGGCGGAGGCCTTCGCGGTAGATCGCTTCGGCGAGGACGACGCTGGTGGTCGTGCCGTCGCCGGCCTTGTCGCCGGTCTTCTTGGCGACCTCGACGACCATCTTCGCGCCCATGTTCTCGAAGGGCGTGTCGAGCTCGACTTCCTTGGCGACGGACACGCCGTCCTTGGTGACGGCCGGGCCGCCGTAGGACTTCTGCATCACGACGTTGCGGCCGGTCGGGCCCATGGTGACTTTGACGGCGGCGGCGAGCTTCTCGAGGCCCTTGAGCAGTTCCTGCTGGGCGTCGCTGCCGAAGATCATTTGCTTGGTGGCCATGTGGGGTTGGCTCCTGTGGTTCGGTGGTTTGAAGGGACGCGAGCCCCGCATGGACATGCGGCGCTACGAGCGAAGGGTTGGTTTAGCCGATCACGCCGAGCAGTTCGGATTCGCGCATGATCTTGTGTTCGGCACCGTCGATGTCGATCTCGGTGCCGCCGTATTTGCCGTAGAGGACGGTGTCGCCGATCTTGACGTTGAGCGGGACGCGTTTGCCGTTTTCGTCGAGCTTGCCGGGGCCGGCGGCGACGATCTTGCCGGTCTGCGGCTTTTCCTTGGCGCCTTCGGGGAGGAAGATGCCAGACGCGGTCTTGGTTTCCGCTTCGTCGGGCAGGACCAGGACGCGGTCGTCGAGGGGCTTGACGGTGGTCTTCTTAGCTTTGGTGGATTTCTTGGTTTTGGTGGCGGTGGCCATGGTGTGGGTCTTTCGTGAAATCGGGGTGTGAGTTTGGTGTTGCGAAAGAAAACGGTCGGCGGTTGACCGGGTGGCTTACATCATGCCGGGCATACCGCCCATGCCCCCCATGCCGCCCATTCCAGGCATGCCGCCGCCCATGCCCCCCATGCCGCCCATGTCGGGGGCGCCGTGGCCGGCCGGCTCTTCGTCGGCGGGCGCCTCGGTGATGGTGCAGTCGCAGGTGAGCAGGAGCGTGGCGACCGACAGGGCGTTCTGCAGCGCGGTGCGGTCGACCTTGGCGGGGGTGATGACGCCGCGGTCCACGAGGTCGGCGTACTCGAGCTTGAGGGCGTCGAAGCCGAACGCGCCCTTGCCGGCGAGGACCTTGGTGGTCACGACGCTGCCGCGCTCGCCGGCGTTCTCGGCGATGGTGTGCAGCGGCACGCGGAGGGCCTTGTGGACCACGTCGACGCCGGCTGCGACGTCGCCGTCCGCGTCGAGCTTGTTGAGCTTGGCCGAGGCGCGGAGGAAGCTGACGCCGCCGCCGGGCACGATGCCTTCCTCGACCGCGGCGCGGGTGGCGTGCAGGGCGTCCTCGACGCGGGCCTTCTTTTCCTTGAGCTCGGCTTCGGACGCGGCGCCGACGTTGATCTGTGCCACGCCGCCGGCGAGCTTCGCCAGACGCTCTTGAAGCTTTTCGCGGTCGTAGTCCGAGGTGGTGGACTCGATCTCGCGGCGGATCTGCTCGATGCGGGCCTGGATGTCCTTGGTCGTCCCGGCGCCTTCGATGATGGTCGTGTTGTCGGCCGAGATGCGGATCTTCTTAGCGACGCCGAGCTGCGTGATCTCGACGGTGTCGAGCTCGGTGCCTAGGTCTTTCATGACGGCCTCGCCGCCGGTGAGCACGGCCAGGTCTTGAAGCATCGCTTTGCGGCGGTCGCCGTAGCCCGGAGCCTTGACGGCGGCGACGTTGAGTACGCCGCGGAGCTTGTTGATGACCAGCGTGCTGAGCGCTTCGCCGGTTACGTCCTCGGCGATGATGAGCAGCGGCTTCTTGGTGTCCTGCACCTTCTCCAGTAGCGGCACGAGCTTCTGGATGCTGTCGATCTTGTCCTCGTGGATGAGCACCCAGCACTTGTCGAGCTGGACCTCCATCGCGTCCTGGTCGGTGATGAAGTTCGGGCTCAGGTACCCGCGGTCGAACTGCATGCCTTCGACGACGTCGACGTAGGTGTCGAGGCTTTTGCCTTCTTCGACGGTGATGACGCCGTCCTTGCCGACCTTTTCCATGGCGTCGGCCATGATCTTGCCGATGGCCGGGTCGTTATTGGCGGAGATGGTCGCGACGTTGGCGATGTCGTCCTTACCGTTGATCTTCTTGGCCTGGGCGTCGATGCCGGTGACGACCGCATCGACGGCCTGCTTCATGCCGCGGACCAAGGCGTTGGCGTCGGCGCCGGCGGCGATCTGGCGGAGGCCTTCTTTGAACAGCGCCTCGGCGAGCACGGTCGAGGTCGTCGTACCGTCGCCGGCTTTGTCGCTGGTCTTGCTGGCGGCTTCCTTGACGAGCTTGGCGCCGAGGTTCTCGTCCTTGTCGCGGAGTTCGATCTCCTCGGCGACGGTGACGCCGTCTTTAGTAACGGTCGGGCCGCCCCAGGACTTGTCGATCACGGCGGAGCGGCCGCGGGGACCGAGCGTGGACTTGACGGCGGCGGCGAGCTTCTCGACGCCGCGGAGCAGGGCTTGACGGGCTTCGGCTTCGAAGGCCAGTTCCTTGACGGCCATGGGTGGGGTCTCCCTGGGAGGTGCGGATGTGGTGAAAATCGGGATACGAAAATAACGGCGGGCAAAGCTCGCGGCTCGGAGAGCAGGCAAGGCCGGTGCCAGTCCGGCGGGACGGCAGGCCAGCCTCTCGGCGACACAGTAAATGCCGTCGGAAACGTCAAAAACGCGGTTTCTCACGGTTTTTGAACGGAGCGCCGGTCGATGTCGACAAGCGATTTCCTCTCCCGGCTCGGCCTGCCAGCCTGACAGTTCGGCAGGCCCGGCCAAGCCGAGGCTGACACGCCCGAGCCGGCTCCGATCCCTGCTACGCTCCCGCACCATGTCCAACCCCAACCCCATCGATCTCGAAGCCCGTGCGGCCACCGCTCGCGCCGCCGCCGCCGGCCTCACCGCCTTTGCCGACCGGGCCCCATCCGTCCCGGTGCTCGTCGGCTTCGACGGCTTCGTCGATTCGATCATCCGCGTCGCTCAGACCCGCACCGACCTCGACCACTACACGCCGATGCCTTCGATCAGGGCCTTCGGCGACAAGATCGTCGCCGCCGACGGCAAGTCCGCCAACTTTGAGTTCGTCGTCACGCAGCAGAAGCTCGGCGGCAACGGCCCGATCATGGCCAACGCCCTGCTCGAAGCGACGCTGGGCGTCTCCTACGTCGGCGCGCTGGGCCACCCGAACCTCCACCCGGTGTTTGAAGAATTCGCAGAAGCCGTCAACGCCGGCCTCGGTACCGCTCACTCGGTCGCCGATCCTGGCGAGACCGACGCCGCCGAGTTCGCCAACGGCAAGCTCATGTTCGGCAAGTACGCCCACGTTGCCGGCCTCGACGCCGCGATGGTCGAAACCGCCTTGGGCACCGACACGCTCACCAAGCTCGCGACCGAGTCCAAGCTTATCGGCATGACCAACTGGACCATGTTTCCGCGGATCGAGTCGCTGTGGAAGCGGATCTGCGAGCTGATCCCCGAGTACGCCGACGCGACGATGAAGCCGTACGTATTTGTGGACTTCGCGGACCCCGCCAAGCGTTCCGAGGATGATCTCGCCGGGGCGTTGCGGCTGCTGACGGAGATGCAGGGCAAGGCCAACGTCGTGCTCGGGCTCAACCTCAGCGAGGCCACGCAGGTCCGCGGGGTGCTCGGCCTGGGCGATTTCGGCGAGGACCCCGGCGACGTGCGGGCCCGCGCGAGCATCGAAGAAACGTCCTCGTTGATCCGCGGCAAGCTCGAGATCACCGGCGTCGTCGTCCACCCGCGCGAAGCCGCGGCGGGTGCCTTCGGTTTCCCGGCCGCTCACGGCTCGAGCCACCAGGAAGAAACCGTCGCCCGTTTCGCCGGCCCGTTCATCGCCGAACCCAAGCTCTCCACCGGGGCCGGCGACAACTTCAACGCCGGCTTCTGCCTCGGCCTGCTCGCGGGCCTCCCGCTCGACCAGTGCCTCTGCGCCGGCGTGGGCACCTCGGGCTTTTACGTCCGCAACGCCCGCAGCCCGAAGCTGCCCGAGCTGATCGAATTCTGCCGCGACCTGCCGGCCCCGCAAACGGTGTGACCCCGGAAGCAGACAGGTTTTCCCGCTCGCACGCACATCCGGGCCTTCACGCGGCACCGCGTGGTCTTGCGACATCCGTCCCCCGTTAAACTCACGCGATGTCGTCCGCCCCGAGCTTCAACCTCGACGCCGATAGCCGCGACGACCGGCGCGAACGCAAGGTCGATCTCGCCCGGCTCTACGAGTCGCTGCCGCCGCACGCGATCGAGGCCGAGATGGCGCTGCTGGGGTCCATGATCCTGGACTGGCAGTGCGTCGGCGATTTGATCCAGCAGGTCGCCGGGCCGGACGATTTCTACAAGCCGGCGCACGGCGCGATCTACCACGTATTGGTCGAGCTTTACGACCAGCAGCAGTCCATCGACATGGTTCAACTGAACCAGAAGCTGGTGGACAAGAACCTGCTGGATCAAGTGGGCGGCCTCGAGTACCTCGTCGAACTCGCCGAGGCCGTGCCCAGCGCCAGCAGCGCACTGCACTACGCCCGGATCGTCCGCGACAAGGCGTTGCTGCGGAAGTTGATCGGCGAGGCGGGCGTGATCCTGCAGGATTGCTACACCAGCGACGAGCCGGTGATGGACCTGCTCGACCGGGTCGAGACCCGCATCTTCGAGATCGCGGAGAAGAAGACCGACACCGACACGGCCGACATCGCCACGCTGCTCCAGGAAACCTTCGACCGGCTCGAAGCCCAGGAGGGCAAGCTCGTTACCGGCCTGGAGTCCGGGTTTTACGAGTTGGACGAGATGACCAACGGCCTGCAGCCCGGCGAGATGATCATCGTCGCCGCGCGGCCGTCGATGGGCAAGACCGCGTTCGCGCTGAACATCTCCGAACACATCGCCGCGACCAAGGGCGTGGCCTGCGGCATCTTCTCGTTGGAAATGTCCAAGCAACAGCTCGCGCAGCGGTTGCTCTGTGCGCGTTCCGGGGTCGACTCGCACAAGGTCCGCCGCAACATGCTCAGCCGGGACGACTTCGCGAAGCTTTCGCTGACCTGCGGCGAGCTGGCCGACGCGCCCATGTTTATTGACGACACGGCGGGCCTGACGCTAATGGGCCTGCGGGCCAAGGCGCGGCGGATGAAGCAGCGGCACGACATCCAGTGTTTGATGATCGACTACCTGCAACTCATGTCCGCGCCGAGCGCCGGGAAGGACGGCCGGCAGAACGAGGTCAGCGCCATCAGCCGCGGCGTCAAGGCCCTGGCGCGGGAGCTCGAAGTCCCCGTGATCTGCCTGTCCCAGCTCAACCGCGCCGCCGAGCAGCGTGAGGGCCACCGCCCGCGGATGTCCGACCTCCGGGAGTCGGGTTCCATCGAGCAGGACGCCGACGTCGTGATGATGCTGCACCGCGAGGATTACTACCACCGCGGCGACCCCGAGTACGTCGACACGAACGAAGCCGAAGTGATCATCGCCAAGCAACGCAACGGCCCGACGGGCACGGTGAACCTGCTGTTCGACGGCGCGACGACGCGGTTCAAGAACCTCGCGTCGAGCCGGAACCGCGAGTTTTGAGCGCGGGTCGGGGCCGGCCGGTCGTTCCGTGACCCGTGCGGTATGGTGCGGCGATGGACGCACAAGAAGCCCTCATCCTCGCCGTCTGCGCCGTCCGCCGCGCCTCGAAGGTGTGCCAGCGGGTCCAGGCCGATCTGGTCAACGCCGAGACGCTGGAGAAGAAAGACAAGTCGCCGGTCACCGTGGCGGATTTCGCGTCACAGGCGGTGATCTGCACGGCGTTGCGTGACGCCTTCCCGGAGGTGCCGGTCGTCGGTGAAGAAGGGTCGGCCGAGCTGCGCGAAGGGGCGCACGCGCCGCTGCTTGCTTCGGTTGCCGAGCACGCCGGGATGACGCCCGAGCAAGCCGCGGACGCGATCGACTTCGGCGCGTTCGATCCGACCGCCAACTCCGACGTGCGGACCTACTGGACGCTCGATCCGATCGACGGCACCAAGGGTTTCCTACGCGGCGAGCAGTACGCGGTCGCCCTGGCGCTGATCGAAGACGGCGACGTGAAGCTCGGGGTCTTGGGCTGCCCGAATCTCAAGGGCGGCCTCGCGATGGTGGCGCAGAAGGGCGGCGGCACGGAAAGGCTCGCGCTGGAGGGCGAGAGTTTCCACGGCGCGCCGGTGCGGGTGAGCGACTCGTGCCTCGAAGACGCGAAGCTGTGCGAGTCGGTCGAGTCGGGGCACTCGGACCACGACGCGTCGCACCGTATCGCCGAGGCCTTGGGCATCACGCGCGAGCCCTACCGCATCGACAGCCAGTGCAAGTACGCCGCCGTCGCGATGGGGTTGGCGGACGTTTACCTGCGGCTGCCGACCAAGCCGGGCTACGCCGAGAAGGTTTGGGACCACGCCGCGGGCAAACTCGTGGTCGAAGAAGCCGGCGGGAAGGTCACGGACGTACACGGCGTGGCCCACGATTTCGGCCGAGGCAAGACGCTCCGACCGGACGGCGGCGTGGTGTGCACCAACGGCAACTTCCACGACCGGGTGGTCGACGCGGTCGGCGCAGCGCTGGCTTGATCGATTTTCGGGCGGGCGGGTTTAGGCGTACAAGTCCACGGCCAGCCCCTTGTGCGGCGCGAAGCCGGGCATGCCTTTCGAGGGTTTGGAGACGCTCGCGGCGGCGTCGAGCAGCTGCAACGCCGCTTGCCCTTCGGCCTTCGCGGTGTCCCGCTGCTTCACGGCCACCGCGGTCTGCACGTCCTGCTGCACCTGCGCCTGTTTCAGCGAAGAAGCCGCGGCGAAGGGGTCAGACGCAAACGAATTGAGCGCAGCAATCGCGTTCATCTCTGGATGCAGTATCGGCGATTAGCCGGCCACAGGTTCGAGATGCATCGAACTTCCGTCGAGCTCGTCCAGGTGATCGGACTTGAGCGACGCGTGGGCTTCGTCGAGGCCGATCGTGTACCGCTCCCGGCCGGCGAACAGGCAAGCGTCCGTATAACCCGCGTCGCGCAACGTGTCGTAGGCCTCTTCGAAGAGGTCGGCGACACGCCAGGGCTGATGCGCGTCCGCGCCGACGGTGACGCCGATGTCGCGTTGGCGCATCGCGCGGAGCATGGCCGAGCCGGGGTTGAACTCGGGCACGGGCTTGTACCGGCCGGAGGTGTTGAGTTCCATGCACACGCCGGTGCGGGCGATGCGGTCCAGGTAATTGCTCACCAGCGGCACGACGCCGCCGGGTTTCCACGATCGGCTGACCATGTTCTTGACCAGGTCCGGGTGGGCGAGGGAATCGAACAGCCCGCTTTCGGCGGCCTGCGCGAGGTGCTCGAAGTAGCAGTGCATGAACGCGACGGGGTCGCCCATCCAGTACGCCTCGCGGTACTCGGGCAGCTGCGGGTGGACCGAGCCGAGCACGAAGTCGAACTCGGCCCGCCAAAGCAGTTGTTCGACGTGGTCTTCGTAGCCGGGGAAGTAGTCACACTCCAGCCCCAGGCGGACGTCGAGCCGGCCGCCGTAAGCGTCGCGGGCCTCGGCGACCCGTTCGAGGTACACGTCGAAGTCGTCGGGGCACATCCGGATGTGGGCGGAGTGCCCGTCGGGCATGGGGCAGTGGCAGGTGACGGTGATGCCGGCGAGGCCGCGGGCGATGGCGCGTTCGCAGTATTCCCAAAGGTCGCCGTGGGCGTGCTTGCACAGCGTCGTGTGCAGGTGGGTTTCGTAAACGAGTCGCGGGTCGGCGGGAGAGTCGGACGGGGCGGTGGTGGAAGGCGTGAGACTCATGGCCGGTGGTTTCGGATGGCCCGCGTGGGCGTGTGCCGTTCTCCCTTGGTTTTGCCGCAAGATCGATGGCCCGGCCGTCGTCGAGGTCGGCCGAGCGATGAAGCGAAGACTTGTGAAAGTATCGGCTAAACCCGGCCCGGGCTGTGACGGTGAGGCCGAGAATCTTCAGCGCGGCGGCTCGGGTTGGCTTTCAAGTTCGGGTTCGTCGTCGATTTCGTCTTGGTCCGGGTCTTCGTCTTCGTGCTCGCCCGGGCTTTGCTTGCCTTCTTGCATCGCGGCACGGCGGCGCTCGCGTCGCTCGGCGCGGCTTTTGGCCTCTTCGTCGGGCCAGTCGTATTGAACCTTGTCGCCTTGCGTGGGTTGCCAATCGGGCGCCGCGTCGGACTCGACGTGGTCGGGGTTGAGCCACTCGCTCTCGGGCTGCAACTCGAGTTCGAGTTGGTCGGGGTCGCCGCCGGCTTCGCCCCGGAGCACCTTGACCTTGCGTTGCCGCACGAGTTCGAGCGTGGCGAGGAACAGACCGATCATCTCGCCGCGGTTGCGGCCGCGGAAGATGGCGCGGAGCGTCATCGCCCGGCGCGGCCCGCCGTCGCGCGACAGACGGTCGGCGATGTCGTCGGCGTGCAGCGAGATCGGCGTGTCGTCGTAGGTGACCTCGTGGTTGCCCAGGTGTCCGATCCCCTCCATGACCCGGCCGAACGCGGAGCAGAGGTCCAGCACGTTCACGTCGTCCAGGTCCAGGTCGGCGGGCGGGGCGTCGGTCTCTTCGGGGTCGGGTTCGTTCGCGGCTTGCCCGGGCTTGACCGACGCGGGGAAGCGCGTCTCCCACGACTCGGCCCGCGCCTCGAGCGCGTTGGCGGCGTCTTTGAAGCGCTTGTAGGCCAAGAGTTGCTGCACCAGTTCGAACCGGGGGTCGACTTCCGCGTCGGACGTATCGACTTCTCCGGCGTCGTCCTCCTCGTCGTCGCCGCGCAACGCCGGCGGCATGATCATCCGGCTCTTGATCTCGACCAGCGTCGCCGCCATCACGAGGAACTCGCCCGCCTGTTCGACGTCGATCGTTTCGATCACCCGCAGGTGCGCGAGGTACTGCTCGACCAGTTCGGCCATCGGGATATCGTGCAGGTCGATCTCGTGCCGCTTGACCAGGTAGAGCAGCAAATCCATCGGGCCGGCGTAGGCGTCGAGCTGAACGCGATGCCCCCCGGCCACCGCGGGATCGTTCGTGCCGGCCTCCGGCGGCGTGGCGGTTGGAGCGTCGGTCGGCTCGGCGTTGGGCGGGGGTGTGGCGGGCATCCTTGCGAACGGGCATCATACGGGAACCCATGGCTCCCACCCCGCCGCCCGACCCCCTGCATCCTCCCGTCGACGCCGAGCAGGCGCAGCGCTTCGCCCGCCGGGTGCTGGACGCCGAGGCCGACGCGATCCGCCGGATTTCGTTGAGTTTGGCCTTCGCCGACGCGGTCTCGACGATCGCGGCGCTGCCCGAGCGTGGCGGGGCGTTGGTCGTCTCGGGCGTGGGCAAAAGCGGGCACATCGGCGCCAAGCTCACGGCGACGTTCGCGTCTACGGGGACGCCGGCTCACTTCGTCAACCCCGTCGAAGCCGTGCACGGCGACCTGGGCCGGATCCAGAAACGCGACGTCGTCCTGCTGCTGAGCTACTCGGGCAACACCGAAGAGGTCGTGAACCTCGCCGAATTGCTCAAGCCCGACGGCATCCCGATCGTCGCGTTGGTCGGCCCACCGGGCAGCGATCTCGAACGCCTCGCCGACGCGACCCTACACATCGGCGATGTCGCCGAGGCCTGCCCCAACGAGCTCGCGCCGTCGTCGAGCACCACCGCGATGCTCGCGCTGGGCGACGCGTTGGCGTTGACGGTGTGCGAGCAGCGGCGTTTCACGGCCGACGACTTCGCGAAGTTCCACCCCGGCGGTGGGCTGGGTCGGCAGCTCACGCCGATCGCCCGGGCGATGCGGTTCAAGGTCGGCGAGAACCTCAACCTGATCGCCGAAGGCACGCCGCTGCCCGAGGCGTTCGCCGCGGCCCAGCCCGCCGACGCGACGCTGCGTCGGGCCGGCGCGTTGGTCGTCGTGGATGCGGCCGGTCGGCTCGCCGGGGTGTTCACCGACGGCGATCTGCGGCGGCTGGCTTTCCGCGGTAAAGACGCGTTGAACGTGCCGGTCGGGCAGGTGATGACCCGCGACCCCAAGCGGCTGCGGGACGACGCGGTCGTGCGCGACGCGGTGCGGCTGATGCGTCAGACGCGGATCGACGAGGTGCCCGTGGTGGACGCGGACGACCGGCCCGTGGGCCTGATCGACGTACAGGACCTGGTCGCGCTGAAAGTCATCGAGGGTTGAAACGCACCGGCGGCGGTCATCGGGCGCGGCTGGGGGTGAACTGTCCCAGGGACGCGGGGGTGTACCGCAGCGTCGGCTGCGGCAACCGCGCCTCGTCGATCGGGCGAGATTGGTCCGGTACCGGCGTCCAGGGGCGGTAGTCGGTGATGCGGGTGTCGGCGACGCGGCCCGAGATCTGCGTCGAACCCGCGGGGAGCGGCGCGTCGGTCACCACGGTCGGCCCGTTGGGGGTGACGACGCCGGCCCGGTTGAGCGTGCTGACGCTCTGCGGGCCTCGGCCGATGAAGTTGTTGTTGAAGCTGCGGGTCGTGCCGAGGTTGTTGCCGAAGCGGATGCTGGCGTTGGCGGTGTTGTTGGCGATGCGGTCGAACTGCTCGGTGAACTCGGGGTAACGCAGCGACGCGTCGCCGGGGATGATGCCCTGTGAAGGCAGCGAGCCGGACTGGAACGTCAGGTCACGGATTTCCGAAGGCAGGAGGCCGGACTGGCGGACCACGAAGCGCTGCTCGGAGGGCAGGAGCTTGGTTTGACCAAAGCGGATGGATGGCGCGGGAGGTGGCTGCGCGGCCTGCAGATTGACCTGCGTGTTCACCGCCTGTTGCGCGACGCTCAGGCGTACGCCGGTCAGCAACGCCGAAACCGCCAGCAACGCGAGCAGCGTGCGGCTTGGAAAAATGCGAGAAGCCGCGGACCTCACGGGGCTTCTCCGGCCGTTTCGGCTTCGACCGCTTCGGACCCGGCGATGAACGCGTCGAAATCGATCTGCTCGGCGTCCTGAGGCGCTTCGAATTGGAACATGCCCGATTCGTGCTTGGGATTCAGGTCCCAGCCGTGGAAGTCGGCCATCCACTGCGGGGCGTGCGGCTGATCCGTGAAGGTGATGACCATGCGGACGGGCAGCGGCTCAGAGCCGGCGTCGATCCAAAGCTGCCAGTCCAGGCCCGGCTGACGGAAGACCAGGTGGTGGCAAGCGATGCCGCGGACCTTGTGCAGCCCGGCGTATCCCGCGGATTCGACGTTGGCTATCGCGGACCCGTACGGGTCCGCGACAAGCATGTCGGCCAGCGGCATGACCAGGCCGTGCTCGAGCGCGAGCGCGTCCAGCGCGGCGTCGATGGTGTCGGGTGTCTCGAGCTGGGCGAAGACGTTGCGGTCGCGGTCGAGCACGGTGACCCGTCCGTCGTGCAGCCAGTAGTCCACGCGGTCGAGGTCGCCCTCGTTGAAGCCGCGGATGCTGCCGGGGCGCATGACGCAGACCTGCCGCTGGTTCGAGAGTTGGATCTTCTGGCCGTACGCCAACACGACGTCACGGGACACGTCGGCCGTGAACGACATGCTCTGCGCGCCGCCGAGCGCCTCGGCGGCGGCGCGGAAGACCTGCTCGACTTTCGGTTCGACCGCGGGCCGGTTCTGGGCGTGGGCCGCGGGGGCGGCGGTTCCGAGCAGCGATGCGGCCAGCGCGACGGCGAGCAAGCGGTGGGGAAGGATGCGGGTCAAGCGAGGCTCCTGCGATGGGGTTGACGAGATGAAGCCAGCATAGGGAGCCCTGCTAAGGTGCTCGCCCATGTCCACCGAACCCGCCCAACGAAGCCACCCCGCCGACGTCCGCCTGCTCGTGCTCGACGTCGACGGCGTGCTGACCGATGGCGGCCTGTACTACGGGCCCGGCGACGTCGAGCTCAAGCGTTTCGACATCAAAGACGGCTTCGCGCTGCGGGCGGCGCAGCGTGTCGGCCTGCGGATCGGCATCCTCACCGCGCGGTCGTCGCAGGCCTTGGCGAAGCGGGCGGCCGAGTTGGAAATCGAGCACGTGCTGCAGGGCTCGCCGGACAAAGCGCGGGACATCCGACGGATGGCGACGGCAGCGGGTTTCGACCTGAGTCAGACCGCCTTCATGGGCGACGACCTGCCGGACCTGCCCGCGATGCGCCTGGCCGGCTACCCCATCGCCGTGGCCGACGCCGCGACGGAGATCCGCGATATGGCGTCGCTGACCACCGCCCGGGCCGGCGGCCGCGGCGCGGTGCGTGAGGCCATCGAACACCTGCTGCACGCCCAGGACAAGTGGGCCAAGGCGATCGCGCCGTTCACCGGCGACTGATCACGACGCGCCCCCGCGCTCGGCTTTCAGTAATTCTGCGTATTCGACAATCGCGTCGCGGGTCGTGTAGCCGGGCGTCCAGTTCAGGCCGGCTTTCGTTTCCGTCAGATCGGCACAGGTGTAGTCCTGGTAGAACGCGTAGGGGTTCTCGAAATAGTCGGGCTCGAAGTCCGTGCCGAGCGCCTCGTTGAGCGCGGCGACGATCTGGTTGAACGACGTCGCCTCGCCGGTACCGACGTTGTAGACGCCGGACTTCGCACCGTCGGCCGCGCCGGCGATGGTGCAGCCGACGACGTCTTTGACGTACACCTGATCGCGGGCCTGGTCGCCGGGCGCGAAGATGCGGGGGCGTTTGCCGTCGAGCATCTGCTGGGCGAGTTGGTAGATCATCGAGGCCATCTTGCCCTTGTCCTGCTCGCCGGGGCCGAACACGTTGAAGTAACGCAGGCCCACGACGCGGGCGTCGGGGTGGTCACGGAGCGTGCGGCGGGCGGCGTTTTCCATGGTCCATTTGGAGAAGCCGTAGACGTTGGCGGGTCGGCCGGCGTCTTCGAGCTTGAACGGGCGTTTGCCCCGCATCGCGCCGTTCGCTTCGGCGCCGTAGGTCGCGGCCGAGGACGCCCACACCAGCTTGATGTTCCGTTCCACGCACAGGCTCAGCAGGTCGTCGAACGGGTGGCAGTTGTCGCGGATCATCGCCGCTTCGTCGTCCACGGTTGTGTCGGTGATCGACGCCTCGTGGAAGACCACGTCCGGCGCGAAACCGCCGATCAACGCTTCGAGGTTCAATTCGTGCAACGCCCCCGCGATCACTTCCCCGCGGAACGTCCACCCGCTCGGCCCTTCGCCGGAGAGGTTCGCGAACGTACCCTTGCGGAAGTCGTCCACGACCAGCAGGTCCGCGTGGGGGTTTTGGTCCTGCAGCGTGCGGGTCAGATTCGCGCCGACGAAGCCCGCGCCGCCGGTGATGAGGATGCGTTGCATGGCGGCATCCTAAAGCAAGCCCGCGACGTTTCAGCGTTCGCCGGAAGCTTCGCGGGTTGCGGCGGCCTCCGCTTCGTCCATCTTCTCGATCTTCGTCAGCTCCCAAGGGCGAGAGCCCTCCGACTCCCAATTCACCGCGAACGTGAACGCCACCGGATCGCCCACCGCGAGGCCCTCCAACGTCACGCCCGGGGCCAGCGGGAAGGGCATGGTCATCTCCTTCATGCCCACGACCTCGCCGGACGCCCCGACGAAGTCCGGGATCTCTTCGTGCCGGATGTTCAGGTCGCTCGCCGGGTTGCCCGGGTCCGGCAGCGTGGCGATCACGCCGCGCACGTCGTAGGCCTGGGTGTCCGGGTCGGCGAGATCGATACCCGGCGTCGCGGCGGCGGGGGGGTCGGTCGGCCCGCAGGCGGCTAGCGACATCGCGGCGGACAGCAGGCCGGCGGCAAAGCAAGCGGTGGGTTTCATGCCGTCACCATACGCGCCCGGTTCTGTCGCCGCCGATTGACAGGCGGGGTGATTCCGCTACATTGTTTGGTTCGCCGCGTCGGCCCGACGCGGCTTCGACATGCTCGGCACCCGCCGACGGGCCAACCGCGAGCCCCAATCGTGGGAGACGAGAGCGCTCGGACGCTCGACTCGAAAGGAGGCCACCATGGCCAAGGGCGGCAAAAAAGAAATCACCAAGGTCTTCAAGATCCAGGCCCCCGGCGGCCAAGCCACCCCGGCCCCGCCGATCGGCCCCGCGCTGGGTGCCAACGGCGTCAACCCCGGCCAGTTCATCCAGCAGTTCAACGACGCCTCCCGTCACCTCAACGGCCAGGTCTGCGGCTGCGTGATCACGGTTTACTCCGACCGCAGTTTCACGTTCGAGCTCAAGGCCCCGCCGGTCGCCGAGATGATCAAGGCCAAACTCAAGCTCAAGGGCGGCTCCGGCGAACCCAACAAAAACAAAGTCGGCAAGCTCTCTCTCGATCAGATGCGTGAGATCGCGGAGGAAAAAGGCAAGGAAATGACCGGCCACTCCGTCGAATCGCTGATGCGCACCATCGCCGGCACCGCCCGCTCGATGGGCGTCGAGACCGAAGCGATTCCGGCGTAAGAATTTCAGATGTAACGATTTCAGATTTGAGATGTGCCGACATCTGAAATCACAGATCTGAAATCTGAAATGTCCCCGGCTCACCACGGGCCGTCAACCGTGGCAGGCCGCCGGATTTCCCGGCCGCCGCAAGGAAACCAACCCATGCCCCGCAAGTCCAAGCGTTACCGCAGCGACGCCGAGAAGGCCAGCCTCGAGCCCGTGCCGCTGGTCGAAGCCGTCAACCGGCTCAAGGCCATGAAGAAGGTCAAGTTCGACCAGAGCATCGACATCTCGATGCACCTGGGCATCGACCCCAAGCAGGCCGACCAACAGCTCCGCGGCGCGATCAGCCTGCCCCACGGCGTGGGCGGCCCCCCCAAGAAAGTGATCGCCTTCGTCGCGCCCGAGAAGATCGCCGACGTCAAGGGCGTCGGCGCGCTCAAGGCCGGCGGCGAAGACCTCGTCAAGGAAATCGAAGAGGGCTTTATGGACTTCGACGTCGCGATCGCCGAGCCGGCGATGATGCGGGTCGTGTCCAAGCTCGGCAAGGTGCTCGGCCCCAAGGGCCTGATGCCCTCGCCCAAGGCCGGCACCGTCACCCCCGACGTGGCCACCGCGGTCAAAGAGTTCGCGGCCGGCAAGATCGAATACCGCAACGACGACGGCGGCAACATCCACGCCCTGATCGGCAAGCAGAGCTTCGAGCCCACGCTGCTCGCCGAAAACGCTCAGGCCTTTATCGACCACATCGTCGGCCGCAAGCCCAGCAGCGCCAAGGGCCAGTACGTTAAGAAAGTCACCCTCTCCGGCACCATGACGCCCAGCGTCGCGGTGCTGGTGTGAGCAGGAAGTGGTCGGTGGCCGGTGGCCCGCGGCCAGTGATTGGATACCCGAACGATTCGAACTCATTCTTGCCACTGGCCGCCGGCCACTGGCCACTCGCCCGAAGGGCCAACCATGTCCAAGCCCGTCAAAAACCTCATCACCGACCAATACAAGACGATGTTCGAAGGCGTCACCGGCGCCGTCGTGGTCGACATCCGCGGCATCCCCGCCAACTCGACCAACGAGATGCGGGCCGACCTCGCGACCAAAGACATCAAGGTCACCGTCGTCAAGAACTCGCTCGCCAAACGGGCCTTCGCGGGCCACGAGCTCGAGCCCATCGGCGAGGTGCTCGACGGCGCGTGCACGATGGTTTACCCCACCAGCGACAGCGCCTCGGCCGTCGTCGTGGCCCGCGAGCTGATCGACTGGGCCAAGAAGGTCGAGAACCTCGACTTCCGCGGCGCCGTGCTTGACGGCATCGTCTTCGGCGCCGACGACATCAAGAAGCTCAGCGAGTACCCCACCAAGGAAGAAGCCCAGGCCCAGGTCGTGCAGGTCCTGCTCACCCCGGCCCAGAACCTCGTGTCGGCGATCACCGCCCCGGGCAAGAACCTCGCCGGCATCCTCAAGACCATCCAGGAAAAACTCGAAGCCGGCGAGACGATCGCCAAGGCCTCGTGAGGCCCAAACCGTTTTCCCTTGTTTTAAAGACCGTTCCGACTGGCCCTGCGGGGTTAAAGCGCCAACGGTTGGCAACCTCTCGGAACCCAAGAATCGGAGTATCGAACCATGGCTGAAGCAGCGATCCAAGAACTCGGCGACAAGCTCGTCGGCCTCACCCTCAAGGACGCCGTCGACTTGGCGGACTACCTGAAAGAGGAATACAACATCGAGCCCGCGGCGGGCGGCGTCGTGATGGCGGCCGGCGGCGGCGGTGGCGGTGAAGAAGCCGCCGAAGAAAAGACCGAGTTCGACGTCATCCTCAAGGCCCCCGGCGGCAACAAGATCCAGGTCATCAAGGCCGTCCGCGAAGCGACCGGCCTCGGTCTCAAGGAAGCCAAGGAACTCGTCGAAAGCGCCCCCAAGCCGCTCAAGGAAGGCATCCCCAAGGAAGAAGCCGACGCGTTGGCCGAAAAGCTCAAGGAAGCCGGCGCCGAGATCGAGATCAAGTAAGCGTCCCGCTTGCGTATTTGCAGGAAACCCAAAGCCCGCGTTCACGCAACGCGGGCTTTTTTTGCGCTCAGCTTTCAAGGTCGGGGACGAAAGCCGTCATGTTCCCTGGGTCCTCCCAAACCTCGACCCGCGTGATGCGGACGCGGTCGCCTTCGTGTTCCCGTAACAGCTTGATGAATTCGTCGTAAACCTCCTCCGCCAAGCCCTCGCAGCTCGGCCGATCGACGTAGTACGGTTTGAACAGGCCGGAGTACTCGCCGATCATCTTGATCGCAGCGTGGTCGTCGACGGCGAGCAGGATGCCGTGGTCGAGGTGCTCGTCGATCCAAGCCTTGAGGTACTTGAGTTTGCCGAAGTCGACGACGAAGCCGTGCTCGTTGAGCCGTTCGGCGGCAAACGTGACGCGGATCGTCCACGAGTGGCCGTGGATGAACCGGCAGTGCCCGTCGTGGTTGGGTTGACGGTGAGCCAGCGGGATGTCGGGGTAGGTCTTGGAGCAGGTGATAGGCATGACGCGTTTTAGGCGAGGCCGACGAGCTTGTGGGTTTGCAGCGAGAGCCGCCACCGCGGGTGCGCTTGGCAGAACGCGATCGCGGCTTGGATGTTCTCGATTTGCTTCGGCCCGTCCATCGGCTGGAGGAAAAAGTGCGTGAAGTCCAAGCCGGCGACGGCGTCGGGCATGAGCGTGGGCTGGGGGAACACGAGCTTGAGCTCGTCGCCGGACGTGAGTGCAAGCGGAGCGCCCGCTTTGGGTGACACGGTGATCCAGTCGAGCCCGCCGCGGTTGCCCGGTGCGGGCAGCGGGCGCGTGCCGTTGGTTTCGACGGCGATCTCGAAGCCGCGGGCGTGTAACGCGTCGAGCAGGGCGGCGTCGAGCTGGAGCAGTGGTTCGCCGCCGGTGCAGACGACAAGGCGGTTGGCGTCGGTGGCGGGGGCGGCCAACTCGGATTGCCAAGCGTGTTCGACGGTGTCGGCTAGCGAATCGGCGTTGGAGAATCGTCCGCCGCCGGGGCCGTCGGTGCCGACGAAGTCGGTGTCGCAGAACCGGCAGGTGGCCGTTGCGCGGTCTTCCTCGCGGCCCGACCACAGGTTGCAGCCCGTGAAACGCAGGAACACCGCCGCTCGGCCGGACTGGGCTCCCTCGCCCTGGAGCGTGGCGTAGATCTCTTTGACACGGTAGCCAGACACCCTTGGAAGATACCTCCACGAACTCGACGCGGCGCAAGAAAAGGCCCCGCGTGTGCGGGGCCTTTTTCTTGCGATTTTTTGGCCACATGGCTTTAGAACGTGTTCCCGACATTGAACTTGGCCGGGTCGTCGTTGAGGCCTGGGAAGAGCAGCTCTTCCTGTTCGGACTGGAGGATGATGGTGGGCTTGATGAGGATCAGCAGGGTGCGTTCGTCCTTGACCGTCGAATTATTCGCAAAGATGCGGTTGACGATCGGAATCTTCGAGAGGACCGGGACGCCGGCCTCGATTTCGACTTCGCCGACCAAGCGTTGGCCGCCCAGAAGCAAGGTGCCTTTGTCCGGGACGCTAACGGTGGAGCGGACTTGGGTGACCTCCAGTTCGGGCAGCTGAATAAGGCCGGTGAAGATAGCGCCGGTACCGCCGTCGTCACCACCATCGGATGCACCGGTGATTTCGAGGGTTTCGATGGGCAGCTGGAGGGTGGCGAGCGAGGGCCGCATCGTCATGGTGACGTAACGGCGATCGGCCGAGACGGTGCCTTCGACGTCGAGGACGACGCCGGAGTTCACGCTGGAGACGGTCACGTCGAACGAGCCGGTGTCGGGGACGGGCTCAAGGTCGGAGATGAACGCGACCTGAGTGGCGACGAGGACGTAGGCGCGTTGGCCGTTGAAGAAGGTCACCCGAGGGGCGGTCAAGGTGAGAGCGCGGTTGCTGGCCTGGGTCGCCCGGACGAGCAGATCGACCTCGAGGTCGTCGATGAAGCTGACGCCGAAGTCCAAAGCGGTGGGCAGCGGGCCGCCGCCGACGCCCAGGAACCGGTCGGGGGTAAGCACGGTGGAGCCACGCGAGCCGAGGGAGAAGGAGTCCTGCTCGACGACAATCGGCGAGAAATTGCCCGAGGATTCAAAGCTGATGTCCAGGTCGACGCCGAACTCTTCGAGGAAGTTGTTATCGACCAGGAGGAAGCGGGCTTCGACGCTGATCTGGGTGGCGCGTTGTTCGCGGAGATCGCCCAACACGCCGACGATCTGCCGGTGGTTGCCGGAGGTGGTCTTGATGATCAGGTTGCCGTTGAGTTCCTGGATGGTGGATTCGAGGTTGTCCCACTCTTCGGGGGTGCCGACCGAATCGCGGATGATCTGAAGGATCTGCTCGATGAGCTCTTCACGCTCTTCTTCCTCGTCTTCGTCGTCTTCTTCGTCGTCGCCGAAGATGGACGACCCGCCGCCGCCACCGCCGCCGACTCCCGATAGCGCTTCGGAGAGTTCGAACGAAGGCGCGTCGGTGAAGTTGGGCACTTGCACCAGCAGGTCGCGGATGTCGTACACACGGGCTTCGGTGGAGCGGTTGAGCTCCGCCTGGGTGTTGATTTCGACGACGCCGTCAATGATCGAGAAGGTCGCGGGGCTGACGGCACCGCCGGCGGCGTTGGCGAGCTGCAAGACCTTTTCGAGGGCGACGCGGGCGGGCACGTCAGCCAATTCGAGCGTGATGGGCATGTCTTCTTCGATGCCTTCGACGTTCAACGCCGGCCAGTTGACGAAGATGTTCACGCCGGTCGTGGTGCGGAGGAAGCCGATGACCGCTTGGAGCGGGTTGGCCTCGAACTGCACGGGCACGACTTGCTCGAGTTTTTGGGCGGCTTCGCGGTTGATGCGGGATTCACCGCCGGATTCGTCGAGGGCTTCGAGCCGCCGCTGTGTGAGTTGCGGCCAATCGGACGGGTAGACCAGCAGGTCGTCGTAAGGGATCGTGGCTTCGAGGTTGAGGGCACGCTGCCGAGAGATCATGACGTCGCGCTGGCGGGTGAAGTCGCGCTGATCGCGGAGGATGATCATGTCCTCGAACGTGTCTTGCAGGAGTTGGGCGGCGATGTTCTGGGGATCAATAAACAACGCCTGGTTAATCAGGTCGAGAGCTTCTTCGAACCGCATCTGCCGTTGCAGGTCGCGGGCCTGTTTAAGCAGGTCGTTGGTCCGCTGGCGCTGCTGCTTGGTGGCTTCTCGTTGGGCGACACGCTCGACCTCTTTCTGCCGGTCGGCGTCGGCGAGTTGATTCGCGCGGATGGCGGCTTCTTCCTGGCGTTGGATTTCGACCATCAGGTCGGTCGCGGCCGAGCGACGCTGGTTGTAAGCGGTGGTGGCGTACAGCCGGGCGTTGCGGTCCAGCGTGATCTTGGCGTTGGTGACCGCGTCAGACGCCTCGTTGAAGCGGTTGCCGGCCAGGGCGGCGCGGGCTTGATTGATGGCCGCGTCGTAGGCGTCGTTGGCGGCCTGGAGTTGCAAGCTGTCGAGTTGACGCTGGGCTTCCAGGGGCGGCAACTCGGCGGCCTGGGCGGTGTCGCGTGCGGACTCGAGGCTGGCCTGGATGTTCGCGTTGTCGGGGTCGAGTTGGGACGCGTCGTTGTAGAGGCTGATGGCCAGCTCGTGGTAACCCAGACGCTCGGCTTCCGCGGCTTCGGTCATGCGGTCCTGGGCCAACGCCTTGCGGGCCGCAACCAGCAGGTCCGGCGAAGGGGCGGCGGTGGCGGTGGTCACGGAGGACTCCGAAGCGGCGGCTTCGAGTGCGAGTCGGGCTTGCTCCTTCGCGGCTTCGGCCTGGGCGGCGGCGGCTTCGGCCTTCTCCGCTTGGGCGGCGGCCATCTTCGTCCGGTGGTCGGCGATCACGTCGAGCTGGCTCTGGAGGCGTTGTTGATCGAACCAGCCGAGTTTTGCCCCCTGCGACTGGAGGTCGCGCGCCGCCTGCAGCGAAGCTTCGGCCAGGTCGATGTCGCCATCGGCGAGTTGGTTCGAGGCCTCGTCGAGCAGACGTTTGGCTTGCGTGGTGTTGGCGTCGAGCTGACGGCGACGCTCGGCGTCCTGCGCGGCGACCAGTGCGGGGTCCACTTCCACCGCCGGGGCTTCCTGGGGCTCCGCCTCTTCAGCCGCTTCAACCGGGTCGGTCGCGGCGGGGGTGTCCACGGCGACCGGTGTGGCGGTTTCCTCAGCGATCGGGGCGGCATCGCCGGCCGCCGCGGCGTCGAGTTTGCGGAGTGCTTCGTAGAGGCGGACCCGTTGATCCCGGGGCAGCTGCATCGGGTCCACGCGGTAGAGCTGCTCACGGGCCGCGTCGATCATGCCGGCCTCAAGATCCGCCAAACCGTTGGCATAAAGCTCGGTGGCCGAGAGTTCTTCCGAAGCCTGGGCCGAAGCCGGGGCGGGAAGCGAAATCATTCCAACGCCGACGCAGAACGTGAGGGCGACCGCAAATGCAGGACGGTTCAACAAGACGAAGCCTCCGATAATCGGTTCGGGCACGAAATTGGCGGGGGGCGAAACGCTCGGTCGATACTCAAGCCGAGCTTTAGGCAACGGTGAATCTGCGGAAAAACCACGTTCACCGGGGGCGGGTGCCAAATCAATGACTCAGACTACCGTGACCCCCCCGGGGTCGCAAGCGTTGTGACGCGCGGGTGTTGCATTCGGATGATTTGTTCATTCCGGCGCGACGCGGCCCTGGTCGGTGGCTAGCGGCCGGTTCTACACTCCGGCCATGCGAATCGTCCTCACGGGTGCCGCCGGCCAGATCGGGCAGAAACTCTGCGGTACCCTCGCCGAATCTGGCGGGGACGTCCTGGCCTTGGACCGGCGCTTCGACCCGGCGCTGGCGAAAATCGCCGGCGTCGAGCATCGGGTGATCGATTTACTGGACCCCGTATCGATCTACCCAGTTTTACAGAGCGCCGACGCGCTGATTCACTTCGGAAATCTGCCTAACGTCTACGCTGCGCCGCCGCCACAGGTCTATCGCGACAACGTGCAGATGAACCAGAACGCGTTCCTCGCCGCCGCCGAGGTGGGCGTCCAACGCATCCTGTTTGCCAGTTCGGTACAGGTGATCGCCGGTAACCGCACGATCGGCGACGCTTCGAGACGCCCCTCGTGCCTCCCCGAGCTACCGATCACCGGAAAAACCCCCGCCAACCCGGCCAACCTGTACGCCTTGAGCAAGCTCGCCGGAGAAGACCTGCTCAGGATGCTCACCCGGCAGAACCCCGAGCTGTCAGCGGTGTCGCTTCGGCTACCCTTCACCTGCTCCGGGCCGCGGATGCCCAACCCCATCGACCTCGATGACGCCCGGCAGATGCGTTGGCGGAAGCACAATTACGTGGACGAAGGCTTCGCCTGGCTGGACGTGGCCGAACTCGGGCCGTTGGTCCGCGGCGTTCTCCGGCACGCTGGGCCCGGGTACGACTGCCTGTTGCCTGCTTCTGACGATTCGCAGATCGACTGGCCGGCCGAGCGGATCGTCGAGCGGTTCTTCGCCGACCTGCCCGTGCGTGGGAGCCTCGCCGGCCGGTTCACGCTTGTGGACAACAGCCCGATCACCGACGCCTACGGGTGGCGCCCGACCGATCTCCGCGAGCACCGGGCGCCCTTCCCCGCCGCTGCTCCGGCCTAAAAACCGTGGATATCGCCGTCCGAGAAGCCCGGATTGCTTTTCAGGCTTGGCCAAGGCTCCCGGATGTGGTACGTTTTTCCGCCCGACGCGGCGAGCCGGCCACATTCAGCACGACTTCCGGCCCGGCTTGCCCGTTTGTTTCCCCGATACTCCCGATTTGAAGGGTTCCGAAAGGCACGATCATGGCACACAAGAAAGGCCAAGGCTCCACCAAGAACGGCCGCGACTCCAACGCTCAGTACCGCGGCATCAAGCTCTATGGCGGGCAAGAAGCCAAGGCAGGCTCCATCATCGTTCGCCAGTGCGGCACGAAGTTTAAGCCCGGTTTCAACGTGGGCTTGGGCAAGGACGACACACTCTTTGCCCTGCTGCCCGGCAGGGTCGAATTCCAGGGACGCCGCGTGCACGTGCGGCAGAGCGCCTGACGCTTCGGCGTCACATTTTCGCACCTCCTGCAACCGCGAGCGACCGCTCGCGGTTTTTTAGTGCGGCCTTGGTAAAGCTCGATTCGACGGTAATCTAGGGATTGTCGTGGGAAAACTGGTTCTCACGCTGCCCCTCAACAAGGAGTGATTCCATGATCCGGTGTCCGTTCGAGCCATTGATTGCGGTCTGCTGCGCTTGTGTCATTGGGGTTTGGGCCGGCCCGGTCGAAGCGGCGGTGGTGGGGCAGTTTTTCGACGAACCGATCGATATCGTCGACGGTCAAACCCTCGATATCGATAATGATGGCGTCATCGACCTGACTTTTCGCAGGCAGGCAGCGACGGACTTCGGCCCACAAAGCGATCTTTCGCGGGTCTACCACAACGGGATCGAGACCGAAGCACACACTCGGATCGAGTGGAGCAACCCCATCGCCATCATCGATGTGCCGGGTGGTGGGTTTTCCGTTCCCGCTCCACGTGTCTACGCCGAAGGCGATTTGATCGATGGACCGACGGATGGCGAAACCTCGGCGATCTGGACCACGTTTGACGAAACCCCTGGAAATCAAGGCGCGTTATTTCGGGCGTTTATGTTTTCCTCCGCTCAGTACACGGATGGCAGGGAGGTGCCCAGCTCGCGCACCGTCGTCGATGGCCGGGTCGCTTACGTTCCGGTTCAACTGACCCGAGAGGGCGAGTTGTATTACGCCTGGGTTGCCTTGACCTCGTTTAGTGACCCGCTCAATTTTGACGCGCCCCAATCGTTTCTCTTGCTCGGCTACGCCTTTGAAGACCAGCCCGGGGTAGGGATTGAAGCGGGCGCGATTCCTGAACCGAGCTGTCTCGCGGCGGGATGCTTCTTGGCGGGCCTGTTGCTACGCCGCCGCTTTGACGCATCCCCGATGCCGCGAAAGGGACCGCTTGTTGGCCGACTCCGCCCACACCAGCACCAGCGTGGGCTCCGGTAGCTCGAGTTCTTGGACCGCGGTATGTACGTGCCCCGGCCGATGCGACTGGCAGCACGGGCTCGGCGATCCAAACCCGAAAACGGCCCCCAACCCGCTTCGCTTTTTGGCGATCGCGGGTTTTGATTCCATGAATTGGGAAGCCGTCCAAGCCGGCTCCAGCGGCGTTCTCAAGAGCAGTCGCTCTTAGTAGAAGCGGCGGAACGTTCTTTGGTGAGTGCTCGGGAGCAGATGGCCCGATTGCTCGCTTCAAATCACCCAACGATTGTGAAGATCGTAAGGGAGATTTCCCGCGTGCACGCTTGTCGGTACTTCACGTTTGACAAGCGGAAAACCTATGGTACATTTATTAAAGTACTTTAGATGCGCTTGGCGGTCCACGCGCTCACTCGGATCTTTTCTCTTGGAGGTAGTCACGATGAAGAAGGAATATGCGTTTGCCGCCGCTTCGGTCCTGGTGGCCGCGGCGTCCTCGGCATCGCCGTTCACGGTGGTTTTTGACGATTTCAACACGGGTTCCGGCGGAACGTTCATCGACAACGAACAATCCGGCACCGACACGGTGGACGGCGTCACGCTGACGATCGCGACGGTCAATCCCGCGTCGACCTTCGAATCCACGAGCAGCGGCACCGGCATCGATATCGACGGCGACGGCTTCGGCGCCTCTAACGCGCTCGAAGTCGAAGATGGCGAAGATTTCACCATCAGCTTTGACGCCGACGGCACGCTCGACCAGTTCGTCGGGTTCCAATTCCCCGGGACCTCCACCGTCACGTTCACGAACCTGACCACGAACGCCTCGGTCTCGACGACCCTGATCGAAGACGACAACGCGGGGCAGACGACCAACGTGTTCGACACGAGCCTTGCGTTTTCGTCCGGCGACGTGATCAGCATCACCAACGACGTCGATACCTTCGGGACCAACCCCAACGACGGCTACCGCTTCAACAGCTTCACGATCACCGTGCCCGAGCCCGGCTCCTTGGCGTTGTTCGGTTTGGGCTCCGGCCTGATCGTGCTGCGTCGGCGCTCGGCCTGATCCGATCAGACCGCTTCCAACGACCGATGAACCCGCCGACCGACGGTCCGCGGGTTTTTCTTGCGCTCCCGACGGACGCCGATCACCGGTCGGCGTTGACAGGCTCGGTGGCGACGCGATGATCGCCAGCCATGTTCATCGACTCCGCCCACATCTTCGTGCGCTCCGGCAAGGGCGGTGACGGCTGCGTCTCGTTCCGACGCCAGAAGTACATCCCCAAGGGCGGCCCCGACGGCGGCAACGGCGGCGACGGCGGGTCGGTGATCCTCGTGGCCGACCCGAACGTCGAGACCCTGCTGGATTTCACCGGGAAACACCACTGGCGGGCCCAGAACGGCGAGCCCGGCCGTGGCAAGCAGCAGTGGGGCAAGAAGGCGCCGGACCTGGAGATCATGCTCCCGCCGGGCACGCAGGTGTTCGACGATGAGAACGACGAGCTGTTGCTGGACCTCGCCAAGCCCGGACAGCGGGTCGTGATCTGCGAGGGCGGGCGGGGTGGTTTTGGCAACGAACATTTCAAGACGCCCGTCCATCAGACGCCGCGGGAGGCGACGCCCGGAGAACCCGGTGAGGAGAAGTCGCTGCGCCTGGAACTCAAGCTGGTCGCCGACGTCGGTCTGCTGGGCAAGCCCAACGCGGGCAAGTCCACGCTCCTCTCGGCCGTCTCCGCCGCTCGGCCCAAGATCGCCGACTATCCGTTTACCACGCTGATCCCTCAGCCCGGCGTGGCGGACCTGGGGGCGGGCCGACGGCTGGTGATCTGCGACATCCCCGGCCTGATCGAAGGCGCGGCAGGCGGGGCGGGGTTGGGGCACCGTTTCCTCCGGCACGTCGAACGCACCAACGTGCTGGTCCACATGCTCGACGCCGACCCCGGCGACGGCTCGGACCCCGTCGCCAACTACCGGGCCATCCGCGAGGAGCTCGCCGCCTACTCGCCGGCGTTGGCGGCCAAGCCCGAGGTCGTGGTGCTTTCCAAGGCGGACCTGCTCGGCGGCGACGACGACGTCCGGGCCGCGATCGAACTCGTCGCCGACGAGCTCGGGCACGCGCCGATGGCCGTCAGCAGCGCGACCGGCGTCGGGCTCAACGAGTTGTTGGAGGCCTGCTGGCATAAACTCGAAGCCGGCCGCGGGGTGGTCGAGCCATGGAAAAACGACGCGTCTTGAGACGCGCCGTTTTCGGGGGATATGAGTTGGCGGTTGGGCTTAGTCGTACAGGGCCGAGATGGTCGTCAGGTGCTCGGGGTGCGTGATGACGGCCATGAACTTGAAGTCGGGGTTGAAGTCTTCGTGGACGTGTTGGGCGCGGTAATACCCGTCGTCGTTGTTGCGGTCGGTCAGGCGGACCTTGAGGAAACGGGTTTCGCTCACGCCCAGCCGGGAGATGTCTACCGAGACGGAACCAACGAACTGCGAGCGGTTGCCCGTGATTTGAGTGGGCGGCGTGGTCTGGACGGTCTCGAACGGGGAGACCGCCAGGGCCGGGCCGAGCTCGGCGCCGTTCTCATCGACGGCCTGAATCGTGATCCAGGAGTTGCCGTAGCCGGCCCCGCGTTCGAAGTACAGCAGCTCGCCGAAGTCGTCGGGCTCGGGGTCGTTGTCCTTGAGCGGCAGCTCGAACTCGAGCGTGAACTCGAAGAAGTGGGTGCCGCCGCCGACGTCGAAGTAGTGGTTGAGGTTGTTGTTGCTCATCGCCTCGAGCACGCGCGGCGCGAACGCCGCGTAGTCGGCGGCGGTGGCGTTCTTGCCGTTGTTGCCGCCGTCATTGACTTCTTTGCCGACAAAATGCTTGCCGGGCGTGCCGATGGTGATGCGCTTACCCCCGTTCACGGAGATCTTCTTGCCCGAGCCTTCGCCGACCGACAGGCCATGGATGGCGATGGGCTTGTAGAACTTGGTGAACTCTTCGCCGTTGGGCATCACGACGGTGCGGATGAATACGTCACCCTCGGCGTCGTGGTCTTGTCCGCTCACTTGCGCGGCGGGGCCTTCGACGTAGAAGTTGGACAGGTCGCCGACGCGCAACTGGTACTGCTCGGCTGAAGCCTCGCTGGCTGAGGTGGCGTAATCGTTAGCGGCGGCCGGCGCGGTCGAGACACCGAGCGTCGCGGCGGCTACCGTCGCGGCGGCCGTGATCGGCATGGTTCGATGGCACTTCATGTTCGGCACTTTCGTCAGGGGTGAGCGTGTCGGGTTCTCGAAACGGTGTGGAGCCTAAGTGGTCGAATTCAGGGGCCGCGGAGGCAATCGCGACGGTGTTTTTTTTAATCGTTTTGGCGGAGTAAGGCCTTACAACTGGACCCCCCGGGAACCGGGTTGCCCTAACGCGTGCCGACGTAGAAGTTCAGGTTTGTGCTCCACATCGCTTAGAGCAGTAGGCGGGTCGAACCGCGGCTCGGCCGGAGCCCTGGGCGCCAACCTCCATCGGATTGGCCGAGAATCGCCGCAACGCCGGCATGCGAATCGTGGGGGACCCGGCGGAGGTTCGCGCTCGGTGCGGCTTCGATCGGTCCGGCAAACCCTGCGGTCTGTGCGGATGGCAACCCGCGCGGAGCCGGGGAGCGTCGCCCGCGCTGCGGCGGTCGATCCGGTACATTGCTCGCCGGACTCGAGCAGCCCCCGGACGCGAAACACGGATGAGTCAGACCCACCTTTTGGCCGTCAGCGTTGGCAACACGCGCACCCGCCTGGGCACGTTCGCCGACGGCAAGCTGACGGAAACCGCGACGCTGGACAACGCCGAATCGGATCGGCTCGACGAAGCGGTGCAACGCCTGCTCGGCCCGGTCACCGCCGACGCCCAGGGCGCGATCGTCGCGTCTTCCGTAAATCCGCGGGCGGCCGAACACGTCTTCGCCGAAATCGCCAAGCACACCAAGCACGCCATCCACCGCGTCGAACGGGACCTGCCTATCCCCATCGGTCGGCAACTGGACCCCGAGGCGATCGTCGGCGAAGACCGCTTGCTCAACGCCGCCGCGGCGTATGACGTGCTTAAGCAGGCTTGCGTCGTGGTCGACGCGGGGACCGCGATCACGGTGAACTTCGTCGACGGCGCCGGCACGTTCCATGGCGGGGCGATCGCGCCCGGCGCCCAGCTCATGCTCGACGCCTTGAATCAACGCACGGCCAATCTTCCCGACGTGGAGCTGGATAAGCCCGACGAAGCGATCGGACACAACACGATCCAGGCGATGCGGTCCGGCGTGTACTACGGCCTCCGCGGCATGGTCCACGAATTGACCGAACGCTTCGCCGAACTCGCGGGCAACTACCCGTTGGTCGTCGCGACCGGCGGCGACGCCGCGCTGCTGTTTAAAGACGACGAACGCATCGACCGGGTCGTCCCGGACCTCACGCTGATGGGCCTCCGGCTGACGTGGGAAGCCGCCAAAAAACGCCTCGAGGACCAAGACGGGGCCGACCCCGCCGCCGACCCTTCTGCTCCCAACGGTCCCCAGCCATGAGCCCCTCCGCCGATTCCCCCTTCGACACGCCTGAGGCCACGCTCAAGACGCTCCGGATGATTTGGGTGGGCATCACGTTCGGCTTGGTCGCTGCGGCGGCGGTCATCGTCGGCGCCACCCTCAATTCACCCGACCCCGGGCCCGTTGCATTCGGCCCGGTCCGCGTGGGCTACGTCGCGCTGGCGGCCCTCGTCGTGCTGATGGCCGTCGGCTACTTCGTCCGCCTCCAGGTCTACAAGCGCGGCTGGGAGACGCACCATGTCAAGCCCGACGCCTACGCCCGCGGCAACATCGTCCTGTTCGCCATGCTCGAAGCGGCCGGCATGCTGTCGGTCGTGCTCGGCGGATTCGTGGGCGACCGCTTCGCCTGTTTTGTGATCGCCACCGCGGCCTTCGCGGCCTTGATCCTCAATTTTCCCAACGGCGCGCCGATGCACCCCGCCGAGCCGCGGCTGTGAGCCTCATGCGCCCCGCGGCCTGCTCGGTCACGCTCGCGACCGCGCCCACGCCCGGGGCCGTCGCCGTGCTGCAGTTGGCTGGAGCCGACGCCCCGCGCGTGCTCGCCGGGGCGTTTGCGTTTCGCCGCGACCTGCCCGTGGGCGGGGTGACGCTGGCTGGGCTTGCCGACATCGACCACGGCCTGATCGTTCGGCCGGCCGAGCAGGTCTGGCAAGTCATGCCCCACGGCGGCCCGCGGATCGTGCAGCGCCTGCTCGACGCCCTCGAGCAAGCCGGGGCCGTCCGCGGCACGACGGACGATCCGCGTGACCTGTATCCCGAAGCCGACAGCCCGGTCGAAGCGGACGCGCTGGCCATGATCGCCTCGGCCGCGAGCCCGGCGGCGGTCGATCTTCTGGCCGAGCAACCCAAGCGCTGGCGGGCTTGGTTCGAAAAAAACGTTCCGTCGCCCGGTGGCTTGCCTCCCGAGGCCGGCGACCCACGCGACCGCCTACTCACGCCGCCCACCGTCGTCGTCGTCGGCCGGCCCAACGTCGGCAAGTCCACGCTACTCAACGCGTTGGTCGGCCGCACCGCCGCCCTGGTCGCCGACCTGCCGGGCACGACACGCGATTGGGTCGGATCGACGGTCGAGCTCACGGCGTCCGGTGCCGACCCGTTGCGCGACGCCGTGGCCGTGCGTTGGCTGGATACGCCGGGCCTGCGCTCCAGCCACGATCCGATCGAACGAGCCGCCATCGCCGCGGCGCGTCACGCGATCGAGCGGGCCGATGTGCTGATCGCGCTGCGGAGCCCGGAGCACGATTGGCCGGAAGCATCGGCGTTGCCGCGCGAGCCGGACCTGGCGGTGATGAACAAGGCCGACACCTTGGACGCGACCTCTTCCCCGGACGCGCTCGCGATCAGCGCCCGGGATCGCTTCGGCCTGGACCGATTGGCCGACGCGGTGCTGGCGACCTTGGGATTGCGAGATGCCGCGGCGGACGATCGGCCGTGGGCGTTCTGCGATCGGCTGCGCGATTGGGCGGTGATGGATATGACGGCTCGGCGTGCGTATCTACGCGCCGACCAGCGGCCCCCGGCCGTCGCTT
Source organism: Planctomycetota bacterium (assembly GCA_039180415.1). Taxonomy (GTDB): domain Bacteria; phylum Planctomycetota; class Phycisphaerae; order Phycisphaerales; family Phycisphaeraceae; genus CAZIXN01. The sequence goes on along the minus strand of JBCDDH010000010.1, from coordinate 23,030 downwards.
TTTAGAGGGATCGACGGACCCGCCGTACGAGTCGCGGAAGTCTTTCGCGACGCACCACGTCTGCGCTTCTCTTGCCCAAGAATACGGGCGACCCCCGTCAACCAGAACAGAATCAGTTCGATGGCTTGTCGTCGATGCCCTGTTTGCTGTCTTCGCCGCCGGCGAGGCTTTCGCGCATCGACGTGTCGGCCACCACGTTCTGCATCCGGTAGTAATCCATGATGCCCATGTTCCCCGAGCGGAACGCGTCGGACATGGCTTTGGGGACTTCGGATTCGGCGAGCACGACCAACGCGCGGTTCTCTTCGACCTTGGCGCGGTTTTCCTGCTCGAGCGCGACGGCGATGGCGCGGCGCTGTTCGGCTTCGGCTTGGAAGCGGCGCTTGTCGGCCTCGGCCTGCTCGGCCTGGAGCTTCGCGCCGACGTTGGCCTCGCGGTCCACGCCGGCGACGGAGATGTCGGCGATGTCCACGGAGAGGATCTCGAACGCGGTGCCGGCGTCGAGGCCCGAAGCGAGGGCCTTGCGGGCGATCTCGTCGGGGTTCTCGAGCACGTCTTTGTAGGTCTGGGCCGAGCCGATGGCGGAAACGATGGCCTGCCCGACGCGGGCGATGACGGTCTCTTCGGTGGCCCCGCCGACGAGGCGGGCGAGGTTGGCGCGGACGGTGACGCGGGCTTTACACAGCAGGCGGATGCCGTCCTTGGCGACGGCGTCGAGCTTGTCCTGGCCGGCGGTATTGGGGTGCGGGCAGTCGATGACCTTGGGGTCGACGGAGGTGCGGACGGCTTCGAGGATGTCGCGGCCGGCCAGGTCGATGGCGCAGGCGGTGTCCCAGTCAAGCGCGATCTTGGCGCGGTCGGCGGCGATCAGGGCGTTGACGACGCGGGGCACGTTGCCGCGGGAGAGGTAGTGGGTTTCGAGTTGGTTGGTGCTCACGTCGACGCCGGCTTTACGGGCCTGGATGCGGGAGAGCACGATGATGCGGGGGTTGACCTTCCGCAGCCACATGCCCACGAGTTGGCCGTAGCCGACGGGGGCGTCGGAGAGGCGGGCCTGGATCCATAGGTTGAAGAACTTGAAGAAGATGAACAGGATGGCGGCGGCGAACAAGCCGGCGACGGCGATGAGCGCAAAGAGGAACGGGCCTTCGAGGGGTTGGCCGAGCGTGGGGGGCGGGAGCGGAACGGCGGGCATCGTGGGTTCCCTGAAAAGGTTGGCGGAACGAGGGTTCGCGCGGGGCGTGTGGGCAGTGTACGCCTGTCTCTATACTCGCGGCGGCGTTCCGGGCGGCCCGCGTTCCGAAGGCGCGGGCTTCGGAACTTCAACCCTAGCGAGAGGCACGTATGCGGGCGATCGTCACCGGCCAGGTCGGCATGGACAAGAAGGACTACCTGCAAGCGGTGGTCGATTTCGCGGGCGGGCAGGGCGAGACGCTCAAGCTGTTCAACGTCGGCGACATGATGTACGCGGAGGCGCCGGACGTGACCCCGGGGCGGATCCTCGACCTGCCGCTGTCGCGGCTCAAGTCGCTGCGGCGGGCGGCGATGAAGGACATCATCCGGGAGGCCGAGGGGCAGAAGAACGTTATCGTCAACACGCACGCGACGTTCCGTTGGCGGCACGGGCTGTTCAGTGCGTTCGATTTCGATCAGCTGCGTGAATTCAAGCCGGACGTGGTGATCTGCCTCCTGGACAACATCGAGGTGGTGCACGCCCGGCTGCACCGCGACCACGACGTGGACGCGACGCTCAAGGACCTGATGGTTTGGCGGGAAGAGGAGATCATGGCCAGCGAGCTGGTCGCCCAGGCGTTGAACATCCCGAACCAGTTTTACGTGTTGTCGCGCGGCCGGCATGAGGACACGACGCAGACCGCCTTCCGGCTGATCTGTCGGCCGGAGTTCCGGAAGGTGTACCCGAGCTTCCCGATGACGCACGTCGAGAAGCTGCCGGAGGTCCTGAAGGTGATCGACGCGTTCCGCGCGGAGTTGGCCGAGAAGTTCGTGGCGTTCGATCCGGGCGACGTGGACGAGAAGATTTTGCTGGACCGTTCGCTCGAAGCGGCTCGGGAGGGGCAGGACTTCATCGAGGTGCACCCCGGATCGTTCATGGGCGGCAAGGAGATGCTGCGGGTGCCGGTGCGGCAGGTGCTGGACATCGCCGGGGACGTGGACGGGCAGATCTACGCGCGGGACTTCCAGATGGTGCGGCAGAGCGACATGATCGTGTCGCTGGTACCGAACCTGCCGGACGGCTCGCCGGGCCTTAGCAGCGGCGTGGAGCGGGAGTTGCAACACGCGTTCGACCACGGCAAGGAGGTCTACGTGGTGTGGCACCCGCAGAAAAACCCCAGCCCGTTCATCACCGAGACAGCGACGAAGTGGTTCCGCAGCGTGGACGAGGCGCTGAAGCACTTCGAGGAAGCGGGCATGTACCCGGCGGTCAACCTGTTCGGGCAGTGAACCGGGCGGGGGATCGACCGATCCGAAGGAAGCGGCGCGATGACGGCTTTGCTTTGGTTCAGCCTGTTGGAGGTGATCCTGCTGGGGCTGACGCTGTTGGCGACGGTGCTGGTGGGCGGGTTCGTGGCGTGGCAGACGCACCGGCACTTCGCGTTGCAGCGTTCGCAAGAGTTCATCCAGCGGCTGAACAGCCCGGAGTTTGCGGCGGTTCGTCGGCGGGCAGAACGCTGGGTGTGCGGCGGAGAGCTGCCCTGTGCTTTGCTGGACCGCGTCGCGATCGAAGAGGCGGAAGGACGGGAAGGGGAAGCCACGCAGATCCGCTCGGACCTGCGATTGCTGACGAACTTCTATCAGGAGTTGGGCACGGCGATGCGTCACCAGACGCTGGACCGCCGATACGCCTGGGGCGTGTTCGGCGGCCTGATCAAGCGGCACTGGTTGGACCTGCGGGCTTATGTGTTTTACGCGCGTTACGACTCGGAGCGTGAGACGCTGCTGGAGGACTTCGAGTGGTTGGCCGCGCAGATGCGTCGGGAAGACCTGCGGCGGGCGCGGCACCGCAGAAGGGGCGAGATCGAGGACACGGCCATGAAAGAACCGTTGTTTCTGTTTGGGTACGGGTCGCTGTTTGACCCGGCCAGCGCGGCGAAGACGGCGGGGCGTTCTTACGAGCGTTCCGAGTTGTGGCCCGCGTGGCTGGAGGGCTACGCGCGGTCGTGGGACGTGTTCGACCACGTGCGGTTTGAGGACGACGACGAGGCGACGCCGACGGTGTTTTTGAATCTACGGGCGGAGCCGGAGGCGAAGTGCAACGGGGTGTTGATCCCGGTGGAGCCGGGGATGTGGGACGCGTTCGATCGACGGGAGCGTTCGTACCGGCGGGTGGAGGTGACCGAGCGGATCACGCCGTGCCCGCCGGGGCGGGTGTTCACGTACGTGGGCGTGTCGCCGTGGGTGCCGCCGCCGGGAGACGCGGTGGTGCCGGCGAGCTACGAGGCGATGGTGGCCGAAGCCGTGGCGGCGTGGGGCGAAAAGGTGTCGGCGGACTACGCGGCGACGACGGAAGGGCAGGGTTGGCCGACGCGGGAAGGGGCGTACACGTTCGAGGCGCGGTGAGGGGCGTGGGCTGCGCGGGTAGGTTGTGGGCATGAAAGAAGTGATCCGCCGGGTGCGACGCTGGGCGTTGCCGTACGCGTTGCAACGACGCGGGGGCGGCCGCGTGGCGGTGGGCAACCGCGGCGAAGCGTTGGCGGCGAAGCACTTCAAGCGGGCGGGTTGGCGGGTGATCGGGCGGAACGTCGTGGTGGGGGGCGGGGAGGTCGATCTGGTGGCCGAGGGGCGAGACGGCACGATCGCGGTGGTTGAAGTCAAGACGGTGTCGCGGCGTGCCGGGCAAGACGCGGACGCCGAGTGGTCGCCCGAGCGGCAGGTGAACGGCAAGAAACGCGACCAACTACGCAAACTGGCGGCGGCTTTGTGTGCGTTGAAAGCTTGGCCGAAGTCGCGGGTACGGTTCGACGTCGTGGCGGTTGAGCTGTTTGGCGACGGAACGCACGAACTGCGGCATCACGCGGGGGCGTTCGGGTGGCGGGGCTCGCGAAGATGAAACGCGTATGAAGCGAAGGAAAGTGGCCGCCGCCCAACGGGTGGCGCGAGAGTCGCGGTGATTCCCGCCCTCGCGCGAGCCGTTGGCTCGCGGCTAAGCGGATAAGTTCGATCTCAGTGCTCGCTCTGTTTCGCCTCGGCGACGGAGAGGGCGGCGAGGAACTCGGTGTAGCTGGACGCGTTGACCGCCTCGCGGCGGACCTCGTCTTGGCTCAGCGTGCGGGCGACGATGTCGAGCAGCTCGAGCTGGGTCTCGGGCTGATCGTCGGGCGTCAGGATCAGGCAGACGATCTCGGCGAGTTGCCCGTCGGCCGCGTCGAAGTCGATGCCCGCGGGGGACAGGCCGATCGCGACCAGCGGCTCTTTGAGGTCGGTGAGCCGGGCGTGCGGTACGGCAATAGCCTGGCCGAGGCCGGTGGACATGAGTTCTTCGCGATGCCAGACGGCGGCGTCGACGATCTCGGGGTTTCGGTCGAGGTGCTCGGCGGCGAGTGTGCTGAGCTGGCGGATGGCTTCGCGCCGGGTGGCGCAGTCGAGCACCCGGAAGGCGTCGGCGGTGATGAAATCGGCGAGCTTGCGTTTGGTCTTCTGGCCCAGCGACAACTGCATGCCCGGGCCGGCGAGCAGCGAGGTGGCGATGGCCATGACGACGATGGCGACGAAGAGGGTCTCGTTGATCAGGCCGGCTTCGAGCGCGAGCTGGCCGAGGATGATCTCCATGGCGCCGCGGGCCGACATGCCGAAGCCGACCGCCCAGGACTCGCGTTTGCCCAGGCCCGCGAGCTTCGCGCCAAAGTAGCAGCCGAACACCTTGCCGGCGATGGCGATCACGAGCACGAGCGTGACGGCGATCGGGTCGAAGCCCTCGATGAAGTTCACCCGCAGGCCGACGCCGGCGAAGAAGATCGGCGCGAAGATGTTGGTGATGAACTGCTCGATCGTCTCGCGGGTCTGGGCGCGGAGGTGTTTGGAGTCGCCGATGGCCACGCCGGCGAGGAACGCGCCGAAGATCGAGTGGATGCCGATGGCCTCGGTGGCCGCGCCGCAGAGCAGGGCCATCACGAGCACGAAGCCCAGCACGCCGCCGGGCCAGGACGCGTGGGCGATGATGAACGGCAGGATCTTGTCGACGGCCCAGCGCGCGACCGTGAGCATCGCGCCGCAGAACAGCAGCGTCAGCAGGATCGTCATGCCCAGCCCGCCGCCCGCGGAGGCCGCCGCGTCTTCGCCGCCCAGGCCGATCTCCGGCGCGACGGTGATCATCGCCAGCACGACCGCGAAGCCGATCCAGCCGAGCAGGTCGTTGACCATGGCCGAGGACATGATGAGCATGCCCATGTCGGACTTGAACATGTTCAGGTCCATCAGGATCTTCGCGATGACGGGCAGCGCGGTGATGGACATGGCGATGCCGACGAACAGCGCGAAGGTCAGCAGCGCGTCGGACTCGGCGTCGTAGCCCATGTACTCGGGCAGCAGGTAGGCCCCGCCGAAGCCCAACGCGAACGGGATAACCATGCCGGTGATCGACACGGCGGCGGCGGCTTTGCCCTGCCGCCAGACGACGGACAGGTCGACCTCCAGCCCCGCGACCAGCAGCAGGAACGCCACGCTCAGGTTCATCAGCATCGTCAGCGAGATGAACACCGGGCTGTAAGGTTTTTCGGTTTCGAGCGTGGCGTCGCCGCTCTCGACCGCTTCGGCGTAGGCGGCGAGCTTGGCTTGGCTGCCCGGGGCGCCCTCGACGTTGGCGTCGATGATCGTGTGAGCGGTTTCGTATTGCGGGAACAACCAGTCGAATGCGCCAGGAGCGATCTGAGCGAAGACGGTTTGCCCGAGGATGACCCCGGCGAGGATCTCGCCCAAGACCGCGGGTTGGCCGAAGCGTCGCGCGAGCTCGCCGAGCAGCCGCGCCAGCCCGAGCAGGACCGCCAGCGACAGGAGGAACACCGTGATCTGACCGGGCGTCAGGGCCCCGGCGGCGAGGATCGGGGCGGGGAGGAGGGAGGGCGCGGCGGCCAGCGGGTCGATCACGTGGGGGTCCTCGGGAGTTGCGGCCGAGTATAGATCGCGGCGGTGGGGCCCAAGGGGTGAAGCTGCGGGGTTTGTGCGGGTGGGGCGGGATGCGCGGCTAAGAATTTCGGGCTTGTTGGGGGGCGGGGCTCAAGCCGCGAACGGCGGAGGCGGGGCGCTCGTAAACTGAAGCTAGTGGGAAGTTCGGACTCGCCCAGCCTCGGCCGGACGACCGCGAAGGGAGAACGCGGCGTGGTGTGGCTGCGCTCGGGGACATCGGCACCGGCGGGGTTGCTCAACGCGCTGGCGTCGCGGGGGTTGCGGGTGACCGTGGTGGTGGACGCGGCGGCGGCGCTGCGGGAAGTGATCCGCGGGGGCGTGGCGTGCCTGGTGCTGCACGAGGCGGCGCGGTTGCCCCGGATGACCGAGCTGCTGGACACGCTCGAGCGGTACTACCCCGCGGTGCGGACGATGCAATTCGGCGACGGCGAGCGGCCGGACTCGCGGCTGGCGGTGTTGGGTTCGGTCGAAGCCAACGGGCCGTCTTCGGCGACATCGCGGCCGACGGAGCCCGGCCATCATGACGAAGCGCCCGACGATCCCGCGTTGGCGGCGCGGGTGACCGTAAGCGAAGCGGAACTCGCGATGTTGCTCGGGCCGGTGGAAGATGAAGAAGACGAACCGTCGGCCGAGGGGAATGCGCGATGAACCCGGCGTCCGCCCACTCCGCGAACGGACACGCGTCGCCGCTCGGTCGGGTCATCGTGGCGGGGGGCGGCGCATTGGCGGCGAAGGTCGCCGGCGTGGTGGGCGGTTCGGCGACGGTGGTGGCGGTGCCCGGGGCCTTGGCGGCCTTGGCGGAGGCCGCCAAGCCGCCCGCGGAGCGGGGTTCGAGCCAGAACGGTCACCCGCCGCCGCGGGACCGTGTGGTGTTGGCGGGGACTTGTCTGGAGGGCATCGAAGCGACGACGCTCGGGACGCTGCGTGAGCTTGGGGTCGGCGATCGGGTGTTGTTGGTCGATCTCCCGAACGCCGGGGCGCTGCGGGACTCGGCGGGCCCGCTGCGGGAAGTCCGCGGGGATGCGGATGACGAGACGTGGGAAGCGGCGCTCGCGATGCGCGGGTCGGGTCCGGCGTTGTCGGAGTCGGCGCCCGATGCAGGTGTCGTCGAAAAAGACCTTCTCGACGTTCCGGGTGCCCCCGAGTCGATCCGCTTGGCGCCGCGGGGCGGCGATACGGAACTGGTGCAGGCGATCCTGGACATCGGGGCCGAGGGCGGCCGGCGGGCACCGCGGATCGCGCTGGGCATCGCGCGGGAGCGCAGCGGGATCGACGGGCTGGGCTTCGTGGTGCATCAGCGCGGCGACGTGCCGACCGACCACGCGTCGGCGATCGTGAGCTTCCGGGGCGAGACGTACGGGCATCTCCACGCCCACCCCCGTCAAAACGGCCCCGAGCCGCGGGCCGCGTTGGCCGACCGCCTGCAGCCCTGGGCGGATTGGCTCGCGCGGTGGATCGCGCTGGACCAGCAGGCCCGCCGGCTGCGCGACATGGCGATGCGCGACGAGCTGACCGGCGTGTGGAACCGGCGGTACTTCGACCGGTTCCTCGGGCGTTTGATCGAACGCGCGGGCGACGACCGCCGGCAGGTCACGCTCATGGTCTTCGACATCGACGACTTCAAGAAATACAACGACGCGCACGGCCACGCCGCGGGCGACGAGATCCTCAAGGCCGCGGCCGAGCTGATGCAGAGCGTGGTGCGGGATCACGACGTGGTGGCGCGGATCGGCGGCGACGAGTTCGCGGTGATCTTCTGGGACGCCGAGCGGCCGCGCGAAGAGGGCAGCAGCCACCCCGACGACGTGGCGAACATCGCCAAGCGGTTTCAGGCGGCGGTGTACGACCTGCGGTTCCCGGCGCTGGCGCGGACGGACATGGACACGCTGACGATCTCCGGCGGGCTGGCGGGCTTTCCGTGGGACGGTCGGACGCCGGCCGAGTTGCTGCACCACGCCGACCTGATGGCGCTGGAGAGCAAGCGCAAAGGCAAGAACGCGCTGACGTTCGGGGCCGGGGCGTTGCGGTGCGATTTAGACGAGCACTGACGGGGGAACGAAACCCCACGGCCGGTCGCCGTGGGTTGAGGCTCGGGTGATCAGGCCGTATGTCGCCGGGCTTCGAGTTGTTCACGCACCTCCGCCATGCGTTTGCCGCTGAGCGGGATGGCCAGCACGAGGAAGATCGCGACCGCGAACGTGCCGCACATGGTGAACGTGAACCATTTGCGCATCGAGTCGACGGTCGCTTCGGTCTGAACCAACGCGTCCTCGTCGAAGCCCGAGAACCACAGCGTGATGCCCGTGAACAGCAGCGAGATCGAAAGCGCACTCTTTTGCACCCAATTGAACACGGCCCAGAACATGCCCTCCCGCCGCTTGCCGGTGTTGAGTTCGTCCAGGTCGCAGACGTCGGCCATCATCGAATAGCTCATCACCAGCGTGGCCCCCAAGCCCGGGAACAGCATGATGAAGGCGATGATCAGCGGGTGCAGGTAAAGGTCCAGCTCCCAGCCCAACAGCGGCAGGGCCACGTCTTTTCGGTAGTAGCCGATGTCCGGGCTGAACAGGAACCAGGCCAGCACCGCGCCGACCAGCGAGATGCACATGCAGCCGGCCCACGCGATCTTTTTCTCGATCTTGCCGCTGAGTCGGTTGAGCATGAAGACCGTGAACAACCCGACAAACGGTGCGACCGTCTGGGCGTAGCTCATCGCGAGGTATCCGTCCTTCTTCCCGGTCTCGCCGCCGCCGTGCACGTGGTAGATCGCGATGTAGATGCCCAAATGGATCACCATGATGATCCCGAAGAACGCCAACGTGTAGGCCGCAATGATTAGCACGAACGCGGGTATGCGGAGCGTGTCTTTGAGGCCTTGGAGGATCGGCACTTTTTCCTGCTTCTTGGCGATCTGAGCCGAGCCCTCCTTCACGAACAGGGTCGGGACCATCGCCGCGATCAGCAGGAACAACGCCATCACACCGCCGACGGCCCACGTCCCGTAGATCTCACCGGTTTTGACGGGGTCTTCGGCGCCGTTTCGCGCGGCGAGTTCGACGAAGTATTCGGCCTTGGTCGCGTACAGGATCCAGCCGAAGGTGATGCTCGAGACGTAGGTAAACGTCGTGCGGAAGGACATGATCCGCGTACGTTCGTGGTAATCACGGGTCATCTCCATCGTCAACGCGCCGTACGGCACGGAGAACACGGTCAGGAAGGTGTAGAAGGTCAAGCTGATGAACACGAAATACAGCGCGGCCATCCAGTCGAGCGTCGAGAAATACAGCGAGACGCGGTCGCCGAACAGCGAGAAGCCGCGCATCACGTCGTCGCTGAACAGGTCCTTCATGAAAGTCGGGGGGATGCAGATCAACGCCAGGCCCAAGGCTGACATGACGCCGCCGATCAACATGTAAGGCTTGCGCCGGCCCCACTTGCTGCGGGTGTTGTCGGAGATGTTGCCCATGATCGGGTCGATCAAGCCGTCCCAGAGCCGGGGGATCGCGAGCACGATGCCCAGGAGCACGGCGTCGACGCCCATGACCAGGTTGTAGATGATGAAGCCGAAGTTCTTCGGCATGTTGATGCCGATGTTGATCACGGCCTCGCCCGTGCCGGCGGCGACCTTCGTGGGCAGGGCGATACGCTCGTCCTGATTGACGGGGGACGGAGCGGGCGGGGTGGCGTTTTCGGACACGGGCGACCTCGTGCGGGGCGTGAGACTTCGGGGCGCGTCGCCCAGAGTGGAGCGGCGCGGCCCACACCATATCTCGGAGGGGTGGGTCGTGTGAAGCTTTCGTGGCCGAGCATAAGACCCGTGTGAGGGTTTCATCACCACAGATCTGGGGCGGCGTGCGCCAATGCAGCCAGCGCGGCGGGATTATCATGCCTCTGGCGGTCACCGACCGCGGGACTTTCGCACGCGGTGCCGGGCTTGGTCGGGCTGTTTCGGCCGCCGCCGCATGCGTCCAAAACTTTGAGACAAGGGGCACGCGATGTCGTTCGATTCCACCGTTCACCAGAAGGCCGTCGAGCTCGCCAAGCTCACCTACGAGATCACCGGCGCGGCCGGCTCGGGGCACCCCTCGACGGGAGCGTCGCTGGCGCACCTGCTCTCGGTGTTGCTGTACCAGCACCTGCGCTTCGAGCCGATGAACCCGGGGCACCCCAGTTCGGACCGGCTGGTGCTGAGCGAAGGGCACGCGGTGCCGGTGGTGTACGCGGCGATGGCGGATTTGGGGATCGCGTACCGCGTGCCGACCGAGGCGGGCTTCGGGACGGGCGACCTGAAGCCCATGGATGTCGAGATCGCCAAGACGCTGCGGGCGATCGATTCGCCGGTGGACGGGCACCCGAACCCGCCGCTGGGCTTCCCGTTCTTCGACGCGGCGACGGGCTCGCTGGGACAGGGCCTCAGCGTGGCGGCGGGCCTGGCGTTAGCGGCGCGGCTGGACGGCGTGGAGAAGCGTGTCTTCTGCATCATCGGCGACGGCGAGTCGCGCGAGGGGCAGGTGTGGGAGGCCGTGGACTTCATCGCGGATCAGCGCCTCACGTCGGTGTGCACGATCTTCAACGCGAACGCGTTCGCGCAGAGCGACGCGGTGGCGGGGCAGCAGACGGCCGACGTCCTGGTGCGGAAGCTCGAGGCGGTGGGCTTTACGGTGCTGGACATCGACGGGCACCAGCCGACGCAGATCGCCGAGGCGCTCAGCCGGCACGCGCAAGACGCGCTGAACCCCGAGGCGGCGCCGGTGGCGATCGTCGCGCGGACCGTCAAGGGCTGGGGCGCGGCGAGTCAGCAGGGCAACGGGCACCACGGCCAGGCCCCGACGGGCGACGCGCTCGCCGCGGTGGTCACCGAGTTGGACGTGACCGGCAAACAGCTCGGGGCGACGGCGGACACGCCGCTCAAGCGAGAGCTGATGGTCGCGCAAAAGCCTCCGGCTCCGACCGTCAGCGCGTACCCAAGCTTCGACGCGGCGCTCCAGCGGTTCGGCCAGGAGGCCGTGCTGGAGAAGGGCAAGATGGCGACCCGCAAGGCGTACGGCGTGTCGCTGCGGGCGTTGGGCCACGCGCGGTCGGACGTGGTCGCGCTCGACGCCGACGTGCGCGGTTCGACCGGCGCGGCGGACTTTTTCAAAGACGACGCACTGAAGGAACGCTTCGTAGACGGCCGGATCGCCGAGCAGAACGTCGTGTCCGCGGCGTTGGGGCTGACGGCCGCGGGAAAGGTGCCGTTCGTGTCGACGTTCGGCAAGTTCTTGACGCGGGCCTACGACCAGATCGAGATGGCGATCCTCTCCGGTTCGCCGCTGCGGCTGGTGGGCAGCCACGCGGGTTGCACGCTGGGCCCCGACGGGCCGTCCCAGATGGCGTTGCCGGACGTGGCGTGGTTCCGCGCGTTTTCGACGATGAAGTTCCCGAACGGCCAACCGGGTTGCACCGTGCTGACGCCGTCCGACGCCTACGCCTGCCACGCGCTGGTGGGGCTGATGGCCGAGCATGACGCGCCGACGTATCTGCGGACGATGCGGCCGGACACGGAGTTCTTGTACGGCGACCAGACGCGGTTCGAGCTGGGCGGGATGGAGCTGCTGACCGAAGGCCGGGACGTGCTGATCGCGGCGCAGGGGTACATGGTGCACGAGGCCAACGCAGCGCTGGAGCAGCTGGACGCCGCGGGCATCGATGCGAGCATCCTGGACCTGTACAGCCTGCCCTTCGACGAAGAGAAGCTCGCCGATCTGGCGAACGATCACGGCGGCATGGTGCTCACCGTCGAGGACAACTACGGCGGGGGTATGGGGTCGGCCGTGGCGGACGCGCTCGCGGCGACCGGCGACGGCTTCACGGTGCAGCAGATGTTCGTCAAGCGGCTGCCCAAGTCGGGCAAGTCCGGCGACGAGATCCTGAAGTTCTGCGGGTTGAGCGCAGGCGACATCACCAAGGCCGCGATGGAGATGCTCTCCCTGAGTCCGGCTTAACGCCACCCCGCCGGTGTTTTGACGCACGAGGTATTTGATGCCCATCGAGATCGCCTGTGGCTGTGGCAAGCGTTTCCGGGTCGCCGACGCGCACGCGGGGAAGTCCGGCAAGTGTCCGGGGTGCGGCGCGGCGTTTTCCGTGCCGGTGCCCAAGACGCTCGCGGCGCAGGACGGCGACGACGGCGACGGAGCCTTCGCGTTGGCAGGCCTGGACGCGCCGGCGGAGGTCGAGGTGCGGCGGATCGAAACGCCCGAAGCCTCGTCGAAGCCGAAGGGTCGGACGTGTTTCGGGTGCGGCGCGCCGATCGCCGAACGGGCGATCATCTGCACGGCGTGCGGCCGCTCGATCGTCACCGGCAAGACCGTCCAGGCCGAGCCCGAAGCCGAGGGCGGCGGCAAGCGGGGCTTCTTTCTGTTCCGGCCGTTCATGGAGATCGGTTCGCTGCGGGTCTCGCCGGCGTTGTTGCTGCTGCTGGCCGCGGTCGTTGCGGCGCCGATTTATTGGTGGGTGACCGGGCCGGGCCGGAAGCTGGCCGTGTACGACGCGGGGCGGGTGTGGGTGTTGCCAGCGATGAAGACCGGGGCCACACGGGACGGCTACTCGTTGCTGACCGGTCAGGGCGACCTGTCGTTGGGGATCGAGGGCAGCGTCGCCGGGGTGTCGGGCGGCCAGGCTGACGACGGCGATGCGTTGCACTACTCGGTCGGCGGCCGGGACGAACTGCTGGTGTTGCGGGAGGGCGACGGCGACGGGGCGGACGCGGGGCAGGGGGTCTTGCTGGAGGTGGGGCTGCAGCAGCAATTGATCCGGCAGGTGGGATCGACGTCGGGCTACGACGCGGTCGTCAAGGCGCGCGACTTCGAGTTGGTGCCGCTGGAGAACCAACACGGCGGCGCGGCGTTGCCGGCCCGGCTGCTGAGCGCGAAGTTTTTCCGCAGCGAGGCCGTTCTGGACCTGGGGACGGCAAAAACGACCAGCGTCCGCAGCGCGATGCCCGCCGCGGAGCCGACGCGATTCAACGAGCAGAAAGAGAAAGCCACCGTCTCGGCGATCGCGGTATACGACGGCGACACGCGGGGGACCGTGCGGCTGTCGGCGTCGCGGAGCTACGACGGCTTCCCCGCCACGCCCGGCGTGCATGCCACCGGCGAGCTCACCACCACGCACGCCGCGGCACCGGGCTTCGTGATCGAGCACCGTTACACCGGCGACGCCGTGACGGTCGATTGGGACGACGCGGATCAGGGGCGGTGGGCAACGTCGGACATCCGTAAACACGCGGACCTGTCGCCGTATTACCGCTACAAGTTCGGGCTGCTGTTCGTGCCCGAGGAAGGCGGAGGGCCGGTCGGCGGCCGGTACATGGTGCGGTACGCGGGGCGGGAGTTGGCGACGGTGGACATCGCCAGCGGGGGGGCGGCGAGCCCGCCGGCTGGGGGCGGCGCGAGTTCGGCTGCAACCAGCAAGCCATCGCCGGTGTCGCCGATCCGCCGGCAGCAGGGCGCTCCCAGCGGCCGGCCGATCAATCCGAACAACCCGTTGGCGTATTTCGACATCCTGCTCGAGTCGCGTGACCGGGCCCGCGGCATCGTGTCGGCGAGCAACCTGCGGCAGATCGGCCTTTCGATGTTGACGTACATCGACGCGAACGGGGAGTGGCCCGAGTCGCTCGAGCAGCTCGAAGACCACGTCCCGGGGTTCTCGGCGCTGCTCACGAATCCGCGGACCGGCGAGACGCCGGGGTTCATCTACGAAAAGCCCGCGGACGGCGCGCCGCCGTCGCAGACGCCGGTGGTCTGGGAGTCCTTCAACGGCGCGAAGGACCCCAACGGCGCGGTGCTGTACGCGGACGGCTCGATCCGGTGAGCGGCGGGCCCACGGGCTTGTGTGGGCGTTCGGTCTTCGCGCGTCCTAAGCTCCGGGCATGAACGTCTTGATTTTTGCGTGTTCTTTGAATCCCCAAAGCCGGTCGGCGGTGTTGGCGGCTTCCGTCGCCGAGCGTTTGGCCGCCGACGGTGTGGCGGTGGAGGTCGTCGATCTGCGAGACGTGCCGCTGCCGATGTGCGACGCAGGCCCGGCGTACGCCGCGCCGGAGGTCGGCGAGTTGTCCGGCAAGATCGCGGCGGCGGACGCGGTCCTGCTGGCCGTGCCGATCTACAACTACGACGTCAACGCGGCGGCGAAGAACCTGATCGAGCTGACGGGCAAGGCGTGGACCGGTAAGGTGGTCGGCTTCCTGTGCGCGGCGGGCTCGAAGGTGAGCTACATGTCGACGATGCCGCTGGCGAACTCGATGATGCTGGACTTCCGGTGCCTGGTGCTGCCGCGGTTCGTGTACGCGACGGGCGACGATTTCGAAGCTTCCCCGGACGGCGGCGGCGAGGCGTTGACGGGGCCGATTGTCGAACGCGTGAGCGGGCTGGCCGACGAGGTGCGGCGGGTGGCCGGGGCGCTGAAGGACGCGGAGGCCTCGGTGGGATAACCGGTGGCGGGCCCGAGGCGCTGTCCCGTGGCTTTGGGCCTGGCGGGCAAAGGGGCCGGATCAGCCCTCGGCGGCGAGGATGCGTTTGAACTTCCGCCGGCGGATCGAAAAAAGCACGGTGGGCCCGGCGAGCAGCGCCGCGGCGGCCATCAACGCCGCGGCGATCAGCGATGGCAGGGCGTAGCCGGCGGTCTGGACGGCGGGCTCCGGCGTGTCCCCCCCGTGGGTGAACAGCACGGCCAGGGCGGCGAGCATCAGCACCGCGGCGGCGGTGCGGGCGGCGAACAGGCGGACGCGGCTGGGCATGCGTGGGGTTCCCTGAGTCTTTGCGGAGGGCGGACGTGGATCGGCGAGAAGCTTGGCGCACGGCCGGCCCGGCGGCGAACGAAAACGCGGCTTGGGCGGCGTTTTTTCTCGCCGGGTACGGGTTGTAGGCATTGGCGGTTTGAGCGGGGCGTCGGCAACAGGTAGGTTTTTGGATTCGCCGCTCCCCGAACGCCTCCGGGATTCCCGGACGCCCGCCCGGCCCGGTCCCCGTCATGCAAAACGCGATCGCCAAAGCCGCCGCGCTGGTCGAAGCGCACCGCTACATCCGCGACTTCGCGGGACGGACGGTGGTGGTGAAGGTCGGCGGGTCGATCATGGACGAGCCGGAGACGCTGGCGAACCTGGTGGAGGACGTGTGCTTCATGCACGCGGTGGGCATGCGGCCGGTGGTCGTGCACGGCGGGGGCAAGGCGATCAACGCGGCAATGGAGCAGGCGGGGATGCAGGCCCAGTTCGTGCAGGGCCGGCGGTACACGGACGAGCGGACGCTGGCCATCGCGGAACACGTGCTGGTGAGCCAGATCAATGCGCCGATCGTCACGCAGATGAACGACGCGGGCACGAAGGCGATGGGGCTGCACTCGCTGGGGTCGTGCGTGGTGTTCGGCCAGCGGCTCCGGCTGACCGGCGAGAGTGGGCGGCAGATCGACATCGGGATGGTGGGGCAGGTCCAGAAGGTGAACGCGGAACTGCTGGAATCCGTGCTCGCGGCGGGGGTGGTGCCGGTGATCGCGCCGATCGCGCGGGACGCGGCGGGGGGCAAGCTGAACATCAACGCCGACTCGGTGGCGGGCCACGTCGCCGCGGCGCTGCGGGCGGAGAAGCTGGTGGTGGTCAGCGACACGCACGGCATCCGGCGGAGCCACGACGCCGACGACCTGGCGAGCCACCTGGACCAAGCGGAGATCCAGCAGCTCACCGACGACGGGATCATCAGCGCGGGGATGCTGCCCAAGGTGGAATCGGTGATGACGGCGTTGCGCGGCGGCGTGCGGAAGGCGCACATCATCGATGGCCGGATCCCGCACGCGCTGCTGCTCGAGGTGTATACGAAGGAAGGCATCGGCACGGAGATCGTGCTTTGAGCAAGACGGGCTTCGGATGCAGCGTCCGAGCCCCGACGCCGAATCTCGCCTTCCTAAACCCCTAACCCCACGTCTATGCAGCACTTCCTCTCCATCGCCGATTTTACGACTGAGCAAGTGGTCGCCATGCTCAAGCGGGCGCACGCGCTGCGGGAAGAGCGCAACGAAGGGCTGGCGAACGCGCCGGTGCTGGCGGGTAAGACGCTGGCCATGCTGTTCGAGAAGCCGTCGCTGCGGACCCGGGTGAGCTTTGAACAGGGGATGCTCGAACTCGGCGGCCACGCGATCGTCCTCGGGCGCGACGAGGTCGGCTTGGGCCAACGCGAAGCGGTAAAGGACGTCGCCCAAGTCCTCGGCGGGATGGTGCACGGCATCGCCGCGCGGGTGTTCAAGCACGAGCACCTCGAAGAGCTCGCGGAGTACGCCGGCGTGCCGGTGATCAACATGCTTTCCGACCGGTCGCACCCGGCCCAAGCGCTCGCGGACGTGCTCACGATGATGGACGAGTTCTGCCCGGGCGACCCGACGGGTTTGCAGGGGCGGAAGCTCGCGTTTGTCGGCGACGGGAACAACGTCGCGCGCTCGCTGGCGGTGGTCGCGGACAAGCTCGGGTTCCGGTTTACGATCGCTTCACCGGCGGGGTACGAGCTGACCGACGCCCCGGAAAGCTGCGATCTCCGGGACGATCCTTGGGAAGCCGTCGCCGCCGCCGACGCGGTCTACGCCGACACGTTCGTTTCGATGGGCGAAGAGGCCGAAAAGGACACAAAGCTCGCGGCGTTCGACGGCTACCAGATCAACGACCACCTGCTCCAAGCCGCCCACGACCACGCGATCGTGCTGCACTGCCTGCCGGCTTACCGCGGGGTCGAGATCACGGACGCCGTGATAGACGGCCCGCGGTCGCGCGTGTTCCCGCAGGCCCACAACCGGCTGCACGCACAGAAGGGCATGCTCGCGGAGCTCATGGGCTAAATTCTCGGGGTGCCCGATGCCTCGCAACCCGACAACGCTTTCGCCGCGGTCATTATCGTCGTCGGCGCCCACCCGCGGGCGGAATCGGCCGACCGGCCGCTGGCCTATCGCTTGCGCGGCGAGATCGAGCGTTGGAAGGACAAGCACGCGGACGCGTTGGGCACCGAGCTGGGCGTGCTGGTCTGCACGGACCTCTGGTACATGAACGACGAGGCGCTGCGGCAGCGGCCCACCATCTGCATCGGGGGCCCGGGCGTGAACGCGCTGTCGTCATACTTGGCCGAGCACCTGGCGGAATCGCACGCGGCGGCAGACGTGCTGATGCAGCTGGATGAGGATTTCACCGATCTGCGGGTGATCCTGTGGGGGAAAGATCACCTCAAGACGGTGCACGGCGTCGAGCTGTTCGTGGACAAATTTCTCGATGCGTATCTGCGGGCGGTGGCCACGCAGGTGGAGCCGGAAGGATGACTCCGTCGGCCCGGGCGGGCCCGGTTAGCTAAACTCAATCCCGCATGGAAGCCTCGCCTTACCGAGTCTTGCTGGTTTGCACGGGCAACACGTGCCGGTCGCCGATGGCGGAGGTGCTCGCGTTGTCGCTTTTGCGTGACCGAGAAGGGCTCGAGGTGTCGTCGGCGGGGGTCTACGCCTCGGACGGCTCGCCGGCCAGCGCGGAGGCCGTGGCGGTGATGGCTCGACGGGGGATCGATCTGTCCGGGCATCGGTCGCGGCTGCTCACGCCGGCGATGGTGGCCGAGGCGGACGGGATCTACACGATGACGGCGGCGCACCGTCGGGCGGTGGTCCAGGCGTTTCCGGACGCGGAACTCAAGACGCAGCGTCTGCTGCGGGACGAGGACATCGCGGACCCGATCGGCGGGCCGGAGTCGGCGTACGAGCAGACCGCCGCGCAGATCGAGCGCGGCTTGAGAGAGCGGTTCACGGAGGCACCCGCATGAGTGACCAGGGAACGACGGGCATCCGACGGGTGGCGCTGGGCGCGGATCACCGCGGCAGCGAAGCGCTGCATCAGATCGCGCAGATGCTTCGACAGCAGGCGATCGACACGGTCATGTGCGTCGATCGCGGCGGCACGGCGTGCGACTACCCGGATATGGCGTACCCGGTCTGCCGGGCGATCGTGGAGGCGGACGCCGACCTGGGCATCCTCGCGTGCGGCACGGGGCTGGGCTCGAGCATCGCGGCGAACAAAGTGCCCGGGATCCGCGCGGCCCTGGTCCACGACGAGATCGGGGCGGAGATGTCTCGGCGGTGCCTGAACGCGAACGTCCTTTGTCTGGCCGCCGATCTGACGGGGGCCCGGCTGCTCGAGCGGATCGTGTCCACCTTCCTGAGCACCGAATTCGAAGGCGGGCGGCACGAACGCCGGCTGGCCAAAGTCCGGGCGATCGAGGACGGCGGCAGCCCCGGCGACGCGGCCGCCGCGACCAAACACGCCAAACCCACGCGGCCCGAGCCCGCTTGACCTGACCCCTCAAACCGATACGCTTACCGACTTGGCTTTCGCTCCGCGCGGCGTCCGCGCGTGCCCTGCGCGGAAGCCCGCTCTCTTTCATCCGCCGTCACCCTTTAGGGCCGAACGCCACAGGGACCCGCTATGACCGCCGCCACCCCCGTCGACCCCGCCAGCCTCAGCCGCCTGCAGAAGACCCGCAACTTCGGCATCTGCGCGCACATCGACGCCGGCAAGACCACCTGCACCGAACGCATCCTCTACTACACCGGCAAGTCCTACAAGATCGGCGAGGTCCACGAAGGCACCGCCACCATGGACCACCTCCAGGACGAGCAGGACCGCGGCATCACCATCCAGTCGGCCGCGACGACCTGCCCCTGGACCCGCTCGGGCGTCGAGTACACCTGCAACCTCATCGACACCCCCGGCCACGTCGACTTCACGATGGAAGTCGAACGCTCGATGCGTGTGCTCGACGGTGCCGTTGTCGTGTTCGACGGCAAGGAAGGCGTCGAAGCCCAGTCCGAAACCGTGTGGCGGCAGGCCGCTCGGTACGGCGTGCCGCGGATCTGCTTCATCAACAAGATGGACAAGATCGGCGCCGACTTCGAGTTCAGCTTCAACTCCATCGGCGAGCGCCTCGGCGCGAAGGCCGTCGCAGTCCAACTGCCCATCGGCAGCGGCCACGAGTTCGAAGGTCTGGTCGATCTGATCCTGATGAAGGCCTTCTACTTCAGCGACGAAGACAAGGGCGCGACCGTCATCGAAAAAGAGATCCCCGACAGCATGGTCGATCTCTGCAACGCCAAACGCGAGGAGATGATCGAGAACGCTTGCGACCTCGACGACGACCTGGCCGAGAAGTATCTCGGCGGCGAAGAGATCAGCAACGACGAGATCACCGCCGCCCTCCGCGCCGGCACGCTCTCCAAGCAGCTGCACCCGACTTTCTGTGGCTCGGCCCTGAAGAACATCGGCGTCCAGAAGCTGCTCGACGGCGTGATCGATTACCTGCCCGACCCCACGCAGGTTCCCGAGACCGAGGGCACCGACCCGGACAACGCCGAGAAGCGCCTCACCCGTCCGCACGACGAGGACGCGCCGCTCTCGGCCCTGGTGTTCAAGATCGTCAACGACGCGCACGGCGACCTGACCTACGTCCGCGTGTACTCCGGCAAGCTCGAGAAGGGCACCCGCGTGCTCAACTCCAACAACGGCAAGAAAGAGATCGTCTCCCGCATCTTCGAGATGCACTCCAAGGACCGCCTCGCCCGGGACGAGGCCAAGGCCGGCGAGATCGTCGCCGTCGTCGGGCTCAAGCAGTCGTACACCGGCGAGACGCTGTGCGCCGCCGACGACCCGATCGTGCTCGACCGCATGGACTTCCCCGAGCCGGTGATCTCCATGTCCATCGAGCCCGCGACCGCCGGCGACAAGGAGAAGCTCTCCAACGCCCTGGGCACCATCCGCCGCGAAGACCCGTCGTTCCAAGCCAACTACGACGAAGAAACCGGCCAGACCATCATCGCCGGCATGGGCGAGCTGCACCTGGACATCATCACGACCAAGCTCACCCGCGACATGAAGATCGGCGTGAACGTCGGCCAGCCCCGCGTGGCGTACAAGGAGTGCATCACCGGCACCGCCGAGGCCCGCGGCATCCACAAGAAGCAGACCGGCGGCCGCGGTCAGTTCGGCGACTGCACCATCACCGTCAGCCCGATCACCGAAGAGGAAGCCAAGGAACAAGAGCTCGACTACACCGACGGCGTCGCGTTCGTCGACAAGATCGCCGGCGGGGCCATCCCCCGCGAGTACATCCCTTCCGTCGGCGTCGGCTGCCGCAATACCGCGCTGGGGGGCGTGTTGGCGGGCTACCCGCTGCTGGGCGTGAAGGTCGAGTTGATCGACGGCAAGTACCACGACGTGGACTCCTCGCAGATCGCCTTCGAGATGGCCGGCATGCTCGCGTTCAAGGACGCGACCCGTAAGGCCGGCCTGCAACTCATGGAGCCGATCATGAAGGTCATCGTCACCACGCCCGACGAGTTCTTCGGCAACGTGACCGGCGACCTCAATCGCCGCCGCGCGATGATCGTCGGCGACGAGGAACGCGGCAACGTCCGCATCATCACCGCCGAGGCCCCGCTCTCCGAGATGTTCGGCTACTCCAACAGCCTCCGCGGCATGAGCCAGGGCCGGGCGAGCTACGCGATGGAGCCGCTGAAGTACGCCCAGGTCCCCGGCAATCTCGCCGAGGAGATCGCTAAAGCCGAGGCGTAAACAAGCTCGCCACGAATCCAGTTCAAGCCCGGCGATGGCCATCGCCGGGCTTTTTGGTGTAAGTCTGTGTCTTCGCCCCGTAAGATGAAATTAAGTTTTGCCGTCTTCCGAGCTGAGGGCCACGCGATGAAATCAACCATCTCTCTGACGTGTCTGCTGGTCGCTTCCCATCTCTTGGCGATCTGGATCGGGTCGTCGCTCCAGGTTCGAGCCCAAGATCGCAATGCTCACGCTCACCTTTCGGACGTTCGCGATGCCACCGAACTCGGGGAATATTTCCTTACGGCCGAGCCGACCGAAGACGACCGCACGGCCGCTCGGTACGCCACGGCCGGCATCATCCACCGGATCTTGACGTCCGCGGAGCCGGGGCCCAACGCAAAAGCTCGACTCGATCGGCTCAATAGCGAGCTGCGGCTAGAGTCCATCGAAACCACGCAACCTTCGTTTTAGCCGCCGCCCCGGGTAGACGTGGCGTATTCGTCGCGGCCGGAACGCGTTGCGGCCCGGTCGGCACTATTTGTGTCTATCGATCCGGTACGCCCACCGCATGACGGGCCCGGCGAAGCGGGCGGGGGTCCCGACACGGCCGCGGACGTTGTTGTACAGGCCGGTGGTCATGTAGCGCATCGCGTCGCGGGTGCCGGCGGCCTTGGGTTCGTGCAGGCCGTAGGCGACGCAGAGGGCGGCGAGGCGGATCAGCGTCGAGACCACGAACAGCACGTGGAAGTAGTTGACCTCGTAGCCGCCCATGCCGGGTTCCCACGACCAGCCGGCCAGCCCCGCCGCGACTGCGCCGCCGATCACGCCGCTCAGCGCGCCCGCGACGGCGTTGGATACCGAGAACAGCGCCGCGGCGCTGGGCCCGGCTCCCGCCTCGTCTTTGCGGCTGTGCTTGCGCGTCTTCGTGAAGTCCAGCAGGAAGTTGAAGTTCGCCAGCTCGACGCCCGGCCACATCAGGGTCGTCACGACGATCAGCAGGTAGCCCGGCCACCAAAGCTCCGGCGACATCGTCATCCAACCCACCGCGCCGAACGATATGAACCCCCCGGCGATCAGCAACACCGGACGCTTGCCCAGCCGATCGCAGAGCC
Source organism: Planctomycetota bacterium (assembly GCA_039180415.1). Lineage (GTDB taxonomy): Bacteria > Planctomycetota > Phycisphaerae > Phycisphaerales > Phycisphaeraceae > CAZIXN01. Next base: position 1,181 of record JBCDDH010000010.1, on the reverse strand, counting down.
GGCCCCAGGTCGGGCGGGTGAACATCTGCAGCACCATCGGCAGCGCGAGCACCAGCGCGTTGGCCAGCAGGTTGGTCCAGCCCAGGTGTTTGAGCAGGTACAGCCAGAGGTACTGAGCCATGAACCCGGTGGCCAGTGTGAAGCCGAAGTTGAAGCCCAGGAAGTGCCTGTAGCCGCGGTCACGCAGCGGGGCGAGCAGGTCGGCCCAGGACGCCGGAGATCGTTCGTGGCGGGGCTCGACGTGTTCGTGGTCGTCGCGGACGCCGAGGAACGTGAGGATGTCCAGCGCCCCGAGCACGCCGGCGAGGACCAGCAGACCGGACGTGACGCGGAGCATCAGGTCGGCCGAGTCTTGTGCGTCGGCCCAATCGAGCATCCACGCGGAACCGAGCGACGCGGCGATCGAGACGGGGGTGACCAGTTGCCCGCGCCGGGCGAAGTACCGCCCGCGCACCCGACGCGGGATCAGGTCGCTCATCCAATTCAGCCACGCCGGCCCCGTGGACTGCATCAGCCCGTGCGCCAGCAGCAGCATCACGACCGCGGCCGGCCACCAGCCGATCCACGATTCGTGCGGCACGACCCACGGCACCAGCCCGATCGCGACGAACAAGACGCGGCCGGTCGTGCAGAAGACAAGGAACAGCGTCCGTCTTCCGCCGCGGCGATTGATCCACCACGAGGCCGGCAACTGGGAGAGCGCCGCGACGAACGGCACGGCCGCCAGCAGCCCGAACGCCCAGTCCGGCGTGCCGACTTCGACGGCGAAGCGGGTCATCGTGGCCCCGGCGGCGATCCACAGCCACGCGCTGCCGAACGCCCACGCGAGCGTGATCTTCCTCAGGTCGCGGCGCAGGCCGTCCGAGGCGTTCACCGGTGCGGGCAGATTGAACGACACGGTGCGGGTTTTATCACATCACGCGCTATCCGACGCCGCGTCGTATGAACGAATCCTCAAAAGAAACCTTCTCGATCGGCTCGGGACGCGGGTCATCATCGAGGTTCACGGCCCGCGGTGCGAAGAAGACCACCTTGCCCGTCTACGCGAACGCGGCCGCCGCTGAGCGATTGCCCGGCCGAAAGCCTGAGCCCGCCGCGCATTTGCTTGTCTTCCTCAACACCAGATCGGCTAAACGACCACGCCGTCCCGGGTGACTACGCGGGACGTCGTTTATTTTTGC
>JBCDDH010000009.1:0-65512 GCA_039180415.1 Planctomycetota bacterium | reverse complement strand
TCGCGCGCGTCTTCGCCGACCACGGCTACGCCGGCACCACCACCGCCAAGCTCGCCGCCGCGGCGGAGCTCCGCGAGAACCAGCTCTACCGGCTCTGGCCCAGCAAAAAGGCGATGTTCCTCGCCGTGCTCGCCGACATCGCCGAGCAGCAGACGCGCTGGTGGGAAGAGCACTTCGAAGACCCCAAACACCGGGCCGACCCCGCGGCGGCCGCCCGCTCGGTGCTCGACGACGAGGGCAAGTCGCGCGGCAGCACGGGCATGCACCGCCTCATCTTCGCCGGCCTCACCGAAGCCCACGACCCCGAGGTCCGCGACGCGCTCAACGCGATGTACACCCGGCTACACGCCTACATCCAACGCGTCGTCAAGCGCCAACAGGCCGACGACCCCGACGCGCTGATCGCCTCGCCGCTGCTGTGCGCCTGGTCGCTCGTCGCCCTGGGCAGCTTCGCCAACATCGCCCGGGAGCTGGACCTGTTTCCCATCGCGACGCAACGCCGGCTGTTCAACCAACTCGGCGGTGCGCTGGCCGGCCTGGGCGAAGCGTGAATAAGCCTCCAAATCAACCGGAATTATCCCAGTTTCCACGCGATTTGCAGATATTGACGCGAGGCCAACCAAATCCTCACCCAACGCTCACGGCCGTAACCGATGATTTTTCGTGACGGACCGGGCACGGACGCCCGACTTCTGCTCAGCCTCCGGAATCTCCCGATGACGCTCCACTACCGCACCGTTTTCCTCTCCGACACCCACCTCGGCTCGCGCGCGTCCCAGGCCGCCCTGCTTTCGCGCTTCCTCAAACACGTCCGCTGCGAGCAGCTCTACCTCGTCGGCGACATCGTGGACATCTGGCGGATGAGCCAGAAGTGGTATTGGCCCGGCGAGCATAACAATGTCATCCGCCGCATCCTCAACCACACCAAACACGGCACCGACGTCGTTTTCATCCCCGGCAACCACGACGAGGGCGCCCGCCAATTCCTCGGCCTGGAGTTCGGCGGCGTCCGCGTCGAAGCGTTCGACGTCCACGCCACCGCCGACGGCCGCCGGCTGTTCGTCACCCACGGCGACCACTTCGACCTGGTCGTCCGCCACCACCGCCTGCTCTCCAAGCTCGGCGGCAAGGCCTACGAGATGCTCGTCAACCTCAACCGCCCGTACAACGCGGGGCGACGCATGCTCGGCTTGCCGCGGCACTCGATGTCCAAGGCGATCAAGCTCAAGGTCAAGAAGGCGTGCAACTTCATCAGCGAGTTCGAGATCGCCTTGGAGCGCGAGACGCGGCAGCGCGGCTTGGACGGCGTGGTCTGCGGCCACATCCACAAGCCGGAGATCCGCGAGGCCGAAGGCGCCGACGACATCGCCTACTACAACTGCGGCGACTGGATCGAGGACTGCACCGCGATCGTCGAAGACCACGACGGCACGATCCGGCTGATCTACGCCGAGCAGGAACTCGAACGGCTGCTCGACGCGACAGGGCCGGCCCCATCTACCCCCGCCGAGGACAGCGAAGAACTCCTCCCGCTGGAAGAACTCATCTCGGTGGCCCGCATCTTCGGCGACCCCGCGGAAGAAGCCACGCCACGCGTGAACGCCGCGTTGGAAACCGTCGACACGGCGCGCTGAGCCGCCCTCGATTCCGATACCCTCCCGAAGCCCGCGTTCGCCCAACGCGGGCTTCACCCGCTTGCAAACCCCGCGCGGACTCCGCTCATGCACATCGCCCTGCTCACCGACGCCTGGACCCCGCAGGTCAACGGCGTCGTCCGCACCTGGCAGCACGTCATCGACGCGTCGAAAGCTGCCGGCCACGACTTCACGGTGATCCATCCGGGGATGTTCAAGTCGTTCGCCGCGCCCAAGTATCCCGAGATCAAGCTCGCCGTCCGCCCCGGCCCGAAACTCAAACGGGAACTCGACGAGCTGAAACCCGACGCGATCCACATCGCGACCGAAGGCCCGATCGGGCAAGCCGGTCGGAAGTACTGCCGCAAACGCGGCCTGCCTTACACCACCAGCTACCACACGCAGTTCCCGCACTACATGCGGGCGTACTTCGGCATCCCGTTGGGCCTGACCTACAAGTTCATCCGCTGGTTCCACGGGCCCGCCGAGGCCACGCTCGTGCCCACCGCGACCGTCGGCCAGGAGCTCGAGGCCAACGGCATGACCAACGTGAAGGTCTGGTGCCGCGGCGTCAACACCGAGCTGTTCCGCCCACGCGACACGTACGGCGACGGCTTCGACGACCCGTTCGCCGACCTGCCCAAGCCGATCTTCCTCTACGCCGGCCGCGTCGCCGTCGAAAAGAACATCGAAGCCTTCCTCGCACTCGACCTCTCCGACACCGGCGGCAGCAAGGTCGTCGTCGGCGACGGCCCGGTGCGCGAGAAGCTCGAGAAGCAGTACCCCGACACCCACTTCGCCGGTTACCAGTTCGGCGAAGACCTCGCCCGCCACTACGCAGCCGCGGACGTGTTTGTCTTCCCCAGCAAGACCGACACCTTCGGCATCGTCATGCTCGAAGCCAACGCCGCGGGGCTTCCCGTCGCGGCCTACCCCGTCACCGGCCCGATCGACGTCGTCCAACCCGGCACCACCGGTGCGCTGAACGACGACCTCGCCCAAGCCTGCCGCGACGCGCTCGACGTCTCCCGCGAGAGCTGTCGCGCCCACGCGCTCAACAACTCCTGGGAACGCTGCGCGGGCATGGTCCATGACGCGCTCGCGCCAATCCCACGCTAAACCGTAGCGCTCCGCAAGCGAGCCGCGCTATACCGCCGCGAGCGCTCGCCGCAGCGCCTCGAGCCGCCGAAGCGTGGCCTTACATCCGCAACCGACGCTCCGCTTATCGATCGCCGTCGTCGCCGTCCGCACGTCCCGCGGGCGCATGGCGATGTCGCGGACGCGATCTCCAATCAGCCGGTCTTCCAATACAGACGGCATCTTGGGCCAGAGCGAACACAGCAACGACTACTGAAACTTGTTGAGCCCAACCGTTTTCATTGCGCCTCCTCGGTCAGGGGCGACCCGTCTCGTGACATCAGTAACCAGATCGGACCGCGGTTTGAGTTGCCAGCGTGCCACAGCTCTGTTGACCGCGAAATAAGGAAAAATGACACTAAATTTCATATCAAATTGTCTTAATATCAAATTATAATCGTTGTTCTTCCCGTTATTCATCTTTCCTTTGCCCGCTCGATCAGGAGTCTTGCGATGACCGCTTCACACCACCTCATGGCGTTGGGCCCGGCCTTGGTGTGCTTGGTCGCGATCTACACCGCCGCGTTGCTGCCGACCGCCCTCACCACGCTTGGGCAATCCCAATCGGACGCCTCCGGCGAACAAACGGCTTCGGCCGTGTCGGGCCGGTGCCTGTGCGGCGCGGTGCGCTACCGCGTCGATGGCGAGATCCTTGAGCAGTCCACCTGCCGCTGCCGCTCGTGCCAACGCGCCGCCGGGGCGGTGAGCGTGCCCTGGGTGCGGGTGCCCACCGATGCATTGGTGTTCACGCAGGGACACGCGGTGGACGCACCGGCCGACGCCCAACCGGATCTCTGCGGAGAGCGCGGCGTGTTCCGGGTCTGTGCGGATTGCGGCAGCCTGGTCGGCTGGCGGTCGCACGACGGCGAGGTGATCGAAGTGACGGCCGGCACGCTCGACGACCCGTCCGTCTTCCGCGAAGAAGGCGAAGGCGCGGTCACCGATGCGCTCCGCCGAGAGTTCGGCGAGGCGTTCCGCATGTTCGCCGACGCGGTTCGTCGGCTCGACGATCAGGCCTGGAGGCAAGGCGAGCCGAGTTGGACCGAGGTGCCCGCCCGCACCGCGATGCACATCCTGCTCACGGCCGAGTATTACGTGGCCGAGGATCGCGAAAGCTACGACTGGGAGCCGGACCGCTGGCAATACTGGGATAGCCCGGTCGAGAAACTTCCCGACCGTGCGGCCACCTTGAACGACATCGAGCGCGTCGCAAAGAGGGTCGACGCCTACCTCACGTGGCAGGGCGACGCCGGCTTACGCCTCGGCACCGTCGAGACGAAATCTGCAGTGCGCCCGCGCGTCGCGTGGATGATTTACGCCCTGCGTCACCTCCAACACCACGTCGCACAGCTCAGCGCCCAGTGCAAGGCCCGCGGGTTCGGGGCGGCGCCGTGGGACGGGACCGCTGAAGACCGCGAAGACTGACCGCCGCTACTCGACTCAAGAGCCCGGCGTATCGAGGCGGCCGAGGTACAAACGCTCCGGCAGCACCCGGCCTTCGCGTCCGTCCGGCCCGACTTGCCCGGCGAAGTATTCGACGTGGGTACCGATGCCGGCGGTGGCGGTCTGGCTGGACCAATAGATCAGGCCCACCGGCTCGCCCGAGTCGGCGTCGAGCACCCAATCGATGAAGACGACGCTGTGCCCGCTGCCGCCCCGCCGCCAGAACTGCACGAAGTCGCCCGGGCGTGCGTCGCGCGGCCGGACCGCGCGGCCGATGCCGAGCTGGTTCATCGCGTAGACACACTGCGTCTCGGCCGCGTCGTCGTGCGTGCCGTACCAGTCGCGCTGGAACTGCTTCACCCGTTCGAAGGCAACCCCATCGAGCAGGCCGGCGCGCGTCGCGGTCTCCACCACGGCCGCGAACGTGACGCCGGAGCAATAAGTCCCGTTGGCCTTGGTTTGCGCGAGCACCACCCGACCTTCGTGCATCACGGGATGCGGCACGCCCGTGCTCTTCCACTCGTAACCGCCGCCAACGGGCATCTCACCGATCACCTCGAGGACGACCGCGCTGGTCGATTCGGTCGCCGACGCATCTGCCGCGTCCTGGGTGAACACGGGCAGCGCCGCCGATAGCCATCCGATCAGCAGCGTCCAAGACAAGGTTCGTCGCCACGGGCTCATGAGCCATCTCCACAACGGGGTTACCGGCCAGCGTATCTGAAGAACCCCTTGGGAATCACCGGCTCACGTTTACAATGCACGATGTCATCTCGAACCGCGGTGCGTCAGGGCTCCGAAACGTATTGCCTTCATTGATTTTTTGATCCCTGCCCTGTTCGCCGAGGCGGTAACGCCGGCGGATGGTCCGTCGGCGCTGTTGGCGTCGGCCGACACGGGCGGTGCACCCGCGACACAGCCGTGTTTTGACCGTGAGACCGACGCCGGAACCGCGTTGCGCAGCGTCTGCCGACCGGGCGATGTTGCGTGCGCCGCTGTGAAAGGCAGGCCGGCTATGTTCAATGAAGTCACGCCCCCACCCGCGCCGGATCCCCCCCCTCGCGTGCCGCCGGTAGCGCGACCTTCCGCCCCATCAGCATCACGCAAATCAACCCTTCCGGGGGTGCCGTGGGTTTGGATCAGCGGCGTGTTGATGTTTCTCGGATGTTTTCTGCTCAACACGGCGGCGCACGAACGGAAGGACGAGCTGCTGCCGGTGTTGGGGTTGGTGTTCGTGTTCAACGTGTACGAGTTGGCGGTCCTATCGCTCGCGGCGTGGCTACGTCGAAACGGGGCGGAGGGAGAAAGCCGCCGGCTCGCGTGGTTGGCCGTGGTGCTGCTGGCGGACACGACGTTCGTCTACAACACGCTCGCGGTGGTCGGGCCGGTGATCGGCGGGACGGTCGCGGCGATCGGATTGCCCCTGGCGGCGCTGAAACTGGCGGTCGTTCTGCGGGTGGCAGAGTTCCGCCTGCGGCGCGGCGAATTGGCGGCGGTTGGGACGGCGCTGGGCACGGTGTTTCTGCTGCCGGTGGCGGCGCGGGTCGTGGGGCACACCGGGTTCCTGGGCGCGGGCTTCGTGTATGCGGCGAGTTGGTGGGTCGCGGCGGTGTTGGGCCTGGGGCTGTGGGCGTTGGATCGAGCATCGGCCGAGGCGTCCGAGCCCCGGGCGGACGTCCGGTTGCGGTGCGCGGTGTTGGGCGTGCCGCTGCTGTCGGTGGCGGCCCACGCGTTGGCGCTGCCGTGGATGTACCGGGCGTCGTCGTTGGGCGTCGCCGAGTTGTCGCCGACGCTGTTGGCGTTGAGCGTGGTGATGCTGCTGCGGAGCCGGCCCGGGTGGTCGGGCCGGCGAGCGTGGGCGGCGGTCGCGGGGTTGTCGGCGGTGTTGGTCGCCGAGACGTCGCGGCTGGGGTACGTGCCGGCGGATTGGACGCCGTACTTCTCGCTTACGCCGGTTCGCTTGGTCTTGCTGCTCGGCGCGGTGATGTATGCGGGGCTGTGGTGGCGGCAGCGTTCGCGGGGCCTGCTGCTGACATGGCCGGCGTTGTTGGGGGTCGCGCTGCTGGGTCCGAGCCTGGACGCGACGTGGACGCGTCTGGCCTGGACGCTGGACGGCGTCGGCCCGGCGCTGCGTTCGTTGGTGCCCGAGACGCTCGCGCAGTGGGGCGCGGTCGCGGTGGGCGGCGCGTTTGTTCTGCTCGCGCTGGGCGGATGGTCGGCGAGGCGTCGGCTGCCAAAGCACGTTTCAGCGTGATCCATTCACAACGAAGCCCGCGCCGGAGGCGCGGGCTTCGTTATTCATGCGCGATCAAGTTGGTTCGCAAACAGATGTCGTCGCTGCGGTTGATGCACTTGACGCCGTGAGAGCCTGAGCCAAGCCCAAGGGCATCCGTGTCTACCCGCGGTCGAGGACTTAACCAATGCCACCTGCGTCGATATGACCCTGGCTTGGATGTTGCGTGGCTCATTAGGAAAGGTTTTTTGACCACAAATTTGCCTTTAGTGTGTCAATTTTATGACACTCCTTCTTAGACGTATTAACAACACCAATCCTTTTTGCAAATCTGAGTCCATGCCCGGTGAGCCACGCAACAACGAAACCATGCCAGCAACGCGATCCACCTCTATTTGGGGACCCGAGGTTGAAAGTGGAGACTTCATCAAGCTGCCGCGGGTCTTCACGCGGCTGTACCGTTTTGATTCTCGCGCAGGAAAACAACTGCAGCCTCGACACCTGATACTGCTACTCGCGCTGGCCGGGCGTCGGTTTCGCAATGCAGAACTCGAAGTCACTTGGCATCACCTTGGCCGTGACTTAGGAATCAAGTCAGACACTGTCCGAAAGTGGGCATATCAGCTTCGCGATATGGGATTGCTGAAGATCAACCGTTGCACGCCAGCAAGGAACCCTGATGTAATTGGTTCCCGTGACCGGCGGTACTTGGGAGTGATGCTGGACATCAGCCCCTTTGTCGAGTTAGTCGAGGAGGCGTATCGAAAGCGAAAGCTACTGCCACATGGAGACTTCCCAGACGAATACCCCACAGCTAGACCTCCACGTGACTTCAACCCAAACGAAATCCACTTTTAACCTAGACTTTTAACCTAGTTAGGCAGATGCAGATGTGAGAGCCCCGCTTAGGAAACGCCTAAGCGGGGACAACTCGAGTATGCATTTGTAGATGCCGTGACCGACCGTCGAAGATAGCCCCCTCTTTCGGGGACGGTCGACGGTTTGTCATTTTATGGCATCAGCCCGCCGGCACCGCGTCGGTGTTCACCGGCTGGCGGCCGACGCTGACGTAGGTGAAGCCTTCGTCCTTCATCGTGGCGGGCTTGTAGAGGTTTCGGCCGTCGAAAACCACCGGGTCGCTGAGACGCGAGCGGATCTCGTCGAACTTCGGTTGTTTGAACTCGGGCCAGTCGGTGCAGATCACCAGGGCGCAGGCGCCGTCGAGCGTGTCGTACATCCCGTCGTGGTACGAGATCGTGTCGCCTAGCTCGCGCTGCGTCGTCTCGTGGGCCACCGGGTCGTGGGCTTTGACCGTAGCGCCGGCGGCGGTGAGCTTGGCGGCGAGCGTGAGCGCGGGCGCTTCGCGGACGTCGTCGGTGCCGGGCTTGAACGCCAGGCCCCACATCGCGAACGTCTTGCCGCTGAGGTTCGCTTCGCCGCCGAAGTGGGCGACGATCTTGTCGTAGAAGTTCAGGCGTTGCTGCTGGTTGACGTCGTGGACGGCCTGCAGCAGCGGCGTAGGTGTATCACTCTGCGTGCCCATCGAAACGCAGGCGAGCGTGTCTTTCGGGAAGCAGGATCCGCCGTAGCCCAGCCCGGGATACAGGAACTTGTTGCCGATGCGGGCGTCGGAGGTCATGCCCTTCCAAACTTCGTCCACGTTGGACCCGTAGGCCTCGCAGAGGTTGGCGATCTCGTTGATGAACGAGATCTTCGTCGCGAGCATCGCGTTGGCGGCGTACTTGACCATCTCGGCCGACGGGATGTCCATCACGAAGATGGGGTGCCCGTTGCGGACGAACGGCTCGTACAGCGTGCGCATCCGCCCGCCGGTGCCTTCCAGGTCGTCGACGCCGACCACGACGCGGTCGGGCTTCATGAAGTCGTTGATCGCGGCGCCTTCCTTGAGGAACTCGGGGTTGGACGCCATGCGGAAGGGTTTGCTCGTGTGCTTGCCGATCTCCGCCCGCACCTTGGCGTTGGTGCCGACGGGCACGGTGGATTTGACGACAATGACCTTGGCGCGGCGTTCTTCGGGGTCGCCGCCGGTGGAGCCGGGGCCTTCCTCGATGGCCTTGCCGATGTCGGCGGACGCGGCGAGGACGTACTTGAGGTCGGCGTGGCCCTGCTCGTCGCTGGGCGTGCCGACGCAAATGAAGATCATCTCCGCCGACTGATACGCGGTTTTCTTATCGGTCGTGAAGTGAAGCCGGCCGGCCTTGTGGTTCCGCTGGATCATCTCGTCCAGGCCCGGCTCGTAGATCGGGCTGATGCCGTTGTTGAGCTTCTCGATCTTCGCGGGGTCGACGTCGAGGCAAGTCACCTCGTTGCCGAGGTTGGCGAAGCAGGTGCCGGTGACGAGCCCGACGTAGCCGGTGCCGACCATGGTGATACGCATCTGGGAGTCCCTTGATCGTGGGTGGAGTTGGGAGTCGATTGGGGTTCAGGTCTGGCCGGCCCGCACGGGCGCGGTCTCTTTCCGGATCGGCACAATCGGACCGGCAATCCAGCCGCCGGCCCGGCCGATCTTCCGGGGATCGCACAGCTTATCGGGCGGGCCCGTCGTCTCGCTATGATCGCGGGTTCGACCGTTTTTCCCGCCATTTGGACCCGCCCGTGCCCAGCCCCAAGCCTAAAAAACCCGTCAAGCTGCCCGAGCCGCTGCTCAACACCCCCGCCGACCAGCTCTCGGCCGACGAGCACTTCAAGATCAACTCCAAGGGCGTCGTCGGCCCGCTGCCCGAGCGTTACGCCGACCACGCCACACCCGACGTCGAAAAAGAGTCCGAGTTCCTCTCCAAGTCGCACGGCTTGTACCTCGAATACAACCGCGCGAAGACCGGCAAGGAGAAAGACTGGATGTTCATGGTCCGCGTCACCGTGCCCGGGGGCGGCGCGTTCAACGCCGACCAGTGGCGCATCTTCGACGAGGTCGCCGACGAGTTCTGCGACCACAACCCCTACGGCCAGCCGTCGCTTCGTCTCACGACTCGCCAGAACATCCAGTACCACTGGCTGCTCAAGCCGCAGGTCTCCCAGCTCGTCCAAAAGCTCGCGACCACCGGCTTCTACACGCTCAACGGCTGCGGCGACAACGTCCGCAACGTCATGGGCTGCCCGCTGTCCAAGTTCTCGACGCTGCCGGGGGCGAACGCGTTCGAGCTCGCGCACCAATACGGCGAGTATTTCCGCTTGCCCGCCGCTCCGCACATCCAGGTGTTCGGCGTCGACCCGCAGTTCATCAACGACCCCGAGCAGCAGTACGAGTACGGCCCGCAGCTCCTGAACCGCAAGTTCAAGATCGCCTTCAGCGCCGCCCACCGCAACCCCGACACCGGCGCGATCACCTACGACAACTGCACCGAGATCCGCACGAACGAGATCGGCATCGCGCCCATCGTCGAAGGCACGGGCACCGACGCGAAGGTCGCCGCTTATCAGGTGTACATCGGCGGCGGCCAGGGCGAGAAGAAGGGCAAGCCCACCTTCGCCGCGTTCGGCAAGCCGTTCGGCGTGTTCACGCCCGACCAACTCATGCCCGGGCTCAAGGCGATCGTCGACGTCCACAAGCAGTGGGGCGACCGCAAGAACCGCGTGTGGGCCCGCATGAAGTACGTCGTGTGGAAGCAAGGCATCGAGTGGTACCGCGACGAAGTGAAAAACCTCGGGGCGGAATTCAGCGACAACCACGAGCTTTGCGAAGTGCCCGGTGCCGCCGGCATCCCCGGGCAACGCGACCTGCACCACGGCTGGACGAAGCAAGAGTCCGACGGCCGGTGGGCGTACGGCGCGTACGTCGAGTGCGGCCGGCTGGTGGACGAGGCGTACATCGACCCCGCGAAACTCGAGCGCGGCGGCGAAGGCAAAACCAAAGACGCCAACCACCCGCGCCTCCGCTCGATGGTCAAAGAAACCCTCGACCGCTTCCCCGGCGTCGAAGTCATGGTCACGCCCAACCAGGACCTGCTGTTCACGAACATCGACGAAGCCGCGAAGCAAGACTTCGCCGATTGCCTGTCTTCGTTCGGCCACGGCACCCGCTACGGCAAGACCTACTCGCCGCTACGTGTCCTGTCGGGCGCGTGCGTCGGCCTGCCGACCTGCCGCCTGAGCTACACCGACTCCGAACAGTTCGAGCCCGAGCTCATCGACCAACTCGAAGCCCGCGGCTACGGCGACCTAGCCGAGTCGATCGGCATCACCGGCTGCGAGCGCCAGTGCTTCCGCCCCGCCACCAAAACCTTCGGGTGGGTCGGCTCCGGCGGTGACAACTACGCCCTTAAGCTCGGCGGTTCCGAAGACGGCTCGACCCAGGGGCACTACCTGACCGACGGCGAAAGTCAGTACCTCAGCATGGTCCCCCGTGACCGCGTGGCCGACGTGTGTGCCGTGCTGTTCGACTGGTACAACGCCGACAAACGGGGCACGAACGGCAGCGCCGAAAAGATGGGCCCGTTCATCCACCGCCACGGCTTCGCGAAGACGATCGAGGCGCTAAAAGACGACGAACGCACCGCCGACCTGCTCGAGAAGCGCAACCCGCCGATGGGTTTCGTGCCGTATGTGCCCGAGGCGCTGGTTCCGGCGAAAGCTTGATTCACGCCCGCGAGGCACTTCGCATGGCCCGCAAACGCCCCGTCGTGCAGGAAGTCAGCTACGGGCTGTACGAGCGGTTCGAGGAACGGGGCAAAGCCCTGCCGAAGCTGCGGACGTTCACCACCGCGGTCCCGCCCGAGGTCGGCCAGGAGTTCGGCTACATCCTCAAGATCAAACACGGTCGGGGCTTGAAGATCGCGTTCGAGATCGACCATCCCCGCGTGCCCGGCAAGGACGGCCAAGTCATGCCCCCGTTTCGCGGAGAGGTTTTCGTCCGTACCAACGACTTCGACTTCTTCCTCGGCGACGCGCTGTGGGAACCGGTCGAATCCTTGCTCGGCCCGTGGACACTGACCACGCGGCTCGACGGCAGGGTCGTCGCAAAGCGCACGTTCGACGTGGCCGTGCCGGATCGCTTCGTCGACTGGGACGACCTGCCCGTGCAGTGAGGCCGGCTCATGGACGGCGTCGAACCTGAATTTGTTCGTGGCGTAAGCTAATCAGTCGTTTTTCGTTTGCGTTTGATCTTTTCAAAGGAGTCTGACATGTATGCCTGGCCTCGAGTGTCGTCATGGATCGGTGGAGCCGTAGTCGGAGCGACGTCGCTCGCGTTCGCGCCGGTGGCATTAGCGGAAGAAGTGATCATCGACGGGGCGGACGCGCCGGTGCTGGGGTACTGGCAGGGCGAAGCCGCGGTCGCGGAGAAGACGATCGTGTCGGTGGAGGGCCAGCCGTTTTCCCAGGCGGTGCGGGTCACGACGATCGAGCCGAGCGAGCCGGTGTGGGACATCCAGGTGCTCTCGCCGAACTCCATCGCGGAAGTCGAGGCGGGCGACGAGTTGCTGGTGACATTCTGGGCGCGGGTCGAGCCGGTGGAAGGTAAGACGCCGCAGGTGACGGCGATCCTGCAGACCGACGGCGGCGCGGACTACCTGACGGTGATCGAGCCCGCGCTCAGCGACGAGTGGACGCAATTCGAGCGGCGGGTGACGTCGGAAGCCGCGCACGGCGTCGACGAGCTCGCGGTTGTGTTCCACCTCGGCCACGTCGAACAAACGGTGGAGATCGCCGACCCGCGGATGATCGTGGTGGAATAAGCGCGTCGCCGAGGTTTGAACGGCGGCGGTCGAGATGAAATCTTGCCAATCCCGAAAGCCCACGGATGAACTCCGTGGGTTTTTTGGTTGGGCGGCCTAGTTCGCGTTTACGCGGGTTGGCGGGACGCGAGATTCGCCGTTGGCCTGGACCGGGTCGTTGGGGTCGACCGGTTGATCCTGGGCCAGGGCGTGCTCGTGCATGGACAGCAGCGAGAGGAGCCAACTGATCGTGGCGTCGCCGGACTGGTTCTCGTCGACGCCTTGGGGCATGAGCTTGTCGAAGCAACCGCCGGTGGTCTGGTCGTAGAGCGGCTGGCGGAGGTCGTTGTCGCCGAGGAACCACTGGAGGGTCCGGTAGGCGCGGTTGAGGTAGTGCGGGTTGTTGGTGACGCGGAAGGCTTCGAGATTGGCGTCGATCGCGCCGCCGGCCTCCATCGGCAGTTGGTCGAAGCGGGCTTTGGTGCCGCCGCGGGGGAACCAGCCGTGCGTGCCGACGGGGGCGAAGCGGTCGTCGTCGCCGGTCTGGACGTGGTTGAGGAAGTCGAGCGACTTCAGGGCCTGCTGGATCATGGCGTTGTTGAACATCCACCGGCCGCAGAGCAGCAGCGCGTGGGGCAGGCGCGCGGCGGTGTACGTCAGTTGGTCGTTCGGCCAGGGCCATTCGTCGCTCTTGTGTTGGAACGCGTCGAACAGGCGATGGGCGAGCAGCTCGCGGGTCTGCTTGGCGTGGGTGTCGCCGGAGTAGCGCCGGAGGTAGGCGTGGATACCGATCAGGGCGTAGGCCCAGCCGTGCGGGTGCTCGAAAGATTCGCAGGCGGGCAGCGCGGCCTGGAACAGCCGGACGGCGAGGCTGCGGTGGCCAAGCTGGCTAGAACGGGCGACGGTCTCGCCCAGGGCGCGGATGGCCCGGCCGTGCGTGTCCTCGCTGAACGGCTCGTCGTCCCACACGCGGTCGTAGCCCATGTGGTTCTTGAACCGGCCGGCCTCTTCGTCGAACGCGTGGTCCATGAACGACAGGTACCGCGCAATCATCACGTCCAGCCGATCGTCGAAGCGGTCGCTGGTCGCGGCGAAATCGCCGGCCATCAGCGTGGCGATCAGCGCCCGGGCGTTATCGTCGAGGCGATAGCCGGAGTTGCGGTCCGGGATGGTGGCCTTGGCGTGGGCGAGGATGCCGCAGGAATCGGTGAGCACGCGGAGGTGGTCGAGCTTGACTTCGGGCAGTTCGTCCGAGCCGGTGCCGGGCGCGACGGGTTCGTTCTTGGCGTGGATGAGCGGGCGCGGGTTGCGGAGGCGTTCTTCACGCACCTCGGTGAAAACGTCGAGGTATTGCTCGGCGACGCGTCGCCAGGTCATCGGCCGGGTGTGGGTGTACGCGGCCTTGCGGATGGCGTGGCGCTGCACCTCTTGGCTGAACAGCTCGTTGACGGACTTCGCCAGCTCCTCGGGGTTCTGGAACGGCACGAGCTTGCCGCGGCCCTGATCCAGCAACTCCTGGGCATGCCAATACGGCGTGCTGACCGTAGCCTTGCCCGCGCCCAGCGCGTAGGCGAGCGTGCCGGACGTGATCTGCGCTTCGTTGAGGTACGGCGTGACGTACACGTCGGCGCAACCGAGAAACTCCAGCAACTCGTCGATCTCGACGAACTTGTTGAACCACTTGATGTGGTCGGCGACGCCGAGTTCCTTGGCGCGTTTTTGCAGGCCGATGCGGTAGTCCTCGCCGCTGTGGGCGAGGATGCCCGGGTGCGTCGCGCCCAGCACGAGATACACGGCATCGGGGTTTTGCTGCACGATCGTGGGCAGCGCCTCGATCATGAACTCCAAACCTTTGCCCGGCGAGAGCAAACCGAAGGTCAGGATCACCTTCTTGCCGGCGACGCCGAACTGGTCCTTGTAGAACGCGGGGTCGACGAAGGGCACGTCGTGGATGCCGTGCGGGATCAACGCGATCTTGTGGCGGGGCACCCCGTAGATCTCGGTGAGGAACTCGAACGCCCGCTCGGCCATCACGACCAGCCGGTCGGCCTGCTCGGCGAGCTGCATCATGACCGTGTGCTGGCGTTCGTTGGGGTCTTTGAGGACGGTGTGCAGCGTCGCGACCGAGGGCATGCGCAGGCGGCGCATGAGTTCGAGGACGTGGACGCCGTGGTCGCCGCCGTAGATGCCGTATTCGTGCTGGAGGCAGAGCACGCCGGCGGGCGACATGTTGAGGAAGTCGGCCGCGAGGCGGTACTCGGCCAGGCGATTTTCGTTGATCTCAAAAGCGACGCGCGGCGCGTAGCGATACCCCTCGGGCCGGTCGTTCATGGCGATGGCCTGGACCTGCGCCTCGGAGCCGGCGTGCTGGACCGCGTCGGCGAGGGCTTCGGTGAGGTCGTGGGTAAAGGTGCCGATGCCGCAGCGGCGCGGCAGGTACGAGCCGAGCGTCGTGACGGTGCCGACGCCGGGCCAGGCGCTGCGGTGAGACGCGGGGGTGGGGGTTTGTTCGCGCATCATGCGAAACGGGCGACGTGCCCGGGATGGCAAGCATACGCTGAAATGGATGTCGGACCGCCAACCCACGGGAGCACCAGATGCCCAAACAAGGGAAAAACCGGAGCCGGAAGCTGCAAGCCCAGAAGCTGAAACTCGAAAACCGCGTATCCGCCAAGCGAAGCCGTTCGGCCATCGATGCCGACCGTTCGCAGCTGGTCCACAACAACACGTACGACTCGCTGCCGGAGTACTACGTCGATCTCGATTTTCGGTGTGTGGACTGCGGCGTTCAGGAAGTCTGGACCGCCGCGCAGCAGAAGTGGTGGTACGAGACCGTTAAAGCCAACATCAATTCGAAGGCGGTCCGTTGCTCGCGGTGCCGGAAGCAACGCCGCGACGAGCGCGAGGTCCAGCGCTCGCACATGCGGAAGATGGCCGCGCGGCAAGCCGGCGCGGTTTGCTGAGGTTCAAATCGTCGCTTCGGTCACCCGCAGGATTTCGTCCACGGTGGTCAGGCCCTTCTGCACTTTGTCGAAGCCGTCGCGGCGCAGCGTGGTCATGCCCTGCTCGACGCACATGCGGCGAAACTCGGTGACGGACGGATTGCGGGCGATCGCGTCGCGGAGCGCGTCGTTGATCACGAGCAGCTCGTAAATACCCAGGCGTCCGGAGTAACCGGTGCCGCGGCATTTGTCGCAGCCCGCTCCCTTGGGGATCTCTCCGACGATGCCCTGCATCTCGAGCGCGTCGGCGATCTCGGGGTCGGGCGTGATCATCTCTTTGCAGTGCGTGCAGATCTTCCGCACGAGACGCTGCGCGAGGCAGGCGTTGACCGCGCCGCCGATGAGGAACGGCTCAACGCCGATGTTGACCAGACGCGTGATGGACGACGGCGCGTCGTTGGTGTGCAGCGTGGAGAGCACGAGGTGGCCGGTAAGCGACGCCTGGACCGCGGTCTTGGCGGTCTCGAAGTCGCGGATTTCGCCGACCATGATCACGTCGGGGTCCTGACGCAACAGGGCGCGTAGCGCCGCGGCGAAGGACATGCCGATCTTTTCGTTGACCGGCGTCTGGTTGATGCCGCCGAGGTGGTATTCGACGGGGTCTTCGGCCGTGGAGATGTTCAGCTTGACGCGGTCCATCTTGCCCAGCGAGGCGTAGAGCGTGGTGGTCTTGCCCGAGCCGGTGGGCCCGGTGACCAACACGATGCCGTGGGGGTTCTTGATCTGGTTGGTCCAGATGGCCAGCGCGTCTTCGCTAAAGCCGAGGTCGTCGAGGTCGACCTGGATCGACTTGGTGTCGAGGATACGCATGACGACCTTTTCGCCCTGCACCATGGGCAGCGTGGACACGCGCAGGTCGAGCTTCCGGCCGTGCACCATCGCGCGGATGCGGCCGTCCTGCGGCACGCGGCGTTCGGCGATATCGAGGTTGGCCATGATCTTGATGCGGGAGACGATCGCGGCCTTCATGCTCGGCGGCGGGTTCTGCGCCTCGAACATCACGCCGTCGATGCGGTAGCGGATCTGGACCTTCTTTTCCTGCGGCTCGATGTGGATGTCGGACGCGCCTTCCTTGACCGCGTTGAAGATCAAGAAGTTGACGTAACGGATGACGGGCGACTCGCCGGCCATCTTTTCCAGGTCGAGGTTCTCCTCATTGTTTTCGACGACCGAGACGTCGTCTTCGTCGACGCCGGCGATCAGGTCGTCCATGTCGATGCCGCCGTCTTCGCCGGTTTCTTCCTCCTTGGTGCTGGCGACCAGAGCGTCGATGTCGGTCTTGGGGACGACGACGAGCTTGAGGTTGCTGCCGAGCTTGTGGCGGACCTCATCGAGCAGGATCAAGTCGTCGGGATCGATCACGCCGACGACGAGGCGCGAGCCCTCCTGTCGCAGCGGCAAGACGCCGTGTTCCTGGCAATAGTCGGGCGTGAGTTTCTGGAACTGCTTGATCGCGGCGAGCTGGTGGGCGTCGGGGTCCACGCGTTCGAAGTCGACGCCGGCCTCGTTCGCGACGGCCTTGGCGAGCGCGGTCTCCTCAACGCCGGACTCGCGGAGCACTTCGGCGAGCGGGCGGCTGGGCGTCTTGGCGATCAGGCCGCGGGCGGAGGCGAGCACGTCGGTGCTGACGTGGCGGGAGGCGAGCAGCGTCTGCCCCAAGTCGGTGACCCGGGCGAGCGGCTGATCCTGCGTGCCGCTTTCGGATTCCGGCTCGCCCGCGGGCACCGGATCAACATCCGGGGCTTCGGGCGACGGCGCGGTCTCTTCGAGCGCCTGATCGGCGTCGCCGATCAGGTCTGCGGTCAGGTCGTCGTCGAAATTCAGCAGGTCGTCGAGGCTCACCTGGGTCTCTCCTCACGGTTGCCCGCGTGGGTCGGTTGGTTCGAACGGTTCGTGGCGTAAGCGCTCAGCGCAGGTTCTGCGAGACGCCGGCCTCGGCCTGGATCTCGAGGATGAAACGCGGGTCGCCGGCCCGCATCTCGAAATCGACCGGGATCAGGCCGACCCGGCCGGCCTGGATGCCCGCGACGCGGAAGCTGCCGATGCGCTGGCCCAGCCGGTAGAACTCGTTGTCGATCACCGCGACGCTGCGGCGGCCGCTGCCCATGATGCTCTGGAGCTGCAGCGTGCCGAACTCGTTAGCGAGGGCTTTGAGCAGGTCCTGACGTTGGCGCTCGGCGAAGTCGGTCGCGACTTCGTTGTCCTCGCTGCGCTGCAGGAAGGACAGCTCGAACGGGTTCTTCTGCACTTGATCCAGAGGCACGGCCTTCTCGGGATACTCGGTCGCGATCTTGCTGACAATGGTGTCGGCGTCGGCGATCATCGACCCGAGGTTGCTGGGGTTTTGGGCGTCCTTCTCGTCGACCAGCTCCGGGTTCTCGGCCTTGCGGATGAAGGTCTCGATCTTCGTGAGCTGGTCGCTGGCCTCCTTCTCGGCCCCGCCGCCTTGGGTCATGCGCATACCCACGAGCACCCCACCGGCGATGATCGCCACGATCGCGATCAGGATCGCGGACTGGGTGGCGATCCGCTTGTTTTCTTCGGCCGAGTCGTAGGCCAGGGGGTCCAAACCCTCGTCGCCCTCGCTCGTGAGCGCGCCAAGCAGCGGCATGGTCTGAGCCGGCTGCGACTCTTCCATGGGCTCGTTCAAGGTCGTCTCGTCTTGGTTCGGTTGGAACATGGTCGTCCTCGCGGGGTCGGTGGGCGGCGGGCCCAAACCGGGGATGGATCAGGTGGATGGCGTGTCGTCGTTGCGGAAGAAGATGCTCAAGCGCAGCTCGGTGCGGACCTCGCCGCTGGCGTTGTTGTTGACCTTCTGCACCGACATCTCGGACATCCGCGTGATGCGGGGCAGCTCTTCGATGCGCTTGATGAGGTTGTAGTAGCCGTCGAAGTCGCCCTCGATCTCGATCTTGATCGGCATCTCTTCGTACTGTGCGGCCTTGATGGTCTTGTCGGGCACGAACTGGCGGGTGGTCAGGCCCTCGCTGCTGACGATCTTGTGGATCTCGAGCAGGATGGCCTCGACCTCGCCGCGCGAGGGCAGCCGCTGTTCGAAGATCTCGTTGGCCTCGGTGAGCCGGGCGATCTCCTGGTCGAAGTCGGGGTATTTGGCCACCGCGGCTTCGAGCTTGGCGAGCGTCTCGTGCTTGTTGGCGGTGTCTTCCTTGTAGGCGGCGATGGTCGCGTCCATCGGTTTGAGGACGACGAAGTACGCGCCGACCATCACGCCGACGAGGACGAGCAGGTAGAGCAGTTCACGGATGCCGAATCGCATGGCGGTTTCTCGGGGAAGGCGGGGTGAGCAGGTCGAGTCGAAGACGGAACGGGCGGCGGGTCAATACGCCATCGCGCCCTGCGGCGTGATCTGCATCGCTTCGCCGACCGGGTCTTGGGTCAGCTCGCGGTTGACGCGGGTGGGCTCGAGTTCGGCCATGGTCAGGCCCTCAGCGAGGTTGAGCTCGATCTTGAACTTGCGGAGCTGGGTGTCGTGCATCTTGTGCTGCTCGGAGAACACGAGCACGACGTCGTCGAACAGCATGTGGTCGCCGAGCGCGGACATGTATTGAGAGATCTCGACGTCGGTTGGGGCGACGCCGGTCATGGTCATGACGACCTGCGTCTCGGGGATCTCGATGGCGGGGGCGGCGTCTTCTTCTTTCAGTTTGCGCGACCGGGCTTTCGCGCGGGCGGCGCGGTCCATCGCCGAAGCGGCGGGCTTCTTCTCGCGGACGACCTCGGTCTCCAGTTCGAGCTCGGTCAGCGAGAGCGACGCGGGCATGTGGTTGATCAGCTCGGCGAGGACGTTGGATTTGTCTACCGGGTCGACCAGCGCGGACGTGATCGCGCCGCGGAGCATCATCTCCTGGTGCTGCTTCTGCAGCTTGGTGGCCTGATCGATCTTCGTGGCCTCGGCGTCGACGCGGGCGTTGGCCTTGGCGTTCTCGTCGGCGGCGACGTTGAGCTGCCGCTGCTTGACAAAGTACGTCGCCATCACGCCCGTGAGCACAACGGCGAACAGCGACACGCAGACGATGTTGCTGCGCCGCGCCATCTTGCGGGCGAGGTAGTCTTCGGGCAGGAAGCTGGCGTTCATGGTCATCGCGGGTTCCTCCGGGCGGGTCGGAGAGTCGGGCCGCCCCCAATTCCGTTCGTTCACGTCGTGGTTACAGGTTCGCTTCGCTCAGGCACAAGCCCATCGCCACGGCCCAGTTCGGGCAGGCGTCGCCGGGGTCCATCCCGATCGCGGCCCCGGCGTCGACGGCGCGGTCAAGGCGGGCGAAGGCGTCGCCCGGTTCGCACGGCACGCCCAGCGCGTGCGCCAACCGGCCACGCAGCTTCGCGCAGTTCGCCTCGCCGCCCAGCAGGACCAGCCGGTCCAGGGGCAGCGACGGGTGGCGGCCGCGGTGGTGCCGGAGCACCAGCCGGAGCTCGTCGATCAGCGTCTCGAGCACTTCGTCGTGGGCGTCGGCTTCCGGATCGTCCGCGACGGCGGTCGCGGTGCCGCCTTCGTCTCCACCGCCGTTGACTTCCGCGACCCGCATGCGGCGCGACTCGTCGAACTCCAGCTTGTGCCGTTGGGCGTACAACTGGTTCCAGTGGTCGCCGCCCGCGTGGATGGTTTTGACCAGCAGCAGCTTCTGGCCCTGCGCAACGATCACCTTGGTGGTCGCTGCGCCCAGGTCGATGAAGCCGACCGCGCCGGACGCGTCGTCGAGCATCTCTTCGAAGCAACGCGTCACGCAGAGCGGCTCGACGTGCATGCCGACCACTTCCAGCCGGCACCGCCCGACCAACCCGAGATACTGCATGACCTGCTCGCGCTTGGCGGCCAGGCACACGACGTCGCTGCGGGCGGCCCCGCGGCGGTGGTGGTCCGCCGCGTGGAAATTCTTGAGGATCATCCGGTTCGGCTCGACGCCCAGCCGGTCACGTAGCTGCAAGTCGATCAGCGCGTCGATGTCTTCCGGATCGGTCCGCGCGATCATGAAGTTGTGGATCAGCGTCTGGAACCCCGGGATGGCGCAGATCGCGCGGCGGCCGCGCAATGGCAGGTTCCGCATCAGGCCTTTGATGGCTTCTTCGATGAACTCGAGCCGTTCCTGTTGGTTGGTCCGCGCGTCGTGGGGGACCACGGCGCTGCCCGCGGCGACGATCTGGCCCGGGTCGTCGGGCACGATCTGCAACACCTTGATCGCGTCGGCACCGAAGTCGATGGCGATGGGCGAGACGCGGGCTTTGCTGGAGATGCCGAAGGCCATAGCGGGTCGGACCCCTCGAAAAACGGGGAGCGGGGGGCGCGGCGCAACGCCGCGGCTGGACCGTGACATCGACGGATTCGGTTGGGGGATTTAGGGCAAGGCACGGACCGCGGCCGCCGAGGCCGGCCCATCGAGCCCATTCGCAGGGTGAAACCCGCGCGACATCGGTTATCGGCCGTGGGCGGGCGCCCTTCGGGTCGATTGCGTCGGACGGAGCGTTTGTGACGATCGGGAACGTTATCCGGACCGTCCCGAGAGGCTCAGGGGAAGATGCCGCG
Source organism: Planctomycetota bacterium (assembly GCA_039180415.1). Taxonomy (GTDB): domain Bacteria; phylum Planctomycetota; class Phycisphaerae; order Phycisphaerales; family Phycisphaeraceae; genus CAZIXN01. The sequence continues at coordinate 44,852 of JBCDDH010000009.1, read as the reverse complement.
GAGCGCGTACACCTGACCGATGTGCTCCAGCGCCGCGGCGTACGCGGCGGTGCGTAGGTCGGTGCCGTATTTGTGAGCGGCGAGCTTGACCCGCTGAGCCGAGGCGTACATCAAGTGGCGCAGCTCGTCCTGTACGCGTTCGGGGGCCCACTGCTCGGCGTCACGGTTCTGCCGCCACTCCATGTAGCTCACGCTCACGCCGCCCGCGTTGCACAGGATCGCGGGCAGGATCGTCACGCCCTTCTCGCGTAGCCGCCGATCGCCCTCGGGCGTGGTCGGCGCGTTCGCGCCCTCGGCCACGACCTTCGCGCTGATCCAGTCGGCCTCCTTCTCGGTGATCATCTGCTCCAACGCCGCGGGGATCATCAGGTCCACCTCGAGCTTGTAGAAATCCTCGACGCTGATCGATTCCGCCCCGTCGAAGCCCGCCACGCCCCCGGTCTTTTGGACGTGCTCCGCGAGGTCGGAGGCGCTCATCCCCCCTTCCCCAAAGACCGCTCCGGTGTGGTCCATCACCGCCCGCAACGAGCCGCCTTCCTGTTCCATCAACCGCCCGGCCCACGAGCCGACGTTGCCGAAGCCGATCACGCTGAAGCGGCAGCCCTTCACCTCGATCCCCAGCTCCGGCAGCAGCTCGGTCACGACATAGGTGAGCCCTTGGCCCGTGGCCTGTTCCCGGCCGTGCGACCCACCGAACGCAACGGGCTTGCCGGTGACGACCGCTTGACCCGTAAACCGGCCGCGCACGTCGGACATGTTGATGAACGTGTCCGCCATCCAGGCCATGATCTGCGCGTTGGTGCCCACGTCGGGTGCCGGGATATCGTGGCTGGGCCCGATGTTCGCGCCGAGCGCCGTCGTGAACCGGCGGGTGAGGTTCCGGAGCTCGTTCTCGCTAACCGCCCGCGAGTCGACCTGCACCCCACCCTTTGCGCCGCCCAGCGGCAGCCGCGCCAACGCGCACTTCATGGTCATCAACACCGCCAGCGCCTTGACGTGGTCCAGCGAGACGTCCGGGTGGTACCGGATGCCGCCCTTGTAAGGCCCGAGGATGTTGTTGTGCTGCACCCGGTACCCCTTGAACAGCCGGTAATGCCCATCGTCCATGAGCACCGGGTAGTGCACCATGATCTCGTTCTTCGGCTGGGCCAGGATCAGCTTGAGGTGGTCGGGTTGGCCAAGCGTGACGGAGGTGTCGAGCACGTCGCCGATCACTTGCTGGTACAGGGAATCGGGCTCGTAGCGGAAGCCGAGCTCGTCGAAGACGCTGGAAGCGGGAGAGTTCATGCGGACCTTGTGCGGGGGCGATGGAAATGATTCGGCTAACGACGCGGACGGATCGTATGCGCGTTCGGCCCGCCGCGTAAAGTCGCGGCATGATCGTCTACGCCTGCGTCGACCTGATGTTCGCCAGCAAAGTCAGCGCGACCTGCGACGCCGCCGGTGTCGTGGGCCGGCCCGCCCGCAGCGCCGCGATGCTGCGGGCCAGGCTCGACCGCGTGGACGACGGCAAAAGCAACGAAGCGGTTTCGAACCTGTTCGTCGAGGTCTCGCGCGAAGACGCGCTCGAGCTGATCACGATCGCCCACGAACACCCGGCCCGCCCCCGCGTCGTCGCGTTCGGCCCCCACGTCGATGCCGCGCGACTCGAAGCCGCACGGACCGCCGGCGCCGACGAGGTCATGGCCCGGGGCGCGTTTGCCGCGCAGCTACCCGCGCTGGTTGCTCGCGGCGACCGAGACGGCCGAACAAGCGGTTAGCCCCGTTACAGACCGCTCCACCGGCCGAGGTGACCCGCCGGCTCAGTTATCGAACTGCGCGTCGAACGCGATCTCGCTGCGGGGGAAGTCGACCTTCCGCACGAACGCGGCGGCCTCGGTCGCGCCGTGTTCACGATCCATACGGCTGTCTTCCCATTCGACGCTGAGCGGACCGGCGTAGTTGATGTCGTTGAGCGCGACGATGATCTGCTCGAAGTCGATGTCGCCGTGGCCCAAGCTGCGGAAGTCCCAGAAGCGGCGCGGGTCGGCGAAGGTGGTGTGGCCGCCGAACACGCCGACGCTGCCGTCGCCCTTGCCCCACCAGGCGTCCTTCATATGGGCGTGGTAGATGCGGTCGGGGAAGGTGCGGATGAACTTCACGTAGTCCACGCCTTGGTAGCCCAGGTGCGACGGGTCGTAATTGAAGCCGAACCGCTTGTGTCCCTGGACGGATTCGACGGCACGCTGCGCGCTGGCGGTATCGAAAGCGATCTCGGTGGGGTGCACTTCCAAAGCGAAGTTCACGTCGACCGCGTCGAACGCGTCGAGGATCGGCGTGAAACGCGCGGCGAAATCATCGAAACCCTTCTGCCAGTAGTCCTGGCTCGTGGGCGGAAAAGCGTAGATGCTGTGCCACACCGAGCTGCCGGTGAAACCGTTGACCACCATGGGGAACTTCAGGTCGTCGGGCCCGGCGTCGCGGAAGACACGGGCGGCCTTGGCCGAGTCGATCAGGCGTTGGGCCGCGCGCTGCCGGACGGCTTCGGGCTCACCGTCGCCGTAGATCTCCGGCGGTAAAATTTCCTTGTGACGTTCGTCGATGAGGTCGCATACGGCCTGGCCGACCAGGTGGGCGGAGACGGCGTAGCTGGTCAGGCCGTGCTTGGCGAGCGTGTCCCAGCGGGTCTTGGCGTAGCCGTCGTCCTCGAGGCATTTGGCGACGTCGAAGTGGTCGCCCCAGCAGGCGAGCTCGAGGCCGTCGTAGCCGAAGGACTTGGCTTTCGCACAGATCGTCTCGAAGGGCAGGTCGGCCCACTGGCCGGTGAAGAGCGTGACGGGGCGGGGCATGGGAACCTCCGGTGATCGAGGAGATGAATCAACGCGACGACGCCGAGCAACCGGGACGCCGGAGCCGGGAAGGAGAAATTATCAGGAAGACGACGCCGCTTCCGCCGGCCCGCCCAACGCTTCTTGATGCCTCGGCTTTTTGGCGTCTCGGCGTTCCTGTTCGGCCTTGAGTTCCAACATCCGCTCGCGCAGCTCGGCGGTGACCTTTTCCGGGTCGGCCTTGCGGTCCACGGTCATCGGCGGGCCGAAATGCACGCGGCTCTTGGTCGGCTTGAACCAGTGCACCAGCATCTTCCGCGACCGCGGCGTGCCGCTGACCCAGCAGGGCACGATCACCGCCCCGCTCAACCGTGCGCAAACCGCCGCGCCGGGCTCGAACTCCTTGAGCACGCGGTCGTCGTACTGCAGGTGCCCCTCGGGGAAGATGCCCGCGACGTCGCCCTTCTTGAGTTCTTTGACGATCTGGCGGACCTGGGCGGTGCCGTCGCCCGCGGCCTCGTCGCCGATGCGGTGCGGCAGGCAGATCGGGTCGATCGCGTTCCAGAGCGGGTTGAGGAAGCCGAAGCGGTACGACTCGAGCATGAGCCAGCGGACCATGCGCGGGCTGGCCGCCTGGATGAGGAACGGGTCGAGCGCGGTCGTGTGGTTGGAGGCGATGACGACCGGGCCTTCGTGGGGGATGTGGTGCCGGCCGTGCCATTCGAGGCGGTGCCAGACCAGGCAGAACCAGCGTTCGAGCTTCCAGAACAGGTTGGCCATGCGGTTGGGCATGGGGCCGGTGAGCAGGAAGCGCATCAACTGGAAGCCGCCGACGAGCATCATCAGCGGGCCGATGACGTCGAGCACCCAGAGGATGTTGTAGTCGGCGTTGGGCATGAAGGTCACGGCCGCGAGCACGCAGAGCGAGACGATCGTGGTCGCCAGCGCGTCGAGCCCGATCACCCGGCCGCGGATGTAGTTGGGCGTGATACTCTGCAGCAGCGTGATGACGCCGATGATGGTGATGTTGCCGAACAGCCCGATCATGAACGAGAGCAGGTACACGATCGATTCGACGCGGACGATCGCCAGCAGCGTGACGCTCAGGCCCGCGAAGATCAGCGCGACCATCATCGGCAGCGTGGCCTCCTTGCGGGTGCGGATCCACGCGACGACCGCCGCGCCGGCGAGCATGCCCAGGCCGAGCATCGCGGACAGCCACGCGTAGTTGCGGAGCAGCTCGGTCTGGTCGGTGATTCCGAAATTGACCTTCCACACGGCAAACGGCGCGGAGTACACGATCATCGCCGCGCCCCAGGTCAGGCAGTGCAGCAGCGTGAGCTGGATGATGCGTTTGTGGGCGAGGATGTACCGCAAGGCCTGGACGAACGTGCGACGCTTGTCGGGCGGCGGCGGCTCCGCGGCGGCCTCGGGGTCGTCCCGTTGCGCCCGCTTGCGCTTCTTGCGGCGCTCGACATGGATCGGCTCGTGCACACGCATGAAGGCGAAGAACGTGCCCGAGATGGCGAACAGGATCACGGCGAGGATCAGTCCGTTCTTGATCGTGCCCGTATCGTCGGGCCGCATGATGTAGCTGGCGACGACCAGCCCGACCATGTTGGCCACGACGCTGATGGAAATGAGGATCGCGTTGCCCGCCTGGAGTTGGGTCGGCGGGACGACCTGCGGCACGACCGACGTGCGCGCGGGGTTAAAGCAAGCCGCGAACGTGCCCACGATGAACAGCACGGCCAGCACCTGCCAGTACCGGCTGAGCACGTCCAGCATCGTCCAGTCCGCCGCCTCGGGCCCGAGCGCGACGATCGTCGGCGGCACCAACGTCATGGCGAACAGCAGCGTCAGCGCCCGCATCTCATCGCAGCCGAGCATGATCCACTTGCGCGGCAGGTGGTCGGCCAGCCAACCGCCCGGCAGCGAGAAGATGAAATAGGCGAAGAAGAAGGCGAACTGCGTCGCCGCGTTGATGCTGGTGGACTCGGCGTCGGCGCCGGCGGCGCCCATGATCGTCAACGCCGCGAGCATCATGACGCGGTCGCCGAAGCCCGACGCGGCGGTGCTCACCCACATCAGCGTGAAGCTGACGTTCCGCCACAGCGGCGTGCGTTGCGTGTCGTGCCACATCGGCGGGAGTGTACGGGCAATCCCGCAGCCGGCCGGCGGGTGAGCACGCGGCCTCCGGCGTTACGGCAGATGTCGACGCAGGAACGCGATCGCCAGGTCGGGCCAACCGGCGGCGGTGTGGTGCGGCGCCAGGCCGAGGCCGTGGGACCCGGACTCGAAGACGTGCAACTCGTGCGGGACGCCGTGACCGCGGCAGGCGTCGGCGAACATCACGCTGTTCTGCACGGGCACGGACTCGTCGTCGGCGGTGTGCCAGAGAAAGGTCGGCGGCGTGTCGGTCGTGACGGCGCGGTGCAGGTCCAGCGGCGGCGACGCGTCGGGACCGCCGGAAGGGCCGAGCAGGTGTTCGCGTGAACCGGCGTGGGCGTGCTCGCCATGCAGATCGATCACGGGATACGCCAGGATCGCGGCGTCGGGCCGAGCGGAAACACTCGGCGATAAGTCGTCCGCCGGATCGGCGTTCTGGTCGCCGTGCGTGGCGAGCGTGCCGGCCAGGTGCCCGCCAGCGGAAAAACCGAGCACGGCGATCTTGCCGGCGGGGAACGTCTCGGCCGTACGGAGCAGCCGCATCGCTCGTTGCGCGTCATGCAACATCGCGGGATGGCGGTGTTCTGGACCGAGCCGGTAACGCAACACCGCGGCGTGGAAACCGGCGTCGTTAAAACGGCGGGCGACGGGCTCGCCCTCGTGTTCCGCAAGCGAGGCGTAGCCGCCCCCCGGCAGGACAAGCACGGTCGGTGACGGCACGCCACGACGCAGGGTCGGACACGGGAACCGCGTGAGCACCGCGCCGTCGTCGGCGTCGCGCAACTTCATCGGATGCTCATCGGCGTTCAACTTGGACATCTTCCGGCTTAGACCCGTCGCGACGGCACGCTTGCCGGCCTGCCATCGCATCTCGCTATCGGAAGCTCCTCATCGCGTCGATGCCGGCGTCAGCCCCTGCCCGAGGTTCATCAGCGGCAGCGGCGCGGGGCTGTCACCGTCGAGGAAGTAGATCTGGCTCGCGGGGTTTTCGCTGATCGCCTTGAGGGCGTCGAGCGCCTGGAGCTGGATGTACGCCGGGCTTTCCGCGATGGCCTCGTTGATCTTCTCGATCTCGTACGCCTGCGCGTCGGCGATCACCTTGCGGCGCGCGGCCTCCTCTTCCGCCGCCTCACGCTGGGCTTTCTGCTGCACGACAAGCTGCTGCTGCTCGGTCTCGAAACGTTGCAACTCGGCCTTCTGGCGCTCGGCCTGCTGCTCGACTTCCTTCTTCTGCTCGATCTGGGCGATGAGGCGGGCGGGCAGCTGGATATCGCGGATCAGCACGTCGGCCACGGTCAGACCCTTGGGCGTAAGGAATTCTTCGAGGCCGATCTGCAACGATTCTTGCAGTTGCTGCTGCGTCTCTTCGAGGAAGAAGTCCTCGGCTCGGCGGATGCGCTTGCCCTGCTCCCGCAAGAGCGAACGCACCTTGGGGATCAGGTGGACCTCGACGGCTTGCTCGGCGGTCCCCGTGTCGGCGAGGACCGCGGGGGCCATCGCCCCGTTGAGGCGGTACTGCACGGAGACGTCGACCTGCGTGGTCAGCTGGTCTTGGCTGGGCACGCCGGCGGTTTCCTTATGGGTCTTCTGTCGGGCGTCGAACAGGGTCCAGCCCAGCAGCGGGTTGACGACGTGGAAGCCCGCGTCGTACGGCTCTTCCTGCACCGAGCCGAACAGCGTGGCGACGCCGACGTGACCGGCGGGGATCACCTTGATACAACGCGTCGCCCCGAAGACCAGGAGCAGCAAGACCACGACGATGGGGACGGCTTTCGCGGCGCCCGCGGGGAAGCCGGCGTCGCGCTGGAGGTTGATGTTGGACATGGCAGGCTCCGGGAAAAGGTAAAGGTGGTTGTAGTGTACGAACGGGCCATTCGCGGAGTTGCGACGGCGGCGACGCCCATGGCCATCTCCGGGCTTCACGGGCGTACGATGCGACCGATGCACTTTGCGATCTTGCTCCAAGCCGCGCCCGCGACGCCGACGCCGCCCGCCGCCGCGGGCGATACGACGCTGATGACCTGGGGCGTGATCCTGCTCGCGTCGGCGTTGGCCATGTTGATCGCGGAGATGATCGTGCCGTCGGGGGGGCTGATCTCGCTGGCGGCGGCGGTCACGACCGTTGCCGGACTGATCTGTCTGTTCCTGCAAGACACGACGCTGGGCTGGATCACGACGGTGGCGGTGCTGATCGCGACGCCGTTCATCGGCGGGTTCATGCTGAAGATCTGGCCGCACACCCCCGTGGGCCGTTGGCTCATCCTGGCGAGCGAGCGAGGCGAAGAAGGAGCCGCGACACCCCGCACAACGCCTACCGAAACACCGATCAAGGTCGGCGACACCGGCAGGGCCAAGACGCAGATGCGGCCCGTGGGCACGTGCGTGATCGGGGGGCGGCGAATCGAGTGCCTGGCCGAATCGGGGATGATCGACGCGGGCTCGTCCGTGCGGGTAGTGGATGTCGATGGCAACGAGATCCGGGTCCGGGCCGTCGCCGGATGAAGGCGACCGATCACCCGCCCATCGCGCGGACCCGGTCGGTCGGCGGGGCGATCTCGTTGAGGCGGATGCCGTAATTCTCGCCGACCTTCACCGCCGCGCCGGTGCCGATGGGCTTGTTGTTGATGCACACGTGCAGCTCGTCGTCGGCGTTCTTGTCCAATTCAATGATCGCGCCCGGGGCCCAGTTCAGCACGTCCTGCACCGCGAGGCGGCGCTGCCCGATCTGCACGATGATCGGCACGTCGAGCTTCAGGATGGTGCGGAAGTCGGTAGGCATCCAAATGCACATCGGCGGACCGTCCCCTCGGGCTGCAGATTCCTCCCAATCAGCCCGGTCGCTTAAGCGGCCGGGCCGCCGCCGGAACCGAACAGCTCTTCCGCCAACGCGACCGCCTTGCCCATCGCCGCGGCCTTGTTCACCGTCTCCTCGTGCTCCGCGTCCGGGTCCGAGTCCGCAACGATCCCCGCACCGGCCTGGATGTCCACGCGCCACCGTCCGTCCTCCGCGGGCAAGACCACCATCGTCCGCAACGCGATGCACACGTCCAGGTTCCCCGCGAAGTCCGCGTAGCCAACCGCTCCTCCGTACGGGCCCCGTCGGCTGGGCTCCAGCTCGTCGATGATCTGCATCGCCCGGATCTTCGGCGCCCCGCTCACCGTGCCCACCGGCAGGGACACCCGCAACGCCTCCCACGCGTCCACGTCGCCCCGAAGCCGGCCTTGGACCTCGCTGCTCAAGTGCATCACGTGGCTGTACCGCTCGACCACGAACGACTCCACGATCTCGACCGTGCCCGGCCGCGCGACCCGCCCGATGTCGTTGCGGTGTAGGTCGACCAACATGGAATGCTCGGCGTTGTCCTTCGGGTCCGCGCGTAACTCGGCTTCGAAGGCCGCGTCTTCGTCCGGGGTCCGGCCCCGCTTGCGGGTCCCCGCCAAGGGGCGCGACGCCGCCACCCCGTCCTCGACCTTCACCAGGATCTCCGGGCTCGAACCCACCAGCACCGCCCCGTCGATCTGCAGATAGAACATGTACGGCGACGGGTTCACCACCCGCAGCGCCCGGTACACGTCGAACGGGTCGGCCGGCGTGTCCATCGAAAAACGTTGGGCGGGCACGATCTGGAACGCGTCGCCCGCGGCGATGTACTCCTTGCACTTGCGCACCGCGTCCTGGTACCCGCCGTCGCCGAAGTTGCTGGTGGGCAGCTTCGGCGGCGCGGCCGCGAGATCGACGTGCGGCTCGGGCGTGTGGATGCGTTCGGCCTCACCTTCGAGCAGCCGGGCTTCCAGCGCGTCGAGCTGGCCCACCCCGACGTCATAGGCGGCTCGCGCGTCACCGCCCTCTTCCACCGACGCGGTCGTCACCAGCAGCACCGTCTTACTCACGTGATCGAACGCCACGAGGTCGCGGTAAAGCTGGAAATGCATATCCGGCAGCCCGCGGTCGTCGTCCGGAGGGCTCGGCAACGCCTCGCCTTCGAGGTAACGCACCGTGTCGTACCCCGCGACGCCGACCCACCCCCCACAGAACGGCGGCAAACCCGCGACCTTCAGCGGGTCCGGTACCGCGAGGTTCGCCTGGCCCGTGATCTTCCGCATCTCGCCCAGCGGGTCTTCCGCCGTGAACCTGCTCGTCGTATCCGCGATGTGGTCCCGCACCTCCACGTCGTGTCCCCACGCCAGCACCTCCATCACCGGCCGCGACCCGAGATAACTGAACCGCCCCACCCGCTCCCCCCCGACCACGCTTTCCAACAGGAAACTCGGCGCGAGCCGGTCGTCGCCACGCACCAACCGACGGTACGCCAACACCGGCGTCAAGGCGTCGCCGAGCAACCGCCGCATCATCGGGACGCGTCCGCCGTTAACCGGGAGCGGCGTTTGAGCCAGAAAGCGTTCGAAGCTCGCAAACTCGGGCAAACAAGGTTTCATCGTCAATTCATCCGCAAACCCGTACCGTCCTCCGGTACGATCCGCGAGTCTAACCCCGGAAGCCCTGCCAAAACTCCAACGCAAGCCGGCCATGAACGTCCAGTCCTTCCTCAAGCATCACCAGCTCACCGAGAACCCGTTCACCGCGGAGGAGGCCCGGCTCGACCCCGTGTTCGCGAAGCTCGGCGACGCCAACCCGCAGCACCCCGACTTCGCCAAGATCCTCGGCCGGATCGACAACCCCGCCACCGCCGTCGTCTTCGGCGAAAAGGGCTCGGGCAAGACCGCCATCCGCATCGACATCGAAGAGCACGTCCAGAAACACAACCAGGATCATCCGGACCGCCGTGTGCTCACCGTCGCCTACGACGACCTCAACCCCGTGCTCGACCAGCTCCAACGCGCCAAGCGGCAAGACGCGAACAAGATGCTGGATTCACTCCGGCTCGAGGACCACCAGGACGCGATGCTGAGCCTCGCCGTGACCAAGGTGGTGGACGCCATCCTCGCCGGCGAGGGCACGCCCGAGGTCCCGATGCCCGAGAAGCTGGCCAAGGCGTTGAAGAAACTCCCGAAGGAAAAGCGGCGTGACCTCGCGGTCCTCGCGATGCTTTATGACAATCCCGGCTCGGGCGACCCGGTCGAACGCCACGCGTTGCTTTCCAAAAAACTCCGCCTGGGCGCGGGCCTGCCGCTAGCATTCTGGCTGTGGGTCGGGGTCATCGGCGCGGTCGCGGCGGCGGGCTTCGGCACCGCGTGGTTCGTGATGCAAAACAGCGTGCCGATGTGGGTCGTCGCCACGGTGATCCTCACCAGCGCGATGACGCTCGGCGGCTTTTTCATGTGGATCGTCGGCGGCTTCACGCTCTGGAAGCAGGCCCGACGCGTGCTCAAGGAGATGCCCGCCGTCCACCGCACCGCCGACCAGCTCAAGGCGATGCTCGGCAACACCGCCCCGCGCACCCTCACCGGCCAACCCCTGCCCGAGCCGCACACCGACAAGGACGGCCCCCGCGACAACCGGTTCCAACTGACCCGCCGCTTCGTCTCGATCCTCAAGTCGCTCGGCTACAACGGCATCATGTTCCTCGTGGACCGCATGGACGAACCCACCATCGTCCAGAGCGACCCACAAAAGATGCGGGCCATCGTCTGGCCCATGTTCGACAACAAGTTCCTCAAGCAGGAAGACGTCGGCGTCAAGCTGCTCCTGCCCATCGAGCTGTCGTACCTGCTCGACAAGGAGTCGCGCGAGTTCTACGAGAAGGCACGCCTCGACAAGCAAAACAAGATCGACCGCCTCACCTGGTCCGGCGCGACGCTCTACGACCTGTGCACCAGCCGGCTCAACATCGTCCGGCCGATCAACAGCGAGCCGATGTCCCTGACCGGCCTGTTCACCGACGACGTCGATCGCTCTATGCTCATCGATGCGCTCGACCAGATGCACCAGCCGCGCGACGCGTTCAAGTTCATGTACGGCGTGATCCAGGAGCACTGCCGGCTGATGCCCGAGGAATCGGCCGAGTACCAGATCGCCCGGCTCACGCTCGACAACGTCCGCCGCAACCAGAGCCAACGCGTTCAGGAGCTGTACCGCGGTTTGACGGCGGGTTGATCGGAAATGCACTCCAGTAGCCGCGGGCCAACGGCCTGCGCGAGGTTGCCATGGGTTGTCACGTCCAGTTCCTCCAGGCCCTCGCCGACGCGGGGCATTGGCCGCGGGGCGCCGCGGTGTTGGACTTCGGGACGCAGCGCCTGCTGGGCACGCGCGAGCAGGTCGCCGCGTTCCTCGACGCGGTGACGCCGAGTTCGCACGAGCCCGGCGACGCCCGCGAAGCCCTGCTCGGCGACCCGCGGCTGCCGCAAAACTTGGTCGACCTGGCGGAAGTGATGGCCGTCGCGGCCGGCCCGTACCTCGCGCTGGACGTCTGCCCGGGCGCGGCGACGCGGGTGTTCGACCTCAACCGCGAACGCCTGCCCGAAGACGAGCGCGGCTCGTTCGACGTCGTGCTCAACTTCGGGACCACCGAGCACCTGATCGGCCAAGACCACGCCTTCCGCGTCGCGCACGAGGCCGTCAAAGTCGGCGGCGTCATCGCCCACCAGCTGCCGTGCGTCGGCTACCTCGGGCACGGATACTTTTCGTATCACCCGCTGCTCTTCCGCGACCTCGCCGACGCCAACGGGTACGAGGTGCTCGCGCTCTGGCTCACCGGGCCGCAGGGTGCCCCGCGCCGACCCGTGCTCGACACGTTCGAGGACGAAGACCCCGCCGCGCTGGCCCCGCCCGATCGGGCCGACTGCGACCCCGAGGCCTGGGCAGGGCTCACGCAGCGCGACGGCGTGCTGAACGTCTGGCTGCGCAAAACCTCCGACGCGCCGTTCGCTCGGCCGCTCGAGGTCCGCACGGCGTCGCAGCACGCGTTCGCCTCCGCGTCGGACCGCGACGACGACGCGGTCGGCTCGGTGCCGATCTACCTGTCGGCCGAGCGCGACCTCACGCGAGTGCCGCTGCGACGGCTGGTCCACGAGTTGGGCGTGCGTCTGGCCCGAAAACTCCGCCGCCCCGGCCGCGGCTCCGTCGAGCGAACGTGACCCGCCCTCGGGCTCTACGCAGATCGTCGCCGATTTTCGCTTCCTTGGCCTGCGTCCGGGCGGTATGCTGACGCGGACTCCCTACTCTTTTTTCCAGGAAGCGAGTTCGGCCATGACTTTCCGAAGGGGCTTCACGCTGATCGAACTGCTCGTGGTCATCAGCATCATCAGCCTGTTGATGGGCATCCTCCTGCCGTCGCTCAACAGCGCACGGGGCGTCGCCCGCGGCGTGGTGTGCGCGAGCAATATGAAGCAGCTCGGGCTGGGCTTCGAAATGGCTATCGAGGAACGCGCCGGCAAGCGTTACCCCACCGATAACCTGCCCGGCACGCCGCTCGAAGCACGCAACCGCATCCCCGAGATCGCTTTCCAGGGCTCGTGGATCAAGCGGACGGAGCGGTACTTCACCGCCGAACCCGAAGACTTCGCCCGCTGCCCCAGCGACGACAGCCCGTTCTGGACCCGCTCGCCCCCGAACATGTCCGGCTGGTTCCGCCGCTCCAGCTACGGCGTCAACCGCTACCTCTCCCGGCCCGAGATCGAAGAGCTCTTCGAGCCGCAGCACTACTTCAACTCCAACATGCACCTGGTCCGCGACACCTCGTCTCTTGTGGGCCTGGGCGAGTTGCCGCAGTTCTCCGGCGGGTACTCCGTCGCCGACTACATCAACGCCCCGGGCCTCAACGAGGAAGTCATCGACAACCCCGACACGCAGAACCAGCGCGAGTGGTTCGACTTCTACGTGGGCGTGCAGCTGCACAACAACAAAGCTCCGAACTGGCTGTTCCTCGACGGCCACGTCTCGGCGATGGGGCAAGACGACGTGATCTGGATGAACACGCCGGTGGACGGCGGAGACACCGACCCGTTCGACGAGTTGAACTGGGCGGTGAACAAGCTGCATCCGTACGTGGCGCGGTGACCGCCCGGCCACCCGACGGCCCCGAAACCTGCCCCGAGAGAGGCCCGCTTTGAACGACGAATTGGTGTACGGGAGCGAACCGACCTACCGGCGCGGCGTGGTCGGTTGGGCGCTGGTGATCGCGCTGGGGCTGGGCATGGCCTGGGGGTTGGCGTCGGTGTTCAGCGGCTGGCGTTTGGCGTGGGCGGCGCCGCTGGTGGGTTTAGCGGTGGCCTGGTCCTGGCGGCAGGCCGCGTGGAGCCCGTCACGCGGCACGGCGTTGGGAGCGGCGGCGCTGCTGGCGCTCAGCGCCGGCGTGGCGTGGGGCACGGCGACGATGGTGGGCCGGCAGCACGTCTCGGCCGGCGAGCTGGAGCAAGACCCGGGGCTGGTGACCAGCGCCGCCGTCGCCTGGATGGAAACAAAAGGGCTGCTCGTCGACCCGATCGCGGAGCTCGAAGCACGCCGGGCCGAGGCGAAAGCCCAAGCCGAAGAGGACACGCCGAGCGCCGCGGAGCCCGGAAAAGACGACGCCGAGACGCAACCCCCGGCGAACGCCAGCCCCCCGCCGGTCCGCCCCGAAACGCAGGCCCGCCGGTTCCTGGAAACGCTGGGCGACGCGGAGCAGCAGGAGATCGTCGCGTGGTACGTCAACCGCCCCGGCGGCCAGGCGGTGCGACGTGAAACGGCGCGGCGCGCGTGGCGTTGGACCGACTTGATCTGGGTCCTGGCGGGCACCTGGCTCGTCTTCCGGCTCAGCAGCGGCCGGCCCGATGCAGACGAGGACGAATACGACGACGACTGACTCCGCCCGACGCCGTCAACCCGCCGACGTGCCCGCCCCGCCGTTGACCACCAGCCACGCCACCACCCCCACCGCCGCCGCCACCATGACGGCGCTGAGCAGCAGCATCACCATGTTCGTGCGCTGCCCCTTGCGGTACAGCTCGGCCATGCGCTCTTCGCTCTGACGCGCCTGGTCTTGCGCCGAGGTGAGCGCGTCTTTGGCGGCGAGGTTGCTCGCCTCGACGCTCTCCAGCGTGCTGTTCAAGGCCAGCACCCCGGTGTGCAGCTCGCGCCGCGTGTCGCTTTCGCCGACCAGGTGTTCGCGGATCTGGCCGAGCGTGTCGTCTTGCCGATCGGCCGACTTGCTCAGGCCTTGGATCGCCTCGGTCAGGTGGCCGTTGGTCGTGTTCTGGCTCTCGAGGTGCGAGCCGATCGCGCGGATGAGCTGGGTCTGCGTGCGCGTCGCCTCGGGGAGGCTGCTCAGGACGGCGGGCAACCCCTCCATCATCTGGGCCATCTGGGCCTGACGCTGTTGCGTGTCTTCCAGGTGCGACCGCAGGGCCTGCATCGTGTCGACGATCTCGCCGTAGCCCTGCTTGATCTCGGCGAGCGTGACCTGCTTTTTCTGCTCCGGGTCGGGCATGCCTTCGATCCGGGCGACGTCGTACTTCCGGGCCGGGCCGTTGCCGCGCATCTTGCCCAGCAGCGAACCCATCTTCTCTTTGATCGTGGCCATCCCTGATTCCTCGTGCGGTTTGAACGAAACACCTCGCAGGCGGCCCGAGTCTATCCCAACGCCACCCGGCGTCGCGCACAAAAACCGCCGACCCGCGCTCACGGGTCGGCGGCGTGATCTTCTCTGAAAACGCGGCTTAGTTCAGCACGTTGTTCAATGCTTCGCCGGCCTCTTCCGCCGCGTCTTCCGCGGCCTCGGCCGCGTCGCCCGCGGCTTCTTCGGCGGCTTCCATCATGTCGCCCGCGGTCCCTTCCGCGGCCTCGGCGGCGTCACCGGCGGCGGCTTCGACCTCGCCCGCGGCCGACTCCAGATCGGTCTCGGCCTGCTCGCACGCCACGATCGACACGGTGAACACACCCAACGCCAGCATCATCAGAAACTTGTTCAACATCGCAATTACCTTCCTTCGTACGGACGGCCCGGGGATCACGGCGCGAGCCGGCCGACGTCCGCCGCCGGCCGAACAACCCGCCCACGCGCCCGGGCCGAGGACACGCGGTGTTCGCCGCCTGGTCTGGGCCACCCCAAATCGTCCAAAACGGCTCAAACGAGCATAACAAGGCACGCCCAAGCAGACCCGCCAAGTTGACACGCTTGCGCCTCAAGCCGGAGAAACCCGAAATCGTATGTCGCCGCGCTTGACATACATTGATCTTCAATGCATCATACTGCCATGCCCGGCAAAGACCTCGTCGCCGCCTCCGCCCGACCGCTCGTGCTCTCCATCCTCGAGCAAGGCGAGTCCTACGGCTACGCCATCCTCCAGGAAGTCAAGCGACGCTCCGGCGGCCACCTCGAGTGGACCGACGGCATGCTCTACCCCGTCCTCCACAAGCTCGAAAAACAGGGCCACATCAAGAGCCGCTGGGACACCGCCCCCGACACCGGCCGACGCCGCAAGTACTACCGCCTCGAACAATCCGGCCACACCGCGCTGCAAGAACAGCGCCGCGACTGGCTCGCCGTCCACAACACCCTCGCCGACCTTTGGGGAATCAAGCCATGCCCGACGACGTGAACCGCGAACCGGCCGAACTCGATACGCTCGTCCGCGGCTGGCGTCACCGCGTCGCGTCCGACGGCATGCTCGATCCACCGGCAATCGACGAACTCGAAGACCATCTTCAGCGGTCGATGCAGGACCCCTCGTTGAGAGCGCTGTCCCCGACGGAGCGATTCACGATCGCCACATGCCGCATCGGCCATCCCGACGCGCTCGTGCGGGAATTCACACGCTCGTCGGGCGGTCGGCTGTGGTCCCGACGCCTGACCTGGATGGCCGCGGGCGTGCTGGGGTTTCTTGCGTACCAACACCTCACCGGCTGGCTGTTTATCTCGGCGTTGGTCCTGACCGAAGAGGTCGTCCTGCCGTACGCGGGATGGTTCGGCTTGATCGCAACCACCAACGGGCTCTTGATCGCCGGACTTTGCGTGGGGATCGTTCTGCTGGGCCGTGGCCGACTCGTACGCGAACGAAAGTATCGTCCAAACGCCTCAACTTCACTGGGTTTCTCGCTGTGGGTTGCGCTTGTGGTGTTGACGGCCACACCGTTACTCGCCCGGTGGGTCGCGCTGCCGGGGATCGATCAGCAAGCGGCGAACTTCAATGATTTGGTGAAATTCCGGGCGTACCACGACATCCAGTTCTGGATGCATCAAGTCGTCCTGCCGTTGATCCTGCCCGGCATCGCACTGTGGGTGGGGTGGCGTCGATTCCGCACCGCCTAAACGTGCATCCGGCGAACGCCCGCGCGATCAACGCCGTGGCTGGCTCGCCGTCCACAACTCCCTCGCCGACCTTTGGGGACTCAAGCCATGCCCGACGACATAAACACACCACACGGCGCGAGCGAAACCGAGCTATCGATCGCGCGGTGGCGACGGTCGCTGTCCGGGCTGTCGCGGGCGCAGCGTGACGAACTCGAAGACCACCTACGCACCAACCTTTCGGCCTTCGACGGGCTGCCGTTATCCCCGCAAGAAAAAGCGATCGTCGCGGTGATGCGCCTGGGTCGATCGGGCCGACTGGTTCGAGAATTTCAGCGCGGCTTCCGCCCCGGGCTACGGGACTATGGCCTCTCCGCGGTGCGTTGCCTGTTCGCGATGCCCGTGCTGTATGTGGTGATCGCGGAAAGCTGGAGCCGCCAAGATCTCGACCTGTTGAATCCTTGGAACGGCGACCCGTGGTTCGGTGGTTTCTGGATCGTTCTTTTGCCCGCCACCCTGCTGGCGGTCGTCGCGCTGGCCTACGAGCTGACCTGGGTCACCCGCAAAACGCGCGATGCCTACGCGATGCGGTCCCTCGCCGCCTGATCAATCCAGCCACGGCCCAAGCAACGCCGCGACCGGCTCGCCGTCGACAACACCCTCGCCAACCCCTTGGGACTCAAGCCATGCCCGACGACATAAACAGTCACATCCGGCGGTGGCGGCGCAACCTGGAGCAACACAATGTGTTGACCCGCCATGAGATCGACGAGTTGGAGAGCCACCTCCGTGACGCCATCGCGGCAGAGCTGCGCCAAGGTCAGACCGAACTTGCCGCGTTCCAAATCGCGGCCGAGCAACTTGGGGAAACCACGCGTCTCGCGACCGAATACCGCAAGACCCGCGCCTCAAAGCGGCGGTGGTCATGGTCACCGCTCAACGTATTGCACCTCACGATCGCGATGGGAAACGTCACGTTGATCGGCGCCCTGTTGGTGATTCCGTTCACAGCGGTGGCCGTCGTGGCCCCCGGCTTCGTTTGGGGCGGCACCCGCAGCGTGATGTCGGCTCAGGGCTCATGGCCGATCGACGTGATCGAAGTCGCCCTGATGTTGCTCATCCCGATGACAATGCTCAGCCTCCTGGTCTACGGCCGGGCGTCGGTCTACCTCGCCGGGCTGTTGGGCGTCCTGCTCCACGCTTTCGCAGGGTTGATGATCTGGGCCAACCTGTTCGACTCGCCAGCTAGCCCAAGCAACGCGAAATTCATTTTCAAGTTCACCGCCGCGGCTATTGGCTTGGCGGCGCTCGCCGGAACCGGCCTGTTCGTACAAGCCGTCGTGATCCATCGCCTCAACCACCGGCAGGTCGGTATGTGACGCCCTCAAGACGACCGAAGCAACCAAAGATCAAGCCATCTACCCAACGAACGAACACCGATCGATAAGTGACCCAACGATTCTTGCCCCTTGTTTCTCCAAAGAAAGCTCGCACGATGCCGCACGAAACTTCCTCCACGCCCGCCACCGACCCCGCCGAAGCGCTGATCCGGCAATGGTCCGAACAACTCCGCCGGCTGCCCCAAGACCGCCGGGACGAACTGGAAGACCACCTGCGCAGCGAACTCCAGAACCTCAACGACACGTCGCTCAGCCCGCGGGAGCGTGTCGTCGTCGCCGCCGATCGGCTCGGCCAACCGCTGCTGCCCGCGTCGCACGCCACAAGCCTGCAAGTCTCCGTTCCGGCCAAGCTCATGTTCGCCGCGATCCTGTTGGGCACCCCGGTCTTGGCCTTGTTCGCCGGCCACGGCGCGTGGGAATTTGAACGAGAACTCGACGATTGGTTCGGGCCGACCGGCGACGCCATCCAGGACGCCATCCGCGGTTTCCCGCAGGCGTTGGCCATGCTCGCCGTCTTGTCCGCGGGCACCTTCGCCGCCTGGAAACTCGTCCAACGCCAACGACGGCTCGCCTGAAGAAACAGAGAAACCAATCATGCTTGAATCAACCAACCCACCCACGTCCCACCTCGACACCCTCGTCCGCCGATGGCGAGACCGCCTCGCTCAGGAAGACGCGATCGCGCCCGATCAACTCGACGAATTGCAGGATCACCTGGAAACCGAATTGGAGAAGATCCCCGAACACGGCCTCGATCCTTGGGAACGCGTGCTGATCGCGGCACGCCGTGTTGGCGCTCCATCAGACTTGCAGCGCGCCTACCTCGAAGCGGAACCTGGCCGAGCATGGCAACGCCGGATCGTCTGGATGGTGCTGGGTATGTTCGCCCTCTGGATTCTCCCGAAGGCAATGCTTTCGGTGCTCGGGCCCTTGTCGTTCTGGTTGATGGCAGAAAAAGCCCTCGCTCCGTCGCTCGTCTCGTTCGGCCTGGTCGCCGCATACGGCGTGGTGTGGATCACCTTGGTCGCCGGCGTTTGGCGGTTGAGTCGGGGCCGAACGTTCTCGGGTTTATCCGCCATCAACCGATGGATCATCGCCCGCCCTCTGGTTTTATTCAGCGGCCTCATCGGCGCTACGGTCTTACTGACCTTGTTCGCCCCCTTTGTGAACGCGTTGCTCCTCAGCTTCGGGAGCGTCAAAGAATTAGAAACCGTTGTCCGTTGGCAGGCGGTCTCACAGTCTTTATCCGCATTGTTCGTGCCGAGCATTCTCGCGCTTATCGCATGGCGGTGCTACCCGGCCAGGGGGCTGCGAAATTGATGCAATGGCTTACGCTCGATCTTCACTGAAGACCGCGGCCGAATGAAAACGCAATCGACTCACACCTCGCCAATCCCCATTGCCCCTGACCCGCGGGTCCGCCACGCTCACTGAGTACCCGACAGCCACGGGTTCCCCCACGCGTCCCGGGTACCCCAATCACGCCAACCCTCCGTCAATGCGTGCACCGTCGCGGCGCTCGGCGCGCAGGGCTTTCGGTGACGGTGTGATCGCTCCGCGAAGAGCGGCGCGGGCCCGGTCGAAGCCGCGTTTGCCCAGGATTATGTCGGAATGAAAAATCTGCCCCGGGCGTGCGTCCTGCGAGGGGGTGATGCACACCGGGAGAGCTTCGATGACGGACAACACGGCGCTGCGGCGATACCAGAAACACCGAGACCCCGACGCGTTTGCGTTGCTGGTGGACCGCTACCAAGAGATGGTTTACGGCGTCTGCCTGCGGACGCTGCGTAACGCGACGGACGCCGAGGACGCGGCACAGGACACGTTCCTCAAGCTGGCCCGGCACGCCGAGGCGATCCAGTCCAGCCTGGGGGGATGGCTTCAGCGGACCGCGACGACCACTTGCCTCGACCGGATCCGGCGGCGCGACTCCCAGGACCGGCGCGCCCGGGAGTGGGCCCGGCTTCAACGGGGCACCGAGGCGACCCGTTGGGCAGAACTGCAACCCCTGGTCGACGAGGCGATGCTGGAGCTGGACGAGGCCCACCGCGCATTGATCGTCGACCGCTATCTGCGGAGCCAAACGCTTCAGCAGTTGGCGAGTCGGCACGGCACCAGCGTCCCGACCATGAGCCGGCGTTCGGCCTAGGCGGTGGACGCGTTGCGGACCGTGCTGCGGCGGCGGAGCGTAGAGGTGACCGCGGCGGCGTTGACGGTGGGCCTGGAGCAGGCGGCGTCGGCGGCGACGGTGCCGGTCGTGCTGACCGGCACGCTGAAGACCATCGGCGTCAGCGGGGTGCCGTTGTCGACCGGCGGCGGGCTCGCGGCGCTCGCGACCGGCTCGGGTCTCAAACTGTTGCTCGCGATCGGCGTGTTTACCGGCGGCATCACCTTCGCGGTGTGGCAAGGGGTAGCCGTCTTGTCCCCGTCGCGGTTCGCCGGGACCAACCCCAACGCCGCTGCCGCCCCGCTCGGGGAGACGATCCGGGTCGGGGTGCTGGTCAGCCAGACGGCGGCGACGACGTCGATCGACCCCGACCAGACGGTGATCCCGGGCTACTTCCGCCAATTGGGGATGGCCGAGGTGCACCTTGCTGGGCCTCGGTACGAGGTGGTGCTGCTGGTCGAGCCGGGCACCGAAAACGACCCCGCGGCATTGGTCAACCGCGGGCTGGCCGATCGGCCGATGGTCTCGGCGACCGACCCCGAGGCGTGGGCCGGCCTAGACCTGATCTACCTGGGCCACCACACCAACATCCGCGAAGACGTGCTCGCGCCGCTCGTCGCCGCGATCGAGTCCGGCGTGCCGATGTACACCAACGACTTCACCGGCGGCAACCGGCCGGGGGTCGATCACCCGCTGGTCATGCGAATCAACCTCGCCCGGCCGACACCCCTCGGCTCCCACCACAACCACGAAGGAGGAGGCTGGCTGGACGAGCGGAGACTAGTCGAAGCGGACGTGCTGGCGACGCATCCGACCATCCCGGGGTTTTCGCCCGGCCAAACCGTGTATGCCTTCACCTGCGCCTGGATTTTCGAGCCCGTCGCCTCCGCGGTGCTGCTAATCCACCGACCCCAGACCGTGCCCGTCACCGACCATAACGGCCAACCGCGGACCGCCGACCCGCCGACCGGTCAGATGCCCGTGATGGTCGTCGGCCAGATCGGGCAAGGCCGTGTGGTCTTACTGGCGTTGGGCAGCGGAGCTCGGACCACGATCCGCGACTTTCCCGAGAACGACTTCGACTTCGAGGCGATCACGGCCTGGCTGCTGAATCACAAGACGGAAGGATGAACGCACCTACGGCCCAGCCGCCTGATCCTCTCGTCCGCTCACACCTCGTCGATCCCCATCGCCCCTTCCCCGCGGATCCGCCAGGCCCACTCGGTCCGCGAAAGCCACGGGTTCCACCACGCGTCCGGGGCGCCCCAGTCGCGCCAACCGTCCACCAACTCCGCCAACGCCCGCACGGTCGCGGCGCTCGGCGTCGCCAGCGCGGCGTCGATGGCGTCGAGCAAGCCCGCCGGCTTCTGAGGCAACTCGCGCACCGACCGCATGAGCCACTTGTGAAACGGATACAGCATCCGATTCTCGGCCAGCACCAGCCGCGCCGCCAGCAGCGCCGTCCGCTGGGCGCACCACAGCATCAGGTACCGGTCGTCGCGTTTGTCGGCCTCAGCGACGTACCAGTGCATCCCCCGCAGGTGGCTCGCCAACAGCATCACCTTCTCGGCGTGGTCGGCTTCCGGATACGTCGCGATCCGGGCCATCAGCGAACGCAAGCCGTCGGCGTCCACGCCGTCGCGTGCCCAGACGACTTCGACGCCGACGTAAGCGTTTCGGAACGGCTCGCTCGCCCGGGCCGCCGCGTCTTCCAGCAGCGCATGCGACACCAATTTCAGATCGACATACCCGCCGTCGTAGTCGCAGTGGTTGCGCTGGGGAACAAAAACGTATTGCCCGTTTGCGACATGGCGCTCCATCGCCGACTCGGCGATCAGCAGGTGCCCGTCGAGGTCGCTGGTCGGCGAACCCCAACCGCGGGCCAGCGATCCGCCGAGGATGAGCGCGAGCGCGTCGGTTCCCTCTGATAATTCACCGATCAACGACGCGATCGCCCGTTCGTGATGGGGCCAGAGTTTCACGCCCGCTTTTGTATCGAGGCGGGCGACCCCGCGAAAGCAGGAAAAGCCCGCGTCAACGAACGCGGGCTTCCGATGGTTATGCCTGGATCGCGTTGCTTAAGCGCTAAAAGACGAACCACACCCGCACGTGCTCGTCGCATTGGGGTTGTTGAACACGAAGCCCCGGCCCATCACCTCGTCTTTGAAATCGACGTTCGTGCCGTTGAGATACAGGTACGACTTGGGGTCGCAAACGACCTTGATGCCGTGGATCTCAAACTCTTCGTCGTTGTCGCGGTGCGTCTCGGTCAGGTCCAGCAGGTAGGAGAAACCCGAGCAGCCGCCGCCCTTGACGCCGACACGGAGGCGGACGTTCTCGCGATCGAGTTCCTGCTGCTCGATGATGTTCTTGATTTCCTTGGCGGCGGTTTCGGAGAGGGCGATGGGCATGGTCGGTCTGGGGTTCGGGGAACGGGGATCGGACTGTATAAAACAACCCGTGCGGAGCCTTGATCATTTCGGCGATCGACGATCAAAGGATCGGCGAATCCCGCGATGAAATTCGTTCGCAGAATAGTAGTCAAGGCTTCCGAATAGGTCTACACTGCGCTGCGAACCGCACGTGAACGTTTTGGACGCTTTGATGCCCGAATCGGTCGTGCGGACGCCAAAAAACGACACGAATCGCCCGAACTTGGACGGGTTTCGTGAGCCGATCCCTGTTCCTTGAACCCTAGCTAGCTAAGGCCGACAAGCCCATGACCACCACCGCCGAAGTCGCCGCGATGACCGAAGAGCGGCGCGAATACAAGTACGGGTGGACCACCGACATCGAGCAGGAGTTCGCCCCGCCCGGGCTGAACGACGACACCGTCCGCTTCATCTCGGCCAAGAAGGGCGAGCCCGACTGGATGCTTGACTGGCGGCTCAAGGCTCTGCGGCACCACCAGAAGATGAACCCGCCGACTTGGCAATTCCTGCCCTACGGCTACGAGCAGCCCGACCTCCAGTCGATCTCTTATTACGCCGCGCCCAAGCAGGCCCCCAAGTCGCTCGACGAGGTCGACCCCGCGTTGCTGGAGACGTACGAGAAGCTCGGCATCTCGCTCAACGAAACCAAGGCGCTGCTCGGCATCACCGACGCGTCCCCCGCGGAAGCCGCCGAGCTCGACGCCCGCGGCGTGAAGGAAGGCGGCGACGGCTCGGAAATCCCCGCGACCGTCGGCGGCAAGCCCGTGGCGGTCGACGCGGTATTCGACTCCGTCTCCGTCGCGACGACCTTCCAGAAACAGCTCGCCGAGGCGGGCGTGATCTTCTGCTCGATCAGCGAGGCCGTCCGCGATCACCCCGAGCTGGTCAAGAAGTACCTCGGCTCGGTCGTCCCCTATGCCGACAACTACTACGCCTGCCTCAACAGCGCGGTGTTCTCCGACGGTTCGTTCGTGTACGTCCCGAAAAACACCAAGTGCCCGATGGAACTGTCCACCTATTTCCGCATCAATGCGCGGAACACCGGGCAGTTCGAGCGCACCCTTATCATCGCCGACGAAGGCGCGGAGGTGTCGTACCTCGAAGGCTGCACCGCCCCGCAGCGCGACGAAAACCAGCTGCACGCCGCGGTGGTCGAGCTGATCGCCGAGAAGGACGCGAAGATCAAGTACTCGACGATCCAAAACTGGTATCCCGGCGACGAAGACGGCAAGGGTGGCATCTTCAACTTCGTCACCAAACGCGGGGTTTGCAATGGGGATCACGCCCACATCTCGTGGACCCAGGTCGAGACCGGCAGCGCGATCACGTGGAAGTACCCGTCCGTGATCATGAAAGGCGACCACTCCAAAGGCGAGTTTTATTCGGTCGCCCTAACCACGCTCAAGCAACAAGCCGACACCGGCACCAAAATGATCCACATCGGCAAGAACACGACCTCCACGATCGTGTCCAAGGGCATCTCCGCCGGTCGGGGCCACAACACCTACCGCGGCCTGGTCGAGATGCGGAAGTCCGCCAAAAAGGCCCACAACTTCACGCAATGCGACTCGATCCTGATCGGCGACCAGTGCGGCGCCCACACGTTCCCCTACGTCGACGTCCGCAACACCACCGCCACGGCCGAGCACGAAGCCTCGACCACCAAGATCGCCGAGGACCAGCTGTTCTACTGCACCGCCCGCGGCATCAGCGAAGAAGACGCGATGAGTCTGCTGGTCAACGGCTTCTGCAAGGAAGTCTTCAGCGAACTACCCATGGAGTTCGCGGTCGAGGCGAACAAGCTGCTGGCCGTGAGCCTCGAAGGCTCCGTGGGCTGAGCGCATTTGCTGTGACCTATGTCCCCGCTCGCGAAAGGAACGTGTCTATGAGTACGGCTTCACGCATCTTTGGCCTGGTGATCACCCTCGCCGCCGGGACGCTCCTGTCGTTTCAGGCCCGAGCCGAACCCGCGGTCGAGCCCGAGCGGGCGGAACTGGGATGGACGCGTTACGCGCCGAACTACCAAGAGGCAACCCTCGAACAGGTCGTCGACGAATTCCGCGAAAAGACGGTCGACGCCCTGTTCGTCAACTGGCCCGCCCTCCGTACGCTCGAAATCACCAAAGAAGAAACCGTCACGCTGCAGAGCGGCCCGATCCCCGGGCGACTCGTCTTGCTCGTCGCGTTGCGTTCGCTGGAACCCGCCGACATCGGCCCGCTCGATCGGATCACCCTCAAAGAGACTGACGGTGTTCTCGAGGTGAACCTGTTTCGGGAGGTCATGCCGGGTGGCGAAGCCCGGGTTTACGACATCCGCGACCTAGCCCGCGATCAAGCGGAGTTCCCGCAAGATCGACCGACCGAGCAGATCATCCAGATCATTACCGAATCCGTCGGCTTCCCCGAAGAATGGGAAAGCCAGCGCAGCACCGTGAAGGCTCTCAACGGCAACCTCATCATTAAAACCACCGCCCAAAACCACCGGCAGGTCGAAAGCGTGCTCGACAATTTACGCAAGCAATCCTGACCTCCCCTCGGCGTCTTGGCGTCAAAAAACCCCGAGAAACCCATGACCACCCCCCTCCTCGAAATCAAGAACCTCCACGTCCGCCTCGAAGACCAGCCGTCCATCGAGATCCTCCACGGCGTCGACCTCACGATCATGCCCGGCGAGGTCCACTCGATCATGGGCCCCAACGGCTCGGGCAAATCGACCCTGGCTCAAGTCCTCGCCGGCAAGGAGGACTACGAGATCACGGAAGGCGAAATCCGCTTCCAAGGCGAAGACATCACTGAGCTTGGCCCCGACGAACGCGCCAACGCGGGGCTGTTCCTGGCCTTCCAATACCCGGTCGAAATCCCCGGCGTCTCGGCGATGCAGTTCCTCAAGGCCGCCGTCAACGCCAAGCGCACCTTCGAAGGCAAGGAAGAACTCGACGCCGCCGAATTGCTCAAGCACTTCCGCGCCAAGGCCCAGCAGATCAACGTGCCCTACGACATGCTCAAGCGCAACGTCAACGAGGGCTTCTCCGGCGGCGAGAAGAAGCGCTTCGAGATCTTCCAGATGGCCGTGCTCGGCTCCGTGCTGGGCATCCTCGACGAGACCGATTCCGGGCTCGACATCGACGCGTTGCGCATCGTCTCCGAGGGCGTCAACTCGATGCGCGGCACCGACACCGGCTTCCTGCTCATCACCCACTACCAGCGCCTGCTCGACTACATCGTGCCCGACCACGTGCACATCCTCGTGAAGGGCCAGATCGTCAAGTCCGGCGGCAAGGAAGTCGCCGCCGACCTCGAACAGACCGGCTACGCGCCGTTCGGCGTGAACGAAGCCGTCGGCGCTTCCGCCTGATCCTCCAGGGCCTGCCATGACCACCATCCACCACCCCCGTACACTCGACGGCGTGATCGAGACCGCCACGCCCCGCGATCTGCCCGAGTGCCAGAGCTGGCTCAACCCCCTGCGCGACGCGGGCCGGGAACGCTTCAACGCGCTCGGCTGGCCCGACAAACGCAACGAGTCCTGGCGGTTTACCAACCTTGACGCGTTGCAGCAGATCAACTTCGTCGGCGCGGTCGACGACGCCGAGTTGTCCCGCGCCGACGCCGACCGCTTCGCCATCCCGGGCCTCGACGACGTCACCCTCGTCTTCGTCAACGGCCGGTTCCGCAAAGACCTCTCCGACGACGCCGCGGCGCTCGGCGACCACGTCACCTGCTGCACCCTCAAGAAGGCCGCCTGCGAGCACCGCGACCTGCTCGAGCCGTTCATCGGCGGGCTGACCAAAGACACCGACGACCCGTTCACAGCGTTGTCCAACGCCAGCGTCGAAGACGGCGTGTTCGTCCACGTCCAACGCGGCCAGCACGCGAACAAGCCCATCCATGTGCTCAGCATCGCCACGCCGACCGACGAACCGGTCGCCGCGCACCCGCGCAACGTGATCGTCGCCGAGGAAGGCGCGTCCGCCACGGTGATCGAGCACTACGTCACGACCGGCGACGACGCGGTGTACCTCAACAACGCCGTCACCGAGGTCTTCGCGGCCGAGCACGCGGTGGTCCACCACTACCTGCTCGAAAAGGAATCCGAGTCGGCGTTCAACGTCTCTTCGCTGTTCGCGCACCTGGGTGAAAAAGCCGACGTCCACTCGCACACCGTGCTGCTGGGCGGCAAGCTCGTCCGCAACAACGTGCTGCCCACGCTGGCCGGCAAGAACGCCCACTGCCTGATCAACGGCCTGTACGTCGGCCACGGCGATCAGCACCTCGACAACGCCATGCGCGTCCACCACGCCGCGCCCGACTGCGACTCCCGCCAGTACTACAAGGGCATCCTGAACGGCCAATCGCGCGGCGTGTTCACCGGCCGGATCATCGTGGACCAGATCGCGCAGCTCACCGACGCGGTGCAGTCCAATCGCAACATGCTGCTCAGCGACGACGCCCGCGTGAACGCCCGGCCGCAGCTGGAGATCTACGCCGACGACGTCAAGTGCACGCATGGCTGCACCACCGGCGCCGTCGACCCCGAAAACGTCTTCTACTTCATGTCCCGTGGCCTGAGCGAAGACGTCGCCCGCGCGATGCTGATCTACGCCTTCGCCGCCGAGGGGTTCGGCCGGATGGATCTGCAACCGGTCCGTCAGCTGCTCGCGAAAGAAATGATCGAGAAGCTGCCGAAGGCGCAGGGGTTGAGCATCGAGGTGTGAGCTTCGCGGGTCGAGACCGTCCAGCTCAGTCGTACGCTAACTCTTCCGGATCACGGCCGACGTAATCCGGTTCGATCGGCTCGGCGAAACGAACCGCGTCGATCGTTTCGTTCCCGTCGATCAGCGCTCGCAGCACGCGGTGCATCCCGTCCATCACCCGGCCCTCGTGGCAGAGCAGGATCGGGTAGGTGAGGTCTACGTCGCGGATCAGGCGGGCGTGCTCGGCGATCTGGCGGCACGTCGGCCCCGTGTCGGCGTGGCCGAACCAGTACGGCTCGTCGATCTCGCGGATGTCGGAGAGGGGCACCGCCCGCACCGGCAGCCCCTCGGCCAGGCGGATCAGCCGGTGGACGTCCCACGCCAGCAGGCCCCGCGGGGACTCACGGAAGTGGTACTGCATCCGTAAGCCGGCGATGCGCTTCGACGAATCCATCCAGCAAGTCTACGATCGATCATGTCTGTTTCTGCAAGCCTCACCCCGACCCACGACCCCGCTGGAACCTCGCGATTGCTCCGGTCCGAATTCCCGATCCTCTCGCGCGAAGCCCACGGCCAGCCGCTGGCGTACTTCGACTGGGCGGCGACCGCCCAGAAGCCCGCGTGCGTGATCGAAGCGATCGACGCCTACTACCGACAGTCCAACGCGAACGTCCACCGCGGGCTGCACAAGCTCGCGGAGGAGGCGACGCAGCAGTACGAAGACGCCCGGCTGAAGGTGTCGCGGTTCGTCGGGGCGCCCTCGGCCGAGTCGTGCGTGTTCGTGCGCGGGGCGACCGAAGGCATCAACCTCGTCGCCCACGCCGCGACCCGGCCGGGCAACCCGCTCTCGCTCGGCAAGGGCGACCGCGTGGTCATCTCGCACATGGAGCACCACTCCAACATCGTGCCGTGGCAGCTCGCGTGCGAAGCGACCGGTGCGGAGTTGTCCGTGGTGCCGATCACCGACGCGGGCGAGCTGGATCTCGAAGCGTTCCACGAGATGCTGGACGAACGCGTGAAGATCGTCTCGGTGGTGTGGGTCTCCAACGCGCTGGGTACGATCAATCCCGCGAAGCAGATCGTGGAAGCGGCGCACGGGGTTGGCGCGAAGGTCCTGCTCGACGCGTGTCAGGCCGCGCCGCACCCCACCCACCCCGAGCAGGCAGACGTCTACCCGCCGCTGAATGTGAACCAACTGGATTGCGACTTCCTCGTGTTCTCCGGGCACAAGCTTTTCGGTCCGACGGGCATCGGCGTCCTCTTCGGCAAGCCCGAGTTGCTTGCGGCGATGCCGCCGTACCAGGGCGGCGGCGAGATGATCTCGCGCGTGACGTTCGCGAAAACCGAGTACGCAGACCCGCCGAACCGTTTCGAGGCGGGCACGCCGAACATCGCCGGGGCGATCGGCCTGGGCGCGGCGGTCGACTGGTACACCGCCCTCGATCACGCGGCGCTCGCGCGGCACGAGGCCGACCTGCTCGCGTACGGCACGGAGAAACTCGAAGCCCTCGGAGGCGTGAGGATCATCGGCACCGCGGAGCACAAGGCGTCCATCCTCTCGTTCGTCGTGGACGGCATGCACCCCTACGACCTGGGCCCGGTGCTCGACCGCCAGGGCGTGGCCGTCCGCACCGGGCACCACTGCGCGGAGCCCGTGATGGACCGCTTCGGCGTGCCCGCCACCGTCCGCGCGTCGCTGAGCTTCCTGAACACGACCGACGAGCTGGACCGCCTCGCCGCCGGCATCGAGAAGGCCAAGGCGTTCTTCGCCTGAAACCTCGTCGCACGCCGAGCCGTCGGGCGGGCGAAGCGTCGGGGAGCGCCTCATCCCGTATCGTGCCGCGATGCCCGACCCGGACCCGCAGCGCGTCCTGATCGTGCGCCCCTCGGCGCTCGGCGACGTCGCACGGACCGTCCCCGTCGCCGTGGCCATCAAACGCGAGTGGCCGAGCTGCCACCTCACGTGGCTGGTCAACCGCCCGTTCGCCGCGGCGATCGAGCATCACCCCGCCGTCGATGACGTGATCCCGTTTCACCGCGACCGCCTCGGCAACGCGTGGAAGCTCAGCCGGGAGGTCGCCAAGCTCGCCCGTATCCTCCACGGCCGGCGCTTCGACCGCGTGTACGACCTGCAAGGCCTGGCCCGCTCGGGCATCCAGACGATCGCGACGCGCGCGCGGCGCCGCGTGGGCTTCGCCGACGCGCGGGAACTCGGCTGGCTGGGATACAACGTCCGGCACACCGTCGTGCGGGATTGCGAAGCCGACGCCGAGGACATCTGGACGGTCCAACGACGCCGCGGCGCGTCGGTGGTGATCGCCGGGCCGGGCGAAGTCGGCGACGTCTGGGCGCTGCGGTCCATGCTCGGCCTGCTCCACGCGGACGGCATCCCGGTCCCGCAAACCCTGGCGCAAGTCGCGGGCGATCTCGGGTTGGCCGTCGATCCCCAAGCGCGGGCGTCAACCGAAGCCTGGGCTCGCGAACAAGGCTTGCACGCCGGGGCGTACCTCGTCGTCGCCCCGACCGCACAGTGGGGCTGTAAGTGTTGGCCAGTCGAACGTTTTGCCCAGGTCGCCGCCGAGTTGGTCCAAGCCCGCGGACACGGCTTGGACCCCGCCGTCGTCGCGGTCGGCGCCCCCCACGAGGCCCAGCGCATCGAAAGCTTCCGCGCGGAACTCCGAACCCAGGGCATCGCCTCCGTCTGGCCACAGACCGACGTCGCCGGGCTCATGGCCGTGCTCGCGTCCGCCCGCCTGGTCCTGGCCAACGACTCCGCGCCGCTGCACCTGGCCGTAGGGCTGGGCGTGCCCACCGTCAGCGTCTTCGGCCCCACGGACCCCGCCCTCGTCGGCCCCTGGGGCTACGCGCTCTGGCCCGCTACCGACCGCGACGCCTCCGGGCGTTCAAAGCCGCCCGACGACACCCGGCATTGGGTGGTCCGCGCCGCCCGCGCGGCCGATGGCGCGACCGATTACCGCCGCCAACGCGACGACGACACGCTCATCGCCACGGTCTCCACGCCCGACGTCGCCGCCGCGGCCGCTTTTTTGCTCCACCGGACCGGTGTGACTCCTACGCACTGACGTTGACACCGCCCGCCGACCGGGGGTACGTTGCGTCGCTTGGCGGGAGGAGTTTCCCCGTGTCCGCTCGGCTTTTTTGCGGACCCAACGCCGACCAAACCCGTTTCAGACGTATCCACGATGGAGACCCGCGTGTTGCAGACCGTTCGCCATGCCCGCCGGGTCGCCGCCACACTCGCTCGTTTCGCTTCTCCCACTCCGCTCATGCTGGCGATGCTGTTGATCGCCACCGCAGCCCCGCCCGGGTCCGCGCAGAACGGCGACGCCCTGTCCCAGGCCGTCCTTCAGAAAAACGGCGCGTGGAACGCCGACGAGGCCCGCCAAGTCGAAACCTTTATCAGCGCCAATCTCGCCGCCTTCGCCGACGAGGATGCCGACGCCGAGGAAGTCGCCGAGGCCCGCGAACGCCTCCTCGTCCCTCTGAACGACCTCCGCGCCGAAGCCGCCTTCCAGGCCCAGTACTTCCGCGCCATCGCCGCCGCCCTCCGTAACGGGCTGCCCACCTTCACCAAGATCGGTCGCATCAACGCCATGATGCTCGGCTCCCGCGTCGTCGACGCTTCGGTTGTCCCCATGCTCGAGACCGGCATCGTCGACGAGGCCCCCGGCGTCCGCTACGCCGCCGCCCGCTCCATGCTCGTCGTACTCAACAACGAAGCCCTGGGGATCCGCGACAACGAAAAGGCCCGGCTCATCCGCGTCCTGGGAGAGGCCGCCTCCGTCGAGAGCAACGGCTTTGTCGCCGGCAAGCTCATCGACGCCATCCGCACCGCCGAGGTCTCGGGCCAACGCGACATCCTCCTGAGCCTCTTCAACGCCCGGGTGCCCCTCCACGCCGCCGACCCCGGCCTGACCTACCAGCCCGAGCTGACCGCGATGCAAGAGCTGTTCATCTCGGGGCTGGGCCAACCCGGCGGCTTCGGCCGCGACGCCGCCCGCGCGTTCATCCAGGCCGCCGCCCGCTACATCCGGCTCACCACCGCTCAGATCGCCGCCGACGTGCTGCCCGCCGAGAATCGACAGCCCGCCCTCAACCTCGCCAACCAGTGCTTCACCGTCCTGGACACCCTGGCCCCCAACGCCGGGCAAGCCGGCCAACGCCCCGCCAACCCCGTCCGATCGCTGCCCGGGCAGGCCGAACGCGCCGTCCAACTCGCCGAAGAGTGGCCCGCCTTCCTGGCCCCGGCCCCCCTCAACCTCAACGCCGACGAACTGAGCATCGACGCCCCCGCGGCCGCCGAGCCCCAAGGCGAATCCCCCGCCGCCGCCAGCGAGTAAGCGGCCCTCGCCCCAAGCCTTCCCGAAGCACGCGGAGTCCCCCGCCGCGGGCCATGCTGTACCTTGGGCCGTTGGCGAACCGCGACCCCGCGCTTCGAGCCGCCA
This sequence comes from Planctomycetota bacterium, assembly GCA_039180415.1. Classification (GTDB taxonomy): domain Bacteria; phylum Planctomycetota; class Phycisphaerae; order Phycisphaerales; family Phycisphaeraceae; genus CAZIXN01. The sequence goes on along the minus strand of JBCDDH010000009.1, from coordinate 13,552 downwards.
CGAATCACGAGCCCCCATACTCCCGCCCAGCCCCCATGCCCACCGCCCTCATCTCCGACATCCACGGCAACCTCGACGCCTTCCAGGTCGTCCTCGCCGACATCCAGCGACGCGGCATCTCTGCCATCCACTGCCTCGGCGACATCATCGGCTACGGCCCCAACCCCGTCGAATGCCTCGACCTCGTCCAGGAGCACTGCGAGTTCGCCATGATGGGCAACCACGACTTCGCCGTCCTCTACGAGCCAACCAGCTTCAACACCTCCGCCGAGCAGGCCGCCTTCTGGACCCGCAAGCAGTTCGAAGACGAGCACGACGACGACCAACGCCGCTGCCGCTGGGAATACCTCGGCAACCTCCTGATCCGCCGCTGGCACGAGGGCGCGCTCTACGTCCACGCCAGCCCCCGCCGGCCCATCAACGAGTACGTCTTCCCCGACGACGTGATCACCGCCCCGGCCAAGATGGACCAGATCTTCGACCGCATCGAGTCCCGCTGCTTCTGCGGCCACACCCACGTCGCCGGCGCCTTCACCGACGAGCCCGACTTCTACCCCCCCGCCGACCTGGGCGGCATGTACAAGTTCACCGACAACGAGAAGTGCATCATCAACCCCGGCTCCGTCGGCCAACCCCGCGACAAAGACCCCCGCGCCAGCTACGCCATCCTCTACGACGCCGACGAGGCGAGCGAAGAAAACCCCAACGAAACCGCCCCCCGCGTCGAGTTCGTCCGCCTCGAATACGACATCCAGAACGTCATCGACAAGGTCGAACAGGTGCCGGACCTAGCGGACTTCCTCGGACAGCGGCTGCTGGAGGGGCGGTGAGAACACCTATACAAAGCAGGTGAGACGGGTATGAGTTTCGAACTCACGCTTGTCGTCAAATTGCTGTTCTTGGGCTGGCTATACATTTGGTTCTTGCTCAAAGACAGATTTGGCCGCCCGATTCCCGACTCGCTGACGTGGCTGAGCATCTGGTTGATGATCGCCAGCTTCACGGTTGTTTTTGTCGCGCTCTTGAACCTCAGCGAAGGCAAAGACCTCAACCTCTGGTTGTCAGTCGCTGCGATTGCCGCATACTCGCTTGGGCCAATCTGGGGTTTACCGCCGATGGTCTACAGAATCGTCAAAGGTCCACTTCAATCCGAGAACTCGGATACCTAGCCGACGGTCAACAATCGGCGATAGGGGCGATCGCCGCAGCGCAAGCAGGTAGTTGCTAACCGCTAGCTAGGAAAAGCTAAACGCAAGCAGGTTGGGTCGAGCGCTGCGGACCCGCAACGAACCGTATCGGTTTTGGTGAGGCACCTCGTTTGAACCTCCCTTCGAATGTGCGTAATCCGCTGACTTGGTATGTGCGCATGCTCGGACCAAACGACTTTCGCTTCTACATCGGCGTCGGGCATAAAATCCAGCTTGGACGGCGAATAAGAGGCCGACAACACAGTGAAAGCGCGTCGGGCCGAAGAAAAAGCGACCGCGAGAGGCGGTGTGAGGGTTGGATGCATGGGGTTATTCACCGGACTCCGGTTGGCCGGGCCCGCTCGCGTTGTTTGGCAAGTGAAGCAGGGAGTGGTGGCTCCGTCCGCGATGGTGAGACGCGCCACGGGGAAACCTATGGGATCCAACAACTCGCTCAACGCGCAGCCTGAAGGATCTCCCATATCGCTTCCTGTTGCGGGTTGAACGCCGCGTCGAGCGCGGTGATCTCCGACAACGGTTCGTCGAAGGCCGAGCGTTCGACGCGTCGCACGGCCGAGTCGGTGTACAGCACGTTGACGAAATCGACGTGGCGGGAATCCAGCCGGTCGGGCAGGCCCACGCCGTCGGCGAGCAGCGGTTGGCCGGGCTCCAGGTTGTCCAGCGTCGGCCACTCGGGCGGTTCGCTTCCGAAACCCCAATCGACGAACGGGAACGAGGCGTACCCGGCCTGGACGTTGTTCCCCGGGGTGCCGGGCGGCCAAGGGTTGTCGGCCGTGTCGTAGTTCTGGCCCGGCGCGGTCTCGGCCGGGCAGTACAGGGTTTCGCCGTTGCCGACGTACCCGCCGGCGACGCTTCCGGGGGCTTGGTCCGTGAGCAGGCCGAAGAGCACAAAACGTCCGTCGCCAAAGCCGGAGTACACCATCGTGTTGAACTGCATCCGGCCGAGCCGGTAGCCCAGGGGCAAACGGGCGTCGTGATCGACGGCGAACGCGGTAAGCGACTGGTGGGTCGTGCGGAGGTTCGCCTGGCACTTGGTGTCCACCGCGGCGCGGCGGGCGGCCCCGAGCGCGGGCAGCAGGATCCCGATCAGCAGGGCGATCACGCTGATGACCACGAGCAACTCGATCAGCGTGAAGGCGGAGGCGTTCGGGGATTGAGGGCGAGGCCGGCTCATGGCGAGTCAGCGTAGGCCGCGCGACGGGCTTCGAACTGTTCGGGCGTGAGCGTGAGCAGGCGGGCGTTGCCGACGGCTTCGAGCGTGAAACTCGCGAGCACCGCGCCCCAGCCGCAGGCCGTGGCAAGGTGCTCCGGCAATTCGTCGTCGCTGCGCGACAGGCCGTGACGCGCGGCATACGCGAGCAGCCCCGCCGCGAACGTGTCGCCCGCTCCGGTGGGGTCGACGAGCACCGCCGGCGGGCAAGGCGACACGGCGACCGGGGCGTGCCCGCGGAAGCAGACCACGCTGCCGGCCGGGCCGTTCTTCACGACAACGAAACCCAGCGACGACGACGCGGGCAACTCGGCAAAGACGTGCTCCGCGGCGGCCTGGGCATCGTCGGGATCGGACGACACCGCGACGCCCGCCAGGTCGGTCAATTCGTGACGGTTGATCAGCAGGCCGTCCGACGCGGCGACCGCTTTCATCAACGCGTCGCGGTATTTGTGGACGTAGAGATCGATCGTATCGAGCAGCACCAAGTCGGCGTCGTGGAGCTGTGACCGCAACGCGAACTGGTTCTCCGGCGCGTTGACGCCGAGGAAGGCATATCGCGTGTCGGCCCACGGCCTCGGAAGCCGGGGCAGGGCTTCGACGGCGGGATCGAAATCCAGGCCGAGCGTGTCGCGGTCGTCGAGGTCGTCGTGGTAATGGCCGTGCCAGCGGAAGGTGTTTCCGGGGCGGCGCGTCAGGCCGAGCGTATCGACGTCGGCGTCTTCGAACTGCCGAACGAACGGCTCGGGGTAGTCCTCCCCGATCGCGGCGAGCAGGCGGACGGGCTGCCCGATCGCCGCGGCCGCGAGCGAAAAGTACATGCCGCAGCCGCCGGAACATTCCTCGTGGCGCGAGCCGTCGGCGAAGCTAAGCGTGTCGACGCAGAGCGTGCCGTTGACCAAGACGGGAGTGGTCGGCGACGAGACACTCACGACACGTCGAGCATCGCGGCGTACCGCTTCAAACGGGCGTCGATGTCGTGACGCTTCAGGTCGAGCAGACGATCGAGCGAAAACTTCTCGATGTTGAAGCTCGCGACGACCGTGCCGGCGGCCATGGCCTTGACGAGCGTCGCGAAGTCGCCGGTCGCGCCTTGGGCGGCGAGGTAACCCATCATGCCGCCGCCGAACGTGTCGCCGGCCCCGGTGGGGTCCACGACGTCGGCCGCGGGGAACGCGGGCAACGCCGCCTCACCGTCGGCGTGGACAAGCAGGGCCCCGTGTTCGCCCTTCTTGATCACGACGAACTTCGGGCCCAGGTCGAGGATCTTCCGGCCGGCGACGACGGGGTTGCGTTCTTCGGTGAGGAGGAACGACTCGGAATCGTTGAGCACAAGGCCGTCGATCTGCTTGAGCAGGTCGAGCAGCAGGGCCCGCTCGTTCTGAATCCAGAGGTCCATCGTGTCGGCCACGACGAGCTTGGCGTCGCCGAACTGCGACCGCAGCGCGAGCTGCCCGCCGGGGTGCGTGTTGGCGAGGAAGACGTAGGACGAATCCTTGAACGCGTCCGGCACGGGCGGCAGGTCCTCGGCCAGCACGTTGAGCTCGACGCTCAGCGTCTCGCGGTCGTTCATGTTGTCGAGGTACTTGCCGGTCCAACGGAAGGTCTTCGAGCCGGCCCGCTTCTCGAGGCCCGCGAGGTCGATGTCGAAGGCGTGGAACGGCTTTTCGAGTTCACCCGGAAAGTCTTCGCCGACGGCGCCGACGAGGCGAACGGGGGACCAGTACGAAGCCGCGGCGGCGAAGTAGATCGCGCTGCCGCCGAGCACGTTGTCGGCCTGACCCGTGGGCGCGTGGATGGTGTCGATGCCGATGCTGCCGGTGACCAAGAGACTCATACGTGGGTTGCTTCCTTGTTGTTAAGCGAAAATTAATGGTTCGTCTGCAGTTGAGATATCGCAGCAAAGCCCTAACCGCTCGCCGCGGAGCAGTTCTCGAACGACGGCCAATCAGCTCTTGTACTTCCCCAGCTTGCAGACGTGCTTGAACTCAGCCGCGGTGACGGGCTGCACGCTCAATCGTGAATTGTTGACGAGCACCATGCTTTCGAGCTTCGGCTCGGCTTTGACCTGTTCGAGCGACACGGGCTCGGGCATCGCGGCGATCGCTTGGAGCGTGACCATGCCGAAGCCTTCCTTGCTTCGGCCGGTCTTGTCGGTGGGATCGGGCTCGTGTTCCTTGACGACCTCGACGACGCCGACGATGCGTTTTTCGTTGACCGAGTGGTAGAAAAAGCCGCGGTCGCCCTTCTTCATGGCCTTCATCAGGTTGTTGGCCTGGTGGTTGCGGACGCCGTCCCATTCGGTGGTTTTTTTCGGGGCGGACCACTGATCGTCCCAGGACCAGGTGCCGGGTTCGGATTTGAAGAGCCAGTATTTCACGAGGCAAACTCCGCGAGGCATCGGTCGATGCGGGACAGGGTTTCGTCTCGGCCGAGCAGGGCGAGCGTGGCGTCGATCTCGGGGGACACGGCCGTGCCGGTCAGGGCAACGCGGAGCGGCTGGGCGACGTGGCCCATGTGCGGGCCGCCGAGGTCTTGCCAGGCTTGTTCCAAGGTTTCGCGTAGCGTGGAGACGTCCCATGGGTTCACGGCTTCCAGCTTCTCCCGCAACGCGGCGAGCACCCGCAAACCCTGGTTTTCGTTCTTGGTCAGGTTTTTCTTCACGGCCTTAGCGTTGTATTCCGTCGGGGCCGAGAAGACGAAAGCGCCGAGCGTCGCGGGGTCGTCGAGCGTTTTGCTGCGTTCCCAGTAGGCGTCGCTGAACAACCTGAAATGCTCGCCGAGTTGTTCGAGCTTGCCGGGGTGGAACTGCTGGAAGTGGGCACGCAAGACCGGCTCAAAATCGTCGAGCGACATCCGCAAGATCGCGTCCTGATTGAACGAGGCAAGCTTCGCGCGATCGAAGGTGCCGTTGGCCTTGTTAATGCGGTCGAGCGAGAAGTGCTCGGCGAGGTAATCGACCGAAAAATGCTCGAGGTCCTGACCCGGGTTCCAGCCGAGCAGCGCGATGTAGTTGAGCAGCGCCGCGGGCAGGTAGCCCGAACGTCGGAAGTCGGCGACATCGATTTCGGGGAGCGCTAATCCGTTGGCTTGGGCAAGAGCGGCGGCGATGTCCGTGTCGTGGTTCTCCTTGGCCATGAAGGCTGCGAAACGAGCGGGGGCGATGCCGTCGGGGCAGCCCCAGCCTTGGTCCGACGCGTGTTGGCGGGCGAGCTTGGACTTGTCGCGTTTGCCCATCTTCCCTTTGCCGCCGGGCGTCAGGATGTCGGGCAGGTGAGCCCACACGGGGCGGGGCCAGCCCAACGCGTCGCACAACGCGGCGTGCTTGGGCGTGTTGCTGAGATGGCCTTGGCCGCGAAGCACGTGGGTGCAGCCGAAGTCGTGGTCGTCGACGACGACGGCGAGGTGGAAGGTCGGCATGAACCCCCCGGCTTGGCCCTTGCGGATGATGAAATCCTCGAGGTCGGCGGCGGGCGTTTCGATCGTGCCGTACACGGCGTCGGTGAACGTGACGTCGCCGCGGTGGTCGCCCATCTTGAAGCGAACCGTGTCGTCGTCTTCGTAGGCCTCGCCGGCGTCGAGCAGTTGCTGGATGACCTCGTTGTAGCGCCCCTGTTGATGTCGTTCCGATTGGCGGGGGATGCCGCCGACTCCGCGAGAAGGTTCGTAGTTGTCGGGAAGGAACCCGAGCCAATCCAGGTCGTCCAGCATGCCTTGGGCGGAAGCGTCGGACGAACGAGCCAGGTCAGTGTCTTCGAAACGGAGTTGGAACATCCCGTCGTGGCGACGCGCAAAGGCCCATGCGTAGAGCACGGTGCGGGCGTGCCCGATGTGCAGCTCGCCGGTGGGGGACGGGGCGAAGCGGGTGACGACCTGGAAGGGGGATTCGGGCACGGGGAGCGGAGTTTAGCGGGGGCAGATATCGTGCGGCGATGGCAGACGCAGCGAACAAAACGGATTTTGTGCGGGAGGCGGTGGCGGCGGACCTGGCGTCCGGGCGGTTCGAAAAACCGGTGGTCACGCGGTTCCCCCCCGAACCCAACGGGTTCCTGCACGTCGGGCACGCCAAGGCGATCTGCATCGACTTCGGCGTCGCCCGGGACTTCGACGGCGAAACGAACCTCCGCTTCGACGACACGAACCCGACCAAGGAAGAGCAGGCCTACATCGACGCGATCCGCGAGGACGTCGCCTGGCTGGGCTTCACGCCCGACCGGGAGTGCTACGCCAGCGATTACTTCGGGCAGCTTTACGAATGGGCGCAGCAGCTCATCCAGCAGGGCGACGCGTACGTGGACGAGCAGCCCGTCGAGGTGATCCGCGAGACGCGCGGCAATGTGAATACCCCCGGAAGCGCGTCGCCCTATCGCGATCGCCCCGCCGACGAGTCGCTCGGCCTGTTCGAGCGGATGAAAAACGGCGAGTTTCCCGACGGCGCCAAAGTACTGCGGGCCAAGATCGACATGGCCTCGCCGAACATGAACCTGCGCGACCCGGTGATGTACCGCATCCTGCACGCGACGCACCCGCGCACCGGCGGCACATGGTGCATCTACCCGATGTACGACTTCGCCCACGGGCAGAGCGATTCGCTCGAACGCATCACACACTCGCTGTGCAGCCTGGAGTTCGAAGACCACCGACCGCTGTACGACTGGTTCATCGAGAAGCTCGGCATCTTTCCGTCAAGGCAGATCGAATTTTCTCGGCTGGAGTTCACGTACGTGATGACCAGCAAACGCAAACTCAAGGCCCTGATCGACGAAGGCGTGGTGAACGGCTGGGACGACCCGCGGCTGCCGACGCTGCGGGGGATGCGGCGGCGGGGCTTTTCCCCCGAGGGAATCAAAGCCTGCGTCGAAGAAGTCGGCGTCACGAAGTTCAAAGGACGCACCGAGATCGAACTGTTCGAGCACCATCAGCGACACGTGCTCAACAAGGCCGCGCTGCGGCGGATGGCGGTGCTGGACCCGGTCAAGCTCGTGATCACGAACTGGGCCGACGAACACGGCGGGGACGCGGCCGCGGTCGAAATGATGGACGTCGTGAACAACCCCGAGGACGAGTCGGCGGGCACGCGGCAGGTTCCGTTCTCGGGCGAGCTGCTGATCGAGCGAAACGACTTCATGGTCGACCCGCCGAAGAAGTTTTTCCGTCTCGGACCCGGTCGCGAGGTGCGGCTGCGGTACGGGTTCTTCGTGACTTGCACGGGCTACGAGACCGACGACGCGGGGAACGTCACCGAGGTCCACGCGACGTACGACCCGGCGACACGCGGCGGAGATTCGCCGGACGGTCGGAAAGTGAAGGGCACGCTGCATTGGGTGAGCGCCGCCCATGCGGCCGACGCGGAGCTGCGGGTGTACGACCGGTTGTTCGTGACGCCGGACCCCGACCAGCAAGCCGAAGGCGCGCCGGACGGAGCGGACCCGAAAGAATTCTGGCGAGCGAACCTCAACCCCGACGCGCTCACGAAACAGAAGATCAAGATCGAGCCCGCGTTGCGGGAAGCCGTGCCGGGCGAGCCTTTGCAGTTCGAGCGACACGCGTACGTGACGGCGGATGTGGATCACGCCCCGGATCGCCCGGTGTTCAACCGGACGCTGGGGCTGCGGGATTCGTGGAAGAGCAAGAAATGAAGCGCGGTGTGGGGCGATGCCCGCGGGCGGTGCCCAAGGACTGCTCGACGGGTGCGCGGCGGTAGGATTTGGGAATGTCGGAACCCGACGCGACGGCCGTGGAGACGAAGGCGGAGGCGACCGAGGGGCCGCCGATCATCTATCTCGAGGAGACGGACGCGCTGCTGCCGCGGCATTGGCCCTCCGGCGCGACCAAGTACCGGGACTGGGGCGACCTGGCGGCGGGCGGCACGGCGGTGCTCAAGACCTGCTTCGACCGAAACCTGCACCGCTGGGTGGTGTTCAAGCAGCTGCACGACGACCTGCGAGCCGACGAAGACGAGAACCGCCGTTTCCTGCGGGAGGCCCGGGTGACCTCGATGATCGCGCACCCGGGCACGGTGCCGGTGTACGAGGTCGGGCGGGACGCGGGCGGCGCGCTGTATTTCACGATGAAGAAGCTGGACGGGGTGGACCTTCGGCATGTGATCGACCGGCTAAGCGCGAAGGACCGCGGCATGGCCGAGCGTTACCCGCTGACCCGGCTGGTGGACGTGCTGATTTCGGTGTGTCAGACGGTGGCCTACGCCCACGCGCAGGGCGTGGTGCACCGGGACCTGAAGCCGGCCAACGTGCTGATCGGGGCGTTCGGCGAAGTGACGGTGCTGGACTGGGGCCTGGCGAAGGTACACGGCGAGAAGCCGACGGTCGCGGTCGAGGTGCCGGACGCGAGCAAGGCGTTGGAGCTGACGCAGCCGGGCAAGCGGTACGGCACGCCGCTGTACATGTCGCCCGAGCAGGCGCGGGGGCAAGAGGTCGACGAACGGACGGACGTGTACAACGCGGGGAGCATCCTGTACGAGATGCTCGCGCTTAAGAATCTGGTTTGGGGCCAAAGCGTGGACGAAGTCTTGGAGCAGGTGCTCGACCGGGAGACCCCGCGGCCCTGCGAGGAGGCGCCGTGGTGGCGGGAGGTGCCGGCGGAACTGGAGACGATCTGTCTCAAGGCGTTGGCCAAGCGGCCAGACGAGCGATACGCGTCGATGGGTGATCTGGCGGAAGACCTGATCGCGTTCCGGGCGCGCGAGGTGATGACGGTGGAGCCGGAAACGTGGTGGCGGCGGGCGCTCAACTGGCCCCGGCGGCACCCGTGGGCGATCGCGGCGGTGGCGGGGGCGGCGTTGGCGGCTCTAGCCTTGGATGCGCTATGGCGACTGATGGGGTGATACGAGGCGCGGGGAATCAGGCACCCGCGTCGATGCGCCGCGCTGGCTTCCTGCTCTCCGGATTTCCTGCGAGTCTTACGCCGCGTCTTCGTAGCGCTCGTCGGGCACGTCGCCCTCGATCGGCGTGACGGGCGGCGGGAAGGCGGGGGCGTCCGCGGCCTCGGTCCAGTCTTCGGCGCTGCGGATGTCCAATTCGGTAGGCTGGGTCTTGCGGTAGCCGAGCTTGCGGAGCACCTCCAAGACTTCGGTCCACGTGGGGAACGGCCGCTGATTGACTTTCTTGTAGGCGTCGATGGCCTGGATGAACAGGAACTGCTCGGGGGTCATCTCGCCTTCCTCGGCGGACTTGGCGAAGTCGGTGCGGCGACGCCCGGGGCCGCGACGGCGCTCGAGGCCCGTGCCGTCGGTGCGTAGATCGACCACGCTCTGGCGGCGGTCGGGGCCGGCGTAACGCTGCTCGGGCTGATTCGTGGATTCGTCGGCCATGGTCCGGGCTCCTGCGTGCTTCGGGGAAGCGGGGGTCCCGGCTGAGCCTGGGGGGCTCGGAGGGTGGGCCGGGCGTTTAGTCGTCGTCGCCAAGGAAGTAGCTGTCGTCGTCGTCGTCATCGTCGTCGTCGTCGAAGTCGTCTTCGTCGTCGTCGAAGAAGTCGTCGTCGTCATCGTCGTCGTCGAGCAGTTCGTCGTCGTTCTCGTCATCGTCGAACAGGTCGTCGTCCTCCATGTCGTCGTCGTCGTCGAGGGCGAAGAAGAAGCCGCGAGGGTCCTGGTGTGCGGGTTGGTCGGGTTGACCGGGTTGCGTGAACGGGGCGTCGAGCGCGGGCCACACCGGGTCGGACAGGGGGAAATCGCCGAAGGGCTCGGAGACAAAGGGCTCATTGGCGAGCGCCGCGGGCGCGGGCGGTTCGGAGCGGAGACGGAGGTCGGCAACGGGTCGGGTCATGGGTCGGTTCCTCCGAAGCGTGCGGGTTTCCAGGGTTCCGAGGGGCGGGCCGTGCCGATCGTAGGGGCACGGACGGAGCGTCGGGGCGGGTCGGTTTAGACTGCGGGGTCAGCCCGACTCGACCCGCCCTCGCGCAGTGCAACGCGGAGCGCGGCGTTTGTCAAGCCGGCCTCGTCGACCGAGCGCTCCGCCGACGATTTCGACCCGACGCCCGCCCGACATGAACGAACCCACACCGCCCACCCCCCCCAAAACACCGAAAACCGGCAAGCCCGCCAACCTCGAGCCGAGCGCCCCAAAGGCCGCGGCGGCGCGGCGCGCCCGCCGCAGCGCCGCGGGCCTGAACCTCGCGGCAGCGGTGCTGGGCTGGGCGTTGCCCGGCCTCGGCCACCTCGCGCTGGGCCACACCGCACGCGGCCTGGTCCTGGCGGCGACCATCGGCTCGCTCTGGCTGGGCGGTCTGCTCATCGGCGGCATCAGCGTGATCGACCGACGCGACCACCCCGCGTGGTTCATCGGGCAGATGATGGTCGCGCCCGCGTGGGTCGTCGATCGCTACCACGACCACCTCCGCCAAACCTGGAACCGCCGGGTCGGCACCGAGGCCCACATCGATCGCGGCTACGTGCCCGCCCACGGCAAGCCCGAAGAACAGGGCACGCTCTACACCGCGCTGGCCGGGCTGCTCAACCTGCTCGCGATCATCGACGTGCTGTATCGCAAGCCGGTCGGCGTGGCCGAACCCGACGAATCCGAGGTGTTCGCTTGACGCCGATCAGTGCCGCGTCTGTCACGCTCGCCTGGCGGCCGTTCTTCGAGCCCCTGCCCATCGACGCGGGTTGGTTCTGGCTGTGCGTGCCGCTCGTGGTGGGCGTGGCCGTGGTCTACAAGACGATCAAGCTGCCGCACCTGCGTGACCTTCCGCTCGAAGCGATCAAGCTCGCGGGGCAGGTGCTGTTGTTCATGGCCCTCGCCGCCCTGCTGCTCACGCTGTTGACCTGGCTGTTCTGACGCCACGCTTCACCCGGCCGCCGTCTCCGGCTTCACGCCGCGAAATCCAGGATCCGGATCACCACCGGCGGGCCCTCGACCTCCGACAAATCCGCCAACGCCGCGCACGCCGCCCGCAGGTCTCCCTGTCGACACCGGTGCGTTGTCACCACCACCGGCACGAACGCGCCCGACATATCCGCGTCACGCTCGCCCGCTTCGTGCTGCAATACCGCCGAGAGCGACACGCCGTGCTCGCCCAGCGTCGTGGTGATCCGGCCGAAACCGCCGGGCACGTCCTTCAACGCCAAACGCAGATAGAAACGGCTCATCACCTCGTCGCTCGGGTGACGCGCCGCTTCCACCGAGCCGTCCGGCACCAACCCCATCGCCGAAAACGCCGCCGGGTACCAGCCCGACGCCACGTTCAACAGGTCGCTCACCACCGCCGACGCCGTCGGCCCCCGGCCCGCGCCCGGCCCATAGAACATCACGTGGCCCACCGCGTCGCCCACCACCGACAAGGCGTTGAACGCCCCGTGCACCTGCGCGAGCTGGGTGTCCTTACTCACGAAGCAAGGCCGGGTCGAAAGAAACAAGCCGTCCCCGCCTTCGCCTTGTTCCGCAGCGGCGATCAGCTTCAGGTCGTACCCCAACTCGTCGCCGAAGCCCACGTCCAGCAAATCCAGCGTGTCGATGCCTTCGCAGCCGACCGCCTCGCCCGGCACCGCGCCACCGAACGCGATCGACGCCAGGATCGCCAGCTTCTGCGCCGCGTCGGCGCCGCTCACGTCCAACGTCTCGTCCGCCTCGGCGTAACCAAGCGCTTTCGCCTCGGCGAGGGCTTCGGCGTAGCTCTGCCCGTGTCGGGTCATCTGGGTCAGGATGTAGTTGCACGTGCCGTTGAGGATGCCGTAGAGGCCTTGCACGCGGTTGCTCATCAACCCGAATTGGAGCGCCGTCACGCAGGGGATGCCGCCGGCGCAGCTCGCCTCGAACGCCACGCTCACGCCGTGCGTCCGAGCCAACTTAAACAGCGCCGGGCCGTGTGCGGCGAGCAACGCCTTGTTCGCGGTGACCACGTGCTTGCCCGCCGCCAACGCCGCTTCGACGTAACGCCGGGCTACGTCCACGCCTCCCGCGACCTCGATCACCACGTCCACGCCGTCGCCGAGCAGCGCGTCCACGTCCGTACCGATCAGCGAAGGATCGACCGCGCCGCCCTGTTCCGCCCAGCCCCGCGCCCTCTCGGCGTCGCGCACCACGACCGCCCGCAGCGCGATCGATCGGCCGCAGCGCGTCGCGTACGCCGCCGCGTGTTCGGTCAACAACGCCGCCACCCCCCGCCCCACCGTCCCCAACCCGATCATCCCCACGCCCACCGCCGCCGTCTCGTTGGTCTGTTGGATCATCGCCGCAGAATACCGGCACCCGGCGCCCCTCCGGCGAGCCGCCGCAAAGCCCGCCGGGGCAAACACGGTAAAACGCGGCTTTGGCCGGTGTCCCATCTCTTCGACCGCTCGCAGGATTACAATATACGCGTGTCTAAGGTCCGCTTTACCCAACCGTCGCTCGCCCCGCCCGCGCCCAAACTGCCGCCCGGCTTCGCCCCGCCGCTGTGCGCCGTGTTCCGTCGCCACCTCAAGCAGCAAGGCCTGAAGTTCACCACCGAACGGGCCGTGCTCCTCGACATCGTGCTCGCGCGGCAGGGCGTGTTCGAAGCCGAGGAACTCATCGCCGACCTCAAGCGCGACCACCCCGAACACCGCGTCTCCAAGGCCACCGTCTACCGCACCCTCAAACACCTCATCGACGCCGGCATCATCCGCGAGGTCCTGCTCGACGCCACCCGCGCCCACTACCAACTGTCCTACGGCAAGCCCGTCGTCGGGCACCTCGTCCACGCCGACACCGGCGAGGTCACCGAGTTCCCCACCGAACCGCTCGACCAGTTCATCCGCAACATCTGCGACCAACACGGCCTGACCCCGCTCGCCCACCGTGTGGTCATCTACGCGACTCCGGATGCTGCGCAAGCCCATGAAGGCGACGGCGAAACATAAAGCCCGGAGACGGCTGTCTCCGGGCTGGCTGGTTTCCTAATCCGGCGGCCGTCAACGACGCTTCCCGCCACCCCCCGCTTTCCGCTCCCGCGCTTCGGCCGCCCGACGCTGCTTGCGGGTCATCCCCGCCCGATCGCCGGGGTGCCGGCCGTCTCCGCCGTCGCCCTCGCCCGGCTCTTGGTCTTCCGGCGAAGACGCCTCCCCCGCGGCCACCGCGGCGCCTGCGCCGGGGGCCGTAGCGGCCGCCGCCCCGCTGACGTGCGGCAACGGCGCCCCCGCCCCGGCCGCCGCCCTGCC